>DATBGU010000172.1:0-168590 GCA_036557825.1 Gemmataceae bacterium
GAGGTGGTGCAGCGCCTGGCTGTCGCGGAAGCGCACCTCCGCCTTCGTCGGATGCACGTTGACATCGACCTGATCGGGCGGCAGGTCGAGAAACAGAAACGTCACGGCATAGCGGCCGGTCATCAGCAGGCCGCGGTACGCTTCCTGGACGGCGTGTCCCAGGGTGCGATCGCGGATGCAGCGGCCGTTGACGAACAGATATTGCATACGGGCCGTGCCGCGCTCGCAGGCGGGGTCGGCGATATAGCCCGTCAGTGTCGCCGCGCCCTGATGGTCCTGCACCGCATAGAGTGAGTTGCTCACTTCCGGGCCGAAAAACGCCGCGATGCGATCGAGCAGCACTGTCGAGGACGGAATGTCGTACACCGTCTTGTTGTTGTGCCGCAGTGTCAGGTGCAACCCGCGTTCGCGGACACCGCGCTCCACGTCCGCCTCGAAGGTCGAGCGCGAATGGGCCAGCGCCAGACGAGTGAACGCCTCGCTGATGTGGCCCATTTCGGTGGAGGGGGTGCGCAGAAACTTGCGGCGAACCGGCGTGTTGTAGAACAGGTGCCGTACCTCGATGCGCGTGCCCGCCGATCCGTTCCACGGCCGAACTTCCGTCAACTCGCCGCCGTTGCAGGCGATCTGTGCGCCGCACATCTCCGCCGCCGGCCGCGATTGCAGCATCACTTGCGCCACGCCGCCGATGGAGGCCAGCGCTTCGCCGCGAAAACCCAAGGTCTGAATCTGAAAGAGTTCGTCGGCCGATTGCAGTTTGCTGGTGGCGTGGCTGGCGAAGGCCAACGGCAGATCGTCGGCGACGATGCCGCCGCCGTCATCGACGACGCGGATGAGGTCCGCGCCGCCCTGCTCGATCTCGACATCGATGCGACGACTGCCGGCATCGACGGCGTTTTCGAGCAACTCCTTGACGACGCTGGCGGGTCGCTCGATGACCTCGCCGGCGGCGATCTTGTTGACGACGAGCATCGGCAATTGCTGAATCCGCACCATGCTGCCTTCCAGAAAGAAGAACTAACCACAGAGTCACAGAGAACACAGAGAAATACACAGAGAAGCATAAGATGAACAAAGTAAAGATTCGTAGCTCAGTAGTTGAATCATTGATCTTTTTTTCATTTTGTTCTCTCTGTGTTTCTTTCTCTGTGTTCTCTGTGACTCTGTGGTTAGGACTCTTTGTCATTCCAGCCCCATTTTTTGATCTTGCGTTCCAGAACCGTTTCCTTCATGTTCAGCGTCTTCGCCGCCGCCGCGATGTCGTGGTGGGCGTCGTCGAGCGCCGTTCGGATGCGGTCTTGCAGCTTCCAATCCTGGATGACGCGATACAGCGTGCGTTCGCCGATGCCCAGCATCTTCGCCGCGTCCTCGCGATTGCCCTCGGTCAACGCCAACGCCTGCTCGATGTAATAGCGCTCCACCTCGGTGAGCGGCCGGCCGACCAGGTGCGCCGGGCCGGACGCTCGGCCGTCCGACGCGGACGCCTTGCGCAGCACCGCGCTGTCCTGCACGTCGTCGAGGTTCAATACGCCGTCGGTGTCCAGCACGACCATGCTCTCGATGAAGTTGCGCAGCTCGCGGACGTTGCCCGGCCAGTCGTAGGCCGTCATCGCCTTGCGCACCGGTTCGGCGATGCTGGTCACATGCTTGCCGTGCTGGGCGTTCATCTCCTTGATGAAATGGGCGGCCAACAGCGCGATGTCCTCGCGCCGCTCGCGCAGAGGCGGCAGACGGATCGTCATCACCTTGAGACGGTGATACAAGTCTTGACGGAACTTGCCCTCGGCGATGGCCTGTTCCAGATCGCGAAACGTCGCCGACACCAGACGCACGTTGACCTTGATCGGCTCGTTGCTGCCGATGCGAAAAACCTCTTTGTTCTCCAGCACGCGCAGCAGTTTCGCTTGCAGTGTCATCGGCATGTCACCGATTTCATCGAGAAACAGCGTGCCGCCGTTGGCGTACTCGAAGCGGCCCTTGCGCATCTTGTCCGCCCCGGTGAAGGCGCCGACCTCATGGCCGAACAGCTCGTCGTCGAGCAGGTTTTCGTTGAAGGCGGTGCAGTTGAGCGGCGCGAACGGCTTGTTCTTGCGCGGACTGTTATTGTGGATGGCGCGGGCGATCAGTTCCTTGCCGGTGCCGGTTTCGCCGAGAATGAGGACAGTGGCGTTCGTGGGTGCGATGGCCTGGCACGCTTTGATGACCTCGTGCATCGCCGGGCTGTTACCGATGACGCCCTCGAAGCCGAACTTCTCGTCGAGCTGACGTTTCAGTTCTCGGTTGATCTTCGCCAACCGCAAGCGCTCCGCCGCGCGGTCCACGATGGCACGCAACTCGGCGAGATCGACCGGCTTGGTGAGGTAGTTGGCCGCTCCCTGCTTGATGGCCTCGACGGCGGTCTTCACGTCGCCGTGGCCGGTAATCATGATGACCTCGGCCTCCGGCAATTCCTCGCGGGCCTTGCGCAGAATGGCCAGGCCGTCCAGGTCCGCCATTTTCAGATCCGTGACAATGACGTCATAATCCTCCTGCTCGATCTGCCGCGCTCCCGCCGAGCCGCTGGTGGCCAGAACGCATTCGTAGCCGACCCGCTCCAAACTCTCGGCGACGGTTTCGGCGTGGAACGACTCGTCGTCGATGACGAGGACTTTCAGACCTTCGCCGGTCTTGGGCGCCGCGGAGTTGTCGAGAACTTGCGCCATGAAGCTGCTTTCCTCTCCAGCCAAGGGTAGGTCCGGCGAGCCGAGCCGGACCCGTGGTGCCGCTCGGCTCGCGGCACCTACTTCCAGGCTATTTTACCGGCGCGACCGGAAGTGTCCTAGCCCCGTGGCCGCGCCACCACTCCCTGACGCCGGCGGATTCCTCGCACGGACGCCAGTGCCCTTAAAGTCGCTATCATCGAACCTCCGATGAAAACTTTAGCTATCCGCTGTCGGCTGCTCGCGGTCCGCCGTCCGTTTTGTCTTTGACGGCCGGCGCATCCTGCTCGGCGGCCGGCGGATCAGGAGGTGGCGATGAGTGAAACCCGCGTGTTACTGGGCAAAATCCAGGCGCTGCGGCAACGGTTGGAGCAGGCGCAGGGGTTGGCCAACGAAGCGCGCTCGGCGGCCGCCGCCCTCGTCGAGGAAACCGCCGTGGGCGGACGAAAGCTCGTCTCGTTCGCGCGCCTCGTCGACGAGGCCGACGAACACGATGCGCAAGTCGATCACATCGTCCGGCCGCTGACCGCACCTGCCGGCGGCGATGAGCCACAGCCGCTGCCGCGCCAGCTGACCGCGCGCGCCCGTCGTTCGCTGGAGCGCGGCCGCGATTTGCTCCTGCGGCTCCGCCAACTCGCCGACGCCTTCGATCAGCCCCAGGAGAACGAAACTATCGCGCCGTTGTTCGGCCGCCGCGATCCGCTGGCGAAACTGTATCGCGAAACCGTCTCGCTGACCGACACCGCCCTTCGCATGATCCCGCTGTTCCCCGATACGACCAGCGCCCAGCTGCGTCTGTGCGAGGGGTTGGAAGCCGTCCTCAATGTGGTGGCCGCTCGCCAGTTGACGCTGGCGGCCGGGGTCGAACGTCAGCGTCAGGAAGTCGGCCGGGTCGCGCGTCTGGCCGAACTGCTGCAAGCCCTCGACACCGCCCAGCCGATCGACCGCCAGCCCTTTCTGGCATTGGCTGAAGAGGTGCATAACGAGGCCCAGGAGTGCGGCCCGCTGCGCTTCCTCGAAGGCGACCCGCGCCGGCCCAGCCACTTCGTCGCCTGCCACAGCCTTACGACCGCTCGCGTCATGGGCCGCATTCTCCGCCACGACCCGGAGCTTCGCGGCCAACCGTTGGACGCGCTGCTCGCCGCCCTGGTCCACGATGTCGGAATGCTGCGCGTGCCGCCGGAAATCCTCGCGCACGCCGGCCCGCTCGACGACGAACAGCGTCGCGCCGTCGAGGCGCACTGTCATCACGGTGTCAGCATGGTCGCTCCGCTGCTGCTGGATGCGCCGTGGTTGGCCGAGGCGGTCAGCGGTCATCACGAGCGGCTCGACGGCACCGGCTATCCCGACGGCCTGCGCGATTTCCAGATCAAACCGCTGACGCGCCTGCTGGCCGTGTGCGATGTCTACGCCAGCCTGTGCGTCCGCCGGCCCCATCGCCCGGCGCGCGAAACGCGCACGGCGCTGACCGACACGCTGCTGCTGGCCGAGCAGGGACAGCTCGATCGCCATTACGCCGAGTGCTTGCTGCATCTGTCGTTTTACCCGGTCGGTTCGGTGGTGGAACTGGCCGACGGCGCCGTCGGCGTGGTGGTGGCGACGCCGCAGCCGCGCCGCGATTTGGGCAGTCCGGCCCGTCCGGTCGTCGCCCTGCTGATCGATAGTCAGGGCCAACCACTGCCGCTGCCGCACCACGTCGATCTCGCCCAGTGCGACAGTCCCAGCATCGTCCGCACGCTGTCCTCCGCCGAGAGCCGCGAACTGCTCGGCGGCCGCTTCCCCGAATGGGTCTAACGAGTTCTGAGTTCCGAGTGCTGAGTGCTGAGTCAGGAAGGCGGCTTGACTCAGCACTCAGCACTCGGAACTCGGAACTGAAGGCCGCCCCATGACGAGTCACATGAGCTATCTCCGATCGACGCGGCATCCGTGGCCGTCCTTGCTCTTCGTGCTGCCGCTCATCCTCGCTTACGAGGCCGGGGTCGCCGTCCTGGGTGGTCCGCATCCCGAAAATCTGCGTAACGGCGCCGACAACTGGCTGCGCGTCGGACTGACGCGCGTCGGCATCTCGTGGGTTTGGCTGCCGCCGGCGATCCTGCTCGCCTTGATGGGCATGTGGACGTGGAGGCGGCGTCAGGACCGTCCCAACGAGATCCTCGCCGTGGTCAGCGGCATGGTCCTCGAAAGCGTCGCCTTCGCCATCGGGCTGTGGGCCATCAGCCGAGCGCTGGGTCCGACGCTCCAGCAGTTCGGCGTCGAATTGGACATCGGCGCGACGGAGCCGGCGGTGGGACAGGTCATCACCTACCTGGGCGCGGGCATTTACGAAGAGGCGTTGTTCCGCCTCATTCTGTTTTCCTGCCTGCTGCAATTGTTGCGGTTGGTGGAGGTGAATGGCCTGCTCGCCGTCGGTCTGGCCGCGACGGCCTCGGCGCTGCTGTTCT
The DNA here is from genome assembly GCA_036557825.1 of Gemmataceae bacterium. Classification (GTDB taxonomy): domain Bacteria; phylum Planctomycetota; class Planctomycetia; order Gemmatales; family Gemmataceae; genus JAJPHU01. The sequence continues at coordinate 5,141 of DATBGU010000172.1, forward strand.
CCGCCGCTCATCACATCGGTCCGTACGGACAGCCGTACAGCAATTATCTGTTTCTGTTCCGCTTGATCGCGGGACTGTACTTCGCCCTTCTGTTTCAAGCGCGCGGCTTCGGCGTCGCCGTCGGCGCCCACGCCTGTTACAACCTGATGGTCAGCATCGGCGCGAGTTAACGGAGCCGGAATTCCTGCCGAGCCTCGAGCGTAACAGGAGTAGCAAGGTGTTGCGGAGGTCAGAAACTTCGGTTGCCATTTTGTCACTCCGCCACGGACGAGATGCTTGACGTTCGCGGCGGGATGGCGAGAATAAAACGTATGGCTGCAACCACCAAACAACTCGAAACACGGTTGGCGAAAGTCGAGAAAGAACTGGCGCAACTGCGCGAAACCCTTGCCGCCAAGGCAGCGGAACCGTGGTATCGGCAGATCGTCGGCAGCTTCGCCGACGACAAGGCGTTTGCGGAAATCATCCGTCTCGGCCGCCTGATCCGTGCCGGCAAGAAGCCGAAGTGATCTCACGTGCCTGTCGTACTCGATACGGATCACCTGTCCATCCTCCAGTGGCGCGAGCAACCGGCTTGCCGTCATTTGCTGGCACGGCTGGATCAGTTGCCGCCTGATGACGTGGCGACCACCATCATTAGTTTTCAGGAACAGGTGCAGGGCTGGTTCGCTTACCTTAACCGCGCCCGCAAAGACGAACAGATCGTCTTGGCGTATGCCAAGCTGGAAGAGATCTGGCGTTGGTTCCTCAAGATGAACGTGCTGCCGTTCGCTGAGGAGGCGCAGACGCGCTTTGCGGAACTGCGCCGGCAATGCCCGCGAATGCAGACGATGGATTTGCGCATTGCCAGCATCGCCTTGGTCGCCGACGCCATGCTGTTGACTCGCAACCTGCGCGATTTCCGCCAAGTGCCCAACCTCGTTGTCGAGGACTGGACGGTTGCGAAAAACGGGACATCGTAGATCAATCTAGGAGAAATGTACGATGTCTCCTATTCCGGCCCCTGAACGCGGTGACGGGAAGGAATCGTCTCGCGCGGCTCCCGCCCCCTTTCCCTTCCTTGTGGAATAGGATGAGACGGGCAGAACAGCAGGGTGGACCTTGCATACCTCTACTGCTAAGCAGGATACAAGCAATTTGCCCCAATAACTTGGAATAGCAGATGGCACCCTTCCGCTCACCTGACGACTTTGACAGGTTGGACTGGGAAATCCTACGGAACGGCCCTGCCTACCTGTACTTCTCACCGGCAATTCTGGCTGACGATGTAGCCTGGTTCGAGCAGCACGGATACAGCGTCCATGTGTTCGACTGTTCCACCTGGGCTTCGGAAGCGGCCTTCCACGAGCAGATGAACCATGCATTCCGTTTCCCCGACTATTATGGCCGCAACCTGATCGCGTTTGAGGAGTGCTTCCGCGAAATCGACGTGCCGGATGACGGGGGCTTGGCGCTGGTGCTTACCTCCTTCGATGCCTTCGCGAAGAGATTCCCGGATGATGCCTGGGACGCCCTCCATGTCATCGCTCTCACCTCCCGTTATGTCCTGCTGAAGGGCAAAAGGCTGGTCGCCCTAATTCAATCGGACGACGAGGAAATGTCCATCAAAGAGATCGGGGGCCGCTCACCCGTCACGAATCTAAAGGAGGCCGGGATGAAACTGCGGAGATTTATCTCCTGAAAAACAAAGGGGGAAAAATAAAGGGTCGCGAGTCGCTGTTGCGGGCGCTCGCGGTTTCCGTCTCGGGCGCTCTTTCCGGATGCCGCGCTCAGTACCGCCAATCGTTGAGGATGTGGAACTCGCCGTGAATCGAAGGACCGCCTTGTTGAGCCGCCTCTTCGAGGTTTTGGATGGCTCTCACGATGTCCGCGCTGCTCATGTCCCGCGAAGGATCATTATCCTGGTACACGGCGAGAATGCCGGCGTGACGCGGGTCCAAGTCGTGAAGCGACTTGAAGTCCGCCGGGTTCTTCGTAATGAGGGTCAGGCCATGTGCGGCGGCAAAGTCAAAATGGACGTCGTCATCCTCGCCAATCAACTCTACTCCCTCATCGCTGGGGCGGACCACCTCATGCCCCGCTTGGCGAAGGAGGTCGGCCAAGAGATCGGAATTGGAACAGTCGTCAAGATACAGCTTGAGGGCCACGGGCGTTCCCTCCCCGCGTGAGCATCAATCGCTCGATTTCCGCCTCGGTTTCCAGCAGTTCCCGATTCCTCTCGACGTAGACGACGGCCTCGCGGACAGCTTCGACGGGGAGACGGTAATCGGCTGCCGTGGCCTCCTCGTCGAGTTGGTTCGCCCTCATCGCGCCGACCAGTTGCCGAGCCGTTAGGTTTCGCCCTTTGACGTAGAGTTGCTGCCGCCAGGGATGCGGACGGCGGACCAGGTATTGCCACGGTTGGACCGCTGCCTCGCGCCGCTCTCCGCGGTCGATCCTCTCCTCCAGACGGCGAAGCCGTTCCTCAAGCGTGTCGAGGCGCTCGAGCATTGGGGTGTCGTTCTCGGCCATATTTTGGCTCCGGCATGAGTATCACAACTCCGTTTTGGATTTCGCGGTTCTACGATTTTGGAACGAACAGCCGTGAACGGCGGATGCCGAGGCGGTCGAGCCAGTATTGACCCACCACGCCCAGCGTGCTGATGCCGTACTTCAAACTGCGGTGAAAGTTGATGCTGCTGGCCTCGTCGAAGTAGCGCACCGGCACCGGGATGTCGCCCAGGCGGAAGCCGAAACGCACCGCCTGCACCAGAAATTGCGTGTCGAACACGAAGTCGTCGGAGTTCGTCTCGAAGGGGATGCGTTCCAGCACGGCCTTGCTGTAGACGCGGAAACCGCTGTGGAAATCGCCGAGGTTTTGACCGAGCGCGAAGTTCTCGAAGCTCGTCAGAAAACGATTGCTGATGTACTTGTAAACCGGCATGCCGCCCGCCATCGCTTCCTGGCGCGAACGGATGCGGTTGCCCAGCACCACGTCGCAAATGCCCATCTCGATGAAGCCGACCGCGTGCGGAATGACCCGGCTGTCGTACTGGTAATCCGGGTGGATCATGACGACGATGTCGGCCCCGCGCGTCAGGGCTTCGCGGTAGCACGTCTTCTGATTGCCGCCGTAGCCGCGGTTTTGCGGGTGAACGAGGACGGTCAGGCCCATCTCGCGGGCCACTTCGACGGTGCGGTCGGTACTGCCGTCGTCCACGAGGAGGATTTCATCGACGCAGCCGGCCGGCATGTCGGCCAGCGTCGAGGCCAGCGTGCGCTCGGCGTTGTAAGCGGGCATCACGGCGATGACGCGGTGCGGCCGTTGCGGCGGACGTTCCGGCAGCGTCCGCGTGATGAGATCGACGTGGAAAAACTCCTCGCGCAGTTTCAGGTGCGGCCGATTGAGCACAGGCATGGCGTCAGTCCCCGACTCCGAGTTGCAAGATCACCGTGGTTTCGGCGAGCGGGGGGCGTTAGCCCACTGTTCCGGTGTCAACAGGGGGCTGACGCCCCCCGCTCGCCGGAATGCTCTCCGTCTCTTCGGCCGGCTCCGGCGCGACGTGCAGCGCCTCCGAACCCGGCACCAACCGTGGACCCGGAATTTGCTGTTCCAAAAGCTGCATCAATTCCGTGCGGTCCATCACTTCCTTTTCCATCAGCCGCTGGGCGATCGCCTCCAGAACGGCGCGGCGCGACAGCAGCACTTCCCGCACCGCTTGAGTCGCTTCCTGAATGATGTTCCGCACTTCCAGGTCGATCTCGCGGGCGGTGCGTTCGCTGTAGCTGCGATCACCCTCGCCGGACGCGCCGGCGAGGAACACCGCGCCGGCGCGCTCCTGGAAGTTGACGCGGCCCAGCCGGCTCATGCCGAATTCCTTGACCATGCTGCGGGCGATTCGGCTGGCATGTTCCAGATCGCTCGTCGCGCCGTTGGAGATTTCGCGGTAAACCAGCTCCTCGGCCAGCGTGCCGCCCAGCGCCACCTTGATCTGACTCTCCAGTTCCGATTGCGTGACGAGATAGCGGTCCTCTTCCGGCCGGCTCAGCACGTAGCCCAGCGCACCGACGCCGCGCGGGATGATCGAGATTTTGTGGACCGGCGATGTGTTCGGCAAGGAGCAAGCCACCAACGCATGACCGGCCTCATGGTAGGCGACGCGCTGCTTCTCGTCGGCGTTCATGATGCGGCTCTTGCGCTCCAGGCCGACCGCCCCGCGCTCGACCGCCTCCTCCAACTCCGGCATACTGACCACGTCCTTGCCGTTGCGCGCCGCCATCAGCGCCGCCTCGTTGACGAGGTTGGCGAGATCCGCGCCCACCGTGCCCGGCGTCAGGCTGGCGACGCGCCGCAAATCGACGTCTTCGCCCAGCCGCACGTTGCGAGCGTGGACTTTCAGGATGGCCTCGCGGCCGAGGATGTCCGGCCGATCGACCACGACTTGCCGATCGAAGCGGCCCGGACGCAGCAGGGCGGCGTCGAGCGTCTCCGGTCGGTTCGTCGCCGCCATGATGATGACACCGCGGTTGGACGCGAAGCCGTCCATCTCGACGAGCAGTTGATTGAGCGTCTGTTCGCGCTCATCGTGCCCGCCGACGGCCAGGCCAGAGCGCGTTTTGCCCAGGGCGTCGAGTTCGTCGATGAAGATGATGCACGGCGCTCGGCTCTCGGCCTGGGCGAACAGATCGCGCACGCGCGCCGCCCCGACGCCGACGAACATTTCGACGAAATCGCTGCCGCTGAGACTGAAAAACGGCACATCCGCCTCGCCGGCGACGGCGCGGGCCAAGAGCGTCTTGCCGGTGCCCGGCGGGCCGACCAGCAGCACGCCCTTGGGGATGCGTCCGCCCAGCGCCTGATACTTCTGCGGCGTTTTGAGGAAGTCCACCACTTCACGCAGCTCGGCCACCGCCTCGTCGATGCCGGCCACGTCCTGGAAGGTCACGTTCAGGTCTTTCTGGGCGTACACCTTGGCTTTGCTGCGTCCGAACGTTAACGGCGAGCCGCCGCCCATCATCCAGCGGACGATCAACACCAATCCAACCGCCAGCGAGGCCACGAACAGGATCGACAGCAGACTGGTCCCGACCGTCCTCAGCAGCGACTCTTCCTCGCCGCCCTGAAAATTGGCGCCGACGGACTCTTTCAGCAAGTCGTGCAGCCCCGTATCTTCTTCGAGTCCGACGCGCGGCGTGCGGAAGGGAATCGTTTGCGAATGTTTGCCGTTTACGCCGGAGCCGGAAGCGAGGTCGGAAGTGACGATTTCGCCGCGAACGTCGCCGCGGTTGACTTGCACTTTTTGCAGGGTGACGCCGCGGCCGTGCCGGCTGGCGTTGAGCACCTGGATGAGTTCGCCGTACTTCAGCTGCACCGGGATGGGTTCACGGTTGTACAACCACACCAGCAAAAGCAGCGGCGTCAACGACAGCGGCAGCAACACGATGAGCCAGCGCCAGGAACGGCCCGACTCTTTGCCATTCTTCAGCACGGAAGGGTGTTCCTCCAGTTCCGAACGGAGCGAGGGATTTTCCCCGAAGTCATTTCACTGTAGGGTAATGGTGACGCGCGGTCAACCGTCTGCCGCCGCACAAGCCGAGAAAACTCGCGGAAGATGCCGGCAAGGTCCACCTTGGGAGTTCCACTCATGCGATGCGCCTGTCGATGCGGTTTTGTCGTTCTGCTGCTGTCCGTGACACCGCTTGGCGCGGAGACGCCGCTCCCCATCGTTGAGGAGGTCGAATGGGGGCCGCTCCGCGATCACTGCGGTTCGTTGCTCAAGGCGCTGGCGGAGTCGAAATCGCCTCTGCCCACCAAAACCGTGCGGGCCGTGCGCGCCCTTCTCGACCGCAAGCCGGACGACCCGCAAGCGGCCGTTCGGGAGGTGCAGAAGCTGCTCGATCCGCACTGCCTGCTCGCCGTGAACATCAATCCCGAAAGCCGCGTCAAGGCGGCGCGCGGCCCCGCCGTTCCCCGGTTGCACCAGGACCGGGAAACGCTGGTCCTCATCAAGGTCCACAACGACGGCGGCGTGACGCACCAACTCCGGTTGCGCGGCCCGGAGATCCTCGGCGACGGCAAGCGCGACTACGACCGCTGGTTGCGGGCCAGCTTGGTTAGCGAGGCTCCATTCGGCGAGAAACTCACGGGCCGGCGGTTGGAGTATCGTTTGCTTCGCTTGCGGACGCGCCAGTCCGGCAAGCGCGAGGCCACGTTCCAGTTCGATGTCGGCCAAGGGACGCAGGATCTCGGTTTCCGCGCCGAAGTGCCCATTTTGTTCGCCATCCAAAAGGCTACACCCGATTGACCCCCACCGCTCGCTTGATGGCGTCTCGATTGTGTGTTAAAACACAGACTGCGCAGGCGGAGCAGGAGCGACGAGGCCCCTCCTCCTGATCCGTTCTTATCCCGACACAGCGCAGGATCGCCCACACGGAAAGCCGCAGCGCACGACCATGAAACGAGGTCTGCCCATATCGCCGGGGGTGGCCGTGGCCCGCGCCTTCTGCATGGACCACAGTCTGCCCCAACCGGAAGCTCTCCCTCTCGACGCCGCCGCCCTGTCCGGCGAGGCCAGTCGGTTCGACCGCGCCTGCGCCGCCGTCGCCCGCGAACTCGACGCCAGCATCGAGCGCGTCAGCCGGCAAGTCGGCGAGGACGAGGCCGCCATCTTTCGCGCCCATCGCCTACTGCTGCGCGATCCGACCCTGAGCACCCGCGTCAAGACGGCGGTGCTGGAACGCAAGATCGACGCCGCCACCGCTCTGCGCGAAATCCTCGATGAGTACAACAAGCTGTTCGGCCAGATCGCCGATCCCTATCTGCAAGAGCGCATGGCCGACCTGCGCGACGTGATCGGCCGTATCCTCACGCAACTGGGCCGCGAGCAGCACACGCCGAACCTCAATCTCAACGAGCCGGTCGTCCTCGTCGCTCAGGAGATCCTGCCGTCGCAGGCGCTGACGTTCGACCGCCATCTGATCGCGGGCATAGTCACCGAATCGGGAGGAGCGACCGGCCACGCCGCCATCCTCGCTCGTGCCCTAGGCATTCCCGCCGTGTCGGGCCTGCGCGGCCTGCTGCACGAGATCCACACCGGCGACCTCATCGCGGTGGACGGCCGCGAGGGACACGTTTATCTGAATCCCGGTCCCGAGGTGGAGGCGGCGTATCGCAAACTACAGCGCGAGTACGCCGACTTCGCCGGCAAGCTCATCGAGAACCGCGACCTGGAGCCGGTGACGGCCGACGGCATCCGTCTGGAACTGCTGGCCAACATCAACGGCCCGCCCGACGCGGCGACGGCCGGCTCCGCCGGCGCCACCGGCGTCGGCCTGTACCGCACCGAATATCTGTTCCTGACGCACCCCTCGGTGCCCGACGAGGAGGAGCAGATCGCCGCCTACCGCGCCGCCATCGAGTCCGCCCCCAATCGGCTCGTCACCATCCGCACCCTCGATCTCGGCGGCGACAAGCACGTTCCGTACCTCGGCCACCGCAACGAGGCGAACCCGTTCATGGGCTTTCGCAGCATCCGTCTCAGCAGCGCCTACCCGGAGTTCTTCCAGACGCAGCTGCGGGCTATCCTGCGGGCCGGTCGCTACGGCACCGTCAACATGCTCTTCCCCATGATTAGCACGCTGGAGGAGGTGCAGCGCCTCAAGAAGATCGTCGAACGCACCCGCTTGGCGCTTCAGCGCGCCGGCACGCCGTTCGCCGAGGACATGCCGCTGGGCATCATGCTCGAAGTGCCGGCCGCCGCCCTGTGCATCGAGGCGATCCTCGAAGAGGTCGATTTCGTCAGCATCGGCTCCAACGACCTGATCCAATACCTGATGGCCGCCGACCGCGACAACCCGCACGTCGCCCATTTGTGCGAGCCGTTCAGTCCGGCGCTGATGCAGTTGCTCAACCGCGTCATCCGCGCCTGCAACGAGCACGGCAAGCCGGTGACGCTGTGCGGCGAGATGGCCGGTTGGCCGCGCTGCTTTTTGCCGCTGTTCGGCATGGGCCTGCGGCGCCTGAGCATGAGTCCGGCCTTTGTGCCGTCGATCAAGGAGGTGGTGCGGCACACCACGCTGGAGATGGCACAGGCGGTGGCGCAGCGCGTGCTGGGTATGCACACCGTCGGCGAGATCCGCGGCTATCTGACGCGCAAGGTCCGCGAGGCCTGGCCGCACGTCTCCCTCTTGGATATGAGTCATTGACCTCAATTGCGCCTTCCGCACTGGATTCGTTTGCTATCCGGAAACCGCGATCTATTCTTTAGCAGCGAATTCTTCGGCGGGAAAGGAGCGTCCCGCTCGATCCCCTCTCGCAACTGGTTCCTCCGTGCGCACATTCGGAACAAAACCATGCTTGAGGCGGGATCGCAGCCAATACCGGGTTTTCGTCTCACCCAGCGTCTGGGCGCGGGAGCGTTCGGCGAGGTCTGGGAGGCCCGCGACGCCGACGGCAAACCCAGCGCGCTCAAATTCATGGACTGCCGCGCCAAGTCCAAAACTCTCATCAGCAGCGAAATCCGCGTGCTGCGCGGTCTGAGCGAACTGAACCACCCCAACTTCATTCAGCTTTTCGGCGTCCATGCGTCCTCGCACTACATCGTGCTGAGCATGGAGCGGGCCGACGGCAACCTGGAGGATTTGCGCCAGGTTTACCTCGAAGAGACGGGCAAGAACATCCCCTCGGACCACGTCTTCGAGATGCTGGGACAGGTGGCGGCCGCTCTCGACTTTTTGGCCGATTTGAAGCTGCCGGGCATCAACCTGTCGTCGCGCGGTCTGCAACACTGCGACATCAAGCCGAGCAACCTGCTGCTGATGGGCGAAGGCGTGAAGATCGCCGATTTCGGTCTGTGCGCCGGCACCAGCTGGACGACGCACCGCCGCGGTTGCCGCGGCACGCCGCCCTACGCCGCCCCGGAGTTGTACCGGGGACAAGCCACGGTCGGCACCGATCAGTACGCCTTGTGCATCACATTTTTGAAGTTGTGTACGGGCAACCGCTCGTTCTGGCCGAACTTGCCGGACGACGCGCCGCCGCCCGGCCTGCCGGTGGATCTATTGAAACTGCGCGAGCGTGAAGTGCCGATCATCGCGCGGGCGCTGCATCCGCACGCCGGCTCGCGCTGGCCCAGTTGCCGGGCGTTCCTCGAAGCGTTGCGCGACGCCGGCCAGGTGGCGCGTCCCCCGATCACTTTCCGCACCCGCACCAGCCGTCCGGGATTGCCGCGCCCCGGCGCTCCCGCCGCCTTGCGCCCCGTGGTTAGCTGAGGCCGACGCCTGGGTCGATGAGGACGACGTGAATCTCGCCCGGCCCATGCACGCCGGTCACCAGCCGCAGCTCGATGTCGCCGGTCTTGCTTGGCCCCGTGATGATGGACACCGAAGCGGGCAACTCTTCCGGAACGGAACCGAGCGCTACGAACAGGTCGAAGAGGTCCGGCAGGATCTGCCGTCGCTCGGCCACGGCGATATGGACCGGCGGCAGCAGGCTGAGCGAGCGCGGCTGTCCCGACCGGGTGGTCAGGATCGCGCTGCCGGTCTCGGCGATGAGATAATCCACGCCGGTGATGCCGAGATCCGCTTGAAAGAAGGCGTCGCGATCCGCCTCCGTAATCGCTTCGATTCCAACGTCGCGCAATCGCTCAACGATTCGCAGAGCGGCCAAGACCTCGCCGCCGCCAACGAGAACTCGCCGGGCCGAGCGCGCCCGCACCAGATCGAGAACGGCAGCTGCGGCGGCCGCGTGGTCGGCGACGACGTGGGTGCGTCCGCCTGCGGCGGCGAACTCGTCGCGGAAGCGCGCCACGGGATCGCCGCCCGCGCCCTGGTAGCCGATCGTGCCGCGCTGGGGCAACGCGGGACTGCCGCCGGCGCGGTTGCCCTCGGCCGTCGCCGCGCGGATACGCTGCAACATCTGTTCGCGTGTTGTGGTCATCCAATGTTCTCCGCCCGACGCAATTCCTCGCGCACGCTCATCAAAATCTCGCCGAGACGATTGCGGCCGCTGCCGTCGCCGCCGTCGCCCCAGTAGGAATCGCGCTCCGTGTGCTCGATCAGGATAGCAGATCCTGTATCCAGGAGAACGGCGCGGAGTTCGTCGTTCTGGCTGAATTTCGCCAGCACGGCCTCGCGCATGACAGCGTCCTTTACTTTTTCCCAATCGGGCCGCAGACGATGCCGGCGCGAGCGGCCCATGCGAGCGGCGACGGCCGGCGAGGTCGCCTGACGGATCTCCTCCTCGCGCGGCGTGCCGGCGAACTTCCGTGCCTGGAAGTAATGCTCGCTGGTGCGCCAGCGGCGGCCCGCGAAGGTGAACGGCGCGGCGTAGAAGTTCGAGAAGCAACCGTATTCGTCGCGCGTGGTGTAGAAGCGGATTTCCTGGGTCAAGATTATCCTCCTTCTCATCTGGAGATTCCCCCGTGATTCCCCTTAGACACATCGTAAACGCGATGGGTTCTCGGTCCCATCTCGGTAGCGGCTTTCTTGTGGCTCCTTCTCGCGTTCGATAGACTCCGGTTGAGGAATCATTCGGCACACGCTGGAAGAGAGGAGCCACTCCATGAGACTGCAAGCCCTTTGTCTTCTGATCGCCGCGCTCATCGTTGGCGTGCCGCTGGTCCTGTTGAGGAAAACGGACCAGCCCCCGGTGCCAATCCCTCCGCACCCCCTCGATCCGCTCAGCGAGGACGAGCTAAGGGCCACGGTCGACGTGCTGCGCAATCCCGTCAACAACAAGGTCGCCGGCACCACGCGCTTCATTGCGATCCATGTACACGAGCCGTCCAAGGCGAAGGTACTCGCTCTCGGTCCGGGAGAAACCCTCCCCCGAAAGGCATTCGCGGTCCTCTACGACTGGGCCAGCAACACGACGAGCGAAGCGGTTGTGGATCTAGACAGCAAGAAACTCGAATCGTGGAAGACAATCCCTAACGTTCAGCCGGCCAGTCTACCCGACGACGATCATCCGAAGACGGCCAAAATTCTCCGCGACGATGCGCGCTGGCGGGCGGCGATGGCAGCGCGTGGGGTCAAGGACTTCGAGAGCATGGATATCCACGGCTATCCGCTCGGCGCTTACGGCCAGGGTGAGAAGGACGGTCATCGTCGCGTCTTCGTGACGATGTTCGCCCGCGAATACGGACCCATCGAGGACCTGACCGTGCTGGTGGACCTGACGGCCGAGAAGATTTACAAGCTGGAAGATCGGGGCGTCGACAAGGCGCGCGTAGGCGGCGATTTCGCTCCCATCGACGAGCACGACCAAGGCGAGGGTGAGCCGGTCGCGAAACCGCCGCGCCGGGAGCTTCCGTTTCAGATCCACGGCCACGAAGTGCGCTGGAAGCATTGGCGATTTCGCTACAGCGTCCATCCGCGCGTGGGGCTGGTTCTGCACACGGTCGGCTGGGAGGACGAGGGCAAGGTCCGTTCCATCCTTTATCGCGCCTGCCTGTCCGAGATGGTGGTGCCGTATGGCGATCCGGGCTGGCTCCTGTGCTGCCCGTTCGACGCCGGTGAGTACGGCTTGGGCGTCTATAGCAAACCGTCCCTGGTGCCGGGCGGCGATGCTCCGGCGGATGCCACGTTCCTCAGTGCCTGGCTGCACGACTGGAAGGGAGCGCCGCTGGAAGTGCCGCGGGCCGTGGCGATTTACGAGCGCGACGGTGGCTTGCTATGGCGGCACGGCCTGACCTCGCGGCGAGCGCGGCAACTGGTCGTAACCTCGTTCGTGCGCGTCGACGAATACGATTACGGCTTCAACTGGATCTTCCACGAGGACGGCACTCTGCAAATGGAGGTGCTGCTGACGGGCCGTATGCTCGTCAAGTACGTCGATCGCGAGGAAGACGAGGAAGGGCACGACGGGCGGGCGAGCTTCGGGCACCTGGTCGAGCCGCACCGCGAGGCGCCCAACCATCAGCATTTTTTCAATTTCCGCCTGGATTTCGATGTGGACAGCGCGGGCCGTAACAGCGTCGTGGAGATGAATACCAAAGCGCGGCCGGAGGGCAAGGACAATCCGCACGGCAACGCCTTCGTGATGGAGGAGAGACCGTTGCGCGGCGAGTTGGACGCGCAGCGCCAGCTGAACCTGGATTCGAGTCGCAAGTGGAAGATCCACAACACCTGCGCCACCAACGCGCTCGGCCAGCCGACCGGATACGTGTTGGTGCCGGGCGAGAACAGCGTACCGCATTCGACGGACAAATCGTTCGCGCAGCAGCACGCCGGATTCATCAAGTCGCATGTGTGGGTCACGCCCTACCGGGCCGAGGAGATGTATGCGGCGGGCGATTATGTCAACGGCGGTCCTCCCGGTCAGGGCTTGCCGAAGTGGACGGACGCCAATCGCCCCATTGAGGATGAGGACATTGTTGTTTGGTACACGCTGGGAGTGACACATGTGCCGCGGCCGGAGGATTGGTTTCTCATGCCGGCGCATCGCACGGGGTTCAAACTGGTGCCGTCGGGGTTCTTCGCGCGCAATCCGGCGATGAAGGCGGCGAAAGCGAAGTAAGCTTGGCCGATTTTTCGCGGGATCGCTGGTTCCCTCCGCCGATGTTTGCCGCTAGGATCGAGAAAGCGGAATGCGATCGTTCGTGGCTTCGTTCGTCGAAGGAGGGGTTGATGAGTCGCCGGAGGGACGCTCAGCTGGGATGTGCGGATTGTCGCCAGCAATTCACGCCGAATCGCCGCAGTTTCTTGAAGGCCGGACTCCTCGGCAGCGCCGGACTGAGCCTCGCGGAACTGCTTCGCCATGAGGCGCGGGCCGACACCGCTTCCTCTCCGCCGCGCAAGTCGTCGGTCATTATCCTGTGGATGCGCGGCGGGCCGAGCCACATCGACATGTGGGATCCCAAGCCGGACGCGCCCGTCGAGTATCGCGGCGAGTTCGGCGTCAAGCCGAGCAAGGTTTCCGGCGTTCTGCTCGGCGATCTGCTGCCGATGTCCGGGCGCATCATGGACAAGTGGTCGATCGTCCGCAGTCTCCACCACCATGACGCCGGCCATTCCACCGGCGATCAGATTTGCTTCACCGGCTATCCCTCCGGTCCCAACCCCGACGAGAACATCCACCCCAGCTGCGGCTCCATCGTCGCTCGACAGCTCGGTGGCGAGAACCCGCGTCTGCCGGCTTATGTGATGATTCCGCGCATGGTGCCGGGCACCGGGCCGGCTTATCTCGGCGTGGCCAACAAGCCGTTCGAGACGATGGCCGACCCCGCCCAGCCGGGACCGTTCCGCGTTCCCAACTTCGCCCTGCCGGCCGGATTGACTGTCGAACGGCTCGGCGAACGCCGCGATCTGCTGGGCAGCTTCGATCGGCTGCGCCGCGACGTGGACGCCGGCGGACAGATGAACGCCCTGGACCGCTTCAATCAGAAGGCGTGGGACATCCTCACGTCTCCCGCCGCCCGCGACGCCTTCGATCTCGACAAGGAGCCGACGGCCGTGCGCGAGCGCTACGGCTTTATGCCGCCGTTCGACCCCAAGGCGGCGAATCGCTGCGGCGCACCCGCCTGGAGCCAGCGTATCCTGCTGGCGCGCCGCCTCGTCGAGGCCGGCGTGCGGCTCGTCACCGTCGATCTGCGCTGGTGGGACACCCACGTCAAAGGCTTTGAATCGCTGCGTCTGGGCTTCCTGCCGCGCTTCGATCGGGCGTACACGGCGCTGATCGAGGATCTCGACCAGCGCGGTCTGCTGTCTTCGACGTTGGTGCTGGCCTGGGGCGAGTTCGGACGGACGCCGCGCGTCAATAACGACGCCGGCCGCGATCATTATCCCAACGTCTTCAGCGCCGCGCTGGCCGGCGGTCCCGTCAAGGGCGGCCGTGTCGTCGGCGAATCCGACGCCAAGGGCGCTTTTCCCAAGAGCACTCCCAAGACGCCGCAGGACGTGTTGGCCACGCTGTATCAGCATCTCGGCATCGACACCGAGCAGCAGTATCTCAACAATGCGGGCCGGCCCATTTCGGTGCTGCCCAGCGGCAAGCCGATCGAAGAATTGTTCTGAGGCGACCGGCCAACGACAGCACACTGGCGGAGTCGGCACCTGCTAGTTGATGTTGGCCATAACACCGCGGCGGATTCATGATTTAATGGCGTTGACGACCCCGGAGGAAAGACAAGCTCAAATCGCAGCGATGGCAGCATCAGATGAATCGTTCGGAAGAAGCACTGGTGACACTTCTCTCGGGGAAGACGCCCGAGGCGATGTACGATGCGCTTCATGCGCAACGCTGTCTCTCGGAAAGGGCGCTGCGGTATCCTGGTGAGTTTCTGGAGTTCATCAAGTGTTTTTTACGCTCATCGCGCCAGCGGCCCTTATTGCCTCCAACGCAAATCGAGCGGCTAGTCCGAGCCTTGGTTAGCTCCGAGTTCCTCAATGCGAGGGGTAAGGAGTTCCCGGAGGAGACACCATGCCAGTAAGGCCGCATTGTGACAATCTCAATTCGATGGCGGAGAACACAGTGGAAACCATACGTCGAGATGGCCGTTCCTCTCGCTGTCCGTTATCATCCTGAGTGAAACCCCATGCACGGCGTTTGATCTCACGGCGATGTCCACACCCTGGTATAGCGATGGTCTGCGTTTCATCTGCACGCGCTGCGGCCACTGCTGCACCGGCGAACCCGGTTTCGTCTGGGTCAGCGAGGACGACCTGGCCGCCATCGCGCGGCAGCGCGGCGAAACGCTTGACGAGGTCAAGGCGCTATACACGCGCCTCGCCGAACGTGGCCGGACCCTGCGCGAGAAGGGCAACGGCGATTGCGTTTTCTACGACCGCGTGCGGGGCTGCACCATCTACGAGGTCCGCCCGCCGCAGTGCCATACCTGGCCGTTCTGGGAGAGCAACGTCGCCACGCCGGAAGCGTGGGAGAACACTTGCGAAGTATGCCCCGGCTCCGGACACGGCGAGCTGATTCCGGTCGAGGAGATCACGCGACGCTTGAAGCTCATCAGGATTTAATAGATAATACGCTAAGGTGTTAGACCAACGAACGCTCTCCCGCCTCGATGACCTACCCAGCCGCGCCAACCCGCAAGCGGCCGACCCGACGCCCCTAACTGTGCAAGGAAAAGCCGGAATGACGCGGATGCGGAATCCCCTGTACGCCTTCGGCGCGCTAACCGTCCTCACCGCCTGCTGGCCGGTCCACGCCGCGGCCCCGGCCGCCAAGCCGACCTTTGCGAAGAACATCGCACCGCTCGTCAACCGTTACTGCGGCAAGTGCCACGGCCCGACCAAGCCCAAGGGCGGCGTCGCCCTCACCGCCTTCACCGACGACGCCTCCATCCTCAAGAAACGCGCTGTGTGGGAACAGGTTGCCGACAATCTGCGCAGCGGCGACATGCCGCCGCCCGGCAAACCGCGACCTAGCCCCGAAGAACTCGAACGGATCAACGCCTGGCTCGACGCCGTCGTCTTTCAGATGGACTGCAACGGCCCGCGCGACCCCGGCCGCGTCACCATCCGCCGTCTCAACCGCGCCGAGTACAACAACACCATACGCGATCTTCTCGGTGTGTCATTCAAGCCCGCCGACGATTTCCCGCAGGATGACGTCGGCTACGGCTTCGACAACATCGGCGACGTGCTATCGCTGCCGCCGCTGCTGATGGAAAAGTACGTCGCCGCCGCCGAGAAGATCGTCGAAAAAGCGCTCGCCTCACCGGAAGCGCGCAAGCGCGTCCTCTTCGTGACGACGCAGAACGAGGAATCGGCCCGGCAGATCCTCGAACGCTTCGCCGGCCGGGCGTATCGTCGGCCGGTGCGGCGCGAGGAATTGCAACGGCTGATACGCTTCGTCGAGATGGCCGAGAAGAACCGCGACGGCTTCGAGACCGGCATCGGCCTGGCCATGCAGGCCGTCCTCGTCTCGCCGCACTTCCTCTTCCGCGTCGAGATCGACTCGCGTCCAAACGACGCCAAGGCCGTCCACGCCGTCAGCGCGTATGAATTGGCGAGCCGGCTGTCGTACTTCTTGTGGAGCAGCATGCCCGACGACGAACTGTCCCAGTTGGCGCGCAAGAAGACGCTGCGCGAGCCGGAGGTGCTGGAAAAGCAGGTCCGCCGCATGCTCAAGGATCCGCGCTCGCGCGCCCTGGTCGAGAACTTCGCCGGCCAATGGCTGCAACTGCGCACCTTGAAAGACTTCAAGCCCGATCCCGACCTGTTCCCCGGCTTCGACGACAAGCTGCGCTCCGCCATGCTCCAGGAGACGGAGTTGTTTTTCGAGAACATCGTCCGCGAGGACCGCGGCATTCTCGATTTCATCGATGCGGACTATACCTTCGTCAACGAACGGCTGGCGAAACATTATGGGTTGCCGGGCGTCAAGGGCGAGCAATTCCGCCGGGTTTCCTTGACCGGCACTCCGCGCGGCGGCATTCTTACCCAGGCGGCGGTGCTGTCGGTGACGTCCAACCCGACGCGGACCTCGCCGGTCAAGCGCGGCAAGTGGATCCTCGAGAATATCCTGGGCACGCCGCCACCCCCGCCGCCGCCTGGGGTTGAAGAACTTAAGGACGACAAGCAAGCCGTCCTGTCCGGCTCGCTGCGTCAGCGCATGGAACAGCATCGCGCCAACCCCATGTGCGCCTCGTGCCATCAGCGCATGGACCCGCTCGGCTTCGGCTTCGAGAACTTCGATGCCGTCGGCGCCTGGCGCACGAAAGAGGGCAAGCACGCCATCGACCCCTCCGGCACCCTGCCGGGCGGGCAGTCGTTCAAAGGCCCGGCCGAATTGCGAACGATCTTGAAGGCTCGGCAGGACGCCTTCGCCCGCTGCCTGACCGAGAAGCTGCTGACCTACGCGCTGGGGCGCGGCGTCGAACGTTCGGACCGCTGCGTCCTCGACGACATCGTCAAGAGCGCGGGCAAGGACAATTACAAGTTCTCACGCCTGGTGATCGACATCGTCAAAAGCGATCCGTTTCAGAAGCGGCGAGGCAAAGGGGAGAAGAAGTAAATGAAGGATCTGCACATTTCGCGGCGGAGCGTTCTCCGAGGCATGGGCGCGATGGTCGCGCTGCCGTGGTTGGAAGCGATGATGCCGCGCACGTTGCTGAGCGCGGCGGCCCCGGCGACGGCCCCGCGGCGCATGGCGTTCTTGTACGTGCCCAACGGTATCGACATGGCCAACTGGACGCCGGCCGCCGAGGGAGCGCTGACGACGCTGCCGGCCACGCTGCAACCGCTGGCCCCCTTCCAAAAGGACTTGCTCGTCCTGAGCGGATTAACGCTGGACAAGGCCCGCCCCAACGGCGACGGACCCGGCGATCACGCTCGCGCCATGGCCAGCTTCCTGACCGGACGCCAGGCCCGCAAGACGCACGGCGCCGATATTCGTTTGGGTGTCTCCGTCGATCAGTTGGCCGCCGAGAAGATCGGCAAGGCGACGCGCTTCGCCTCGTTGGAAATCGGCTGCGAGGGCGGCAAGAGTTCCGGCAACTGCGATTCCGGCTACAGCTGCGCCTACTCCGCCAATCTCGCCTGGCGCACCGAATCGTCGCCGGTCGCCAAGGAGACGAACCCGCGTCAGGTCTTCGAGCGCCTGTTCGCCGCCCCCGGCAAGGGCGACGACAAGGCCGTGCGCCGCGAGCGCTACAAACACAGCATCCTCGATTTCGTCGGCGAGGACGCGCGGCAACTCAAAAACAAACTCGGCAGCACCGATCAGCACAAGCTCGATGAGTACCTCACCGGCGTCCGCGCCATCGAGCAGCGCCTGGTCCGCGTCGAGAAGACGCCGGACCTCGCCGCGCCGTCCGGCGCGGCGCGTCCGACCGGCATTCCGAAGGATTATCGCGAGCATCTGCGGCTGATGGCCGACATGCTCGTCCTGGCCTTCCAGGCCGACCTGACGCGCATCGGCACGTTCGTGTTCGCCAACGACGGCAGCAATCGCAGCTACCGCGATTACGGCGTGTCCGAGGGGCATCACGACATGTCGCACCACGGCCGCAGCAAAGACAAGATGGCCAAGGTCCAGAAGATCAACCAGTTCCACATCGAGCAGGTCGCCTACCTGCTGGGCAAGCTGAAGGCCGTCAAGGAAGGCAACGGCACGCTGCTGGACAGCTGCATGATCGTCTACGGCAGCGGCATCAGCGACGGCGACCGCCACAACCACGACAATCTGCCGATCCTGCTCGCCGGCAATGGCGGCGGCACGCTGAAGATGGGACGGCACATCCGCTATCCGAAGGAAACGCCGCTGATGAATCTGTATCTGAACATGCTCGACCGCATGGGAGTCCACGTCGATTCGTTCGGCGACAGCAAGGGACGGCTGACAGGGCTGGAGGGATAGTTGGCCGTCCTCGGCGCGTCATCGCATACAATAGGAACGCGGATGACGCGGATACGGCGGATTTGCACGGATCAGATAGGGTTCGGATCCGCGAACATCCGCCGCATCCGCGTCATCCGCGTTGCTATTCTGAAACATCCTGGGGAAATGGATCGATGTCCGAAGCGCTCCGCCGTCAGGTTCTCGAACTGTATCGGGAGGTTGATCGCGACGTGGCCGCGGCGGGGCCGGTGTGCATCGCCAGCGGACGCTGCTGTCGCTTCAATGAATACGGCCATGTCCTCTTCCTCAGCAACCTCGAAGCGGAGGTGCTTCTGCACGACGCGCCGTCCTACGATCCGCAGGCCGTCACGCCTGATTTCTGTCCCTTTCAGAATGGCAATCTCTGCACGGCGCGCGAACCTCGCCCGCTGGGCTGTCGCGTCTACTTCTGCGATCCGAATTATCAGAATACCTGCAATGAGATCACCGAGACGTATCTGCGTCGCTTGAAGGAATTGGCCCGCACTCACGTTGTCCCGTGGCAATACGCTCCCTTGCATCATTTTCTCCAACACCCCGAAAAAGCCACGCACTAAGGAGGACTTCTTCATGAACTGGCCGCGTTCGATGGTGTTGACCTCGCTGGTCTGCGTTCTCGCGGCCGCCTCGGCCCGCGCCGAGGATTGGCCGCAGTGGCTCGGCCCGCGCCGCGACAACTCCTCGAAGGAGAAGGTGGCGCCGTGGGAGGGCAAGCTGAAGGTACTGTGGAAGAAATCGACCGGCGAGGGCCACAGCTCGCCGGTCGTCTCCGGCGGCCGCGTCTTCATCCACGCCAAGGTCAAGGACAAGAACAAGGAAGAAATCGTCGCCTTCGACGCCAAGAACGGCGAGGAACTATGGCGGACAGAGTATGAGCGCGCCGCCTTCACCAGCTTCTACGGCAATGGGCCGCGGGCGACGCCGGCCGTCGTCGAGGGCAAACTGTACGCCTTCGGCATCACCGGCGTTCTGATCTGCCTGGACATCGACAAGGGCAAGCAGGTCTGGCAGGTGGACGCGCTGCAAAAGTTCAAAGCCAGGAACCTGTTCTTCGGCATGGCCTGCTCGCCGGTGGTCGCCGGCGAAAACGTCCTGGTCAACGTGGGCGGCAAGGGCAACTCGATCGTCGCCTTCGAGCGCGGCAAGGGCGAGGTGGCGTGGAAGAGCATGGACGACCCGGCCAGCTATTCCTCGCCGATCCTCTTCGGCGACGACGCGACCAGGCGTCAGGTTGTCTTTCTGACCGGCGCGAACGTGGTCTCGCTGAACCCGGCGGACGGCAGCGTGTTCTGGAGCTATCCGCTCAAAGACAAACTGCTGGAAAGCTCGACGACGCCGATCCGGGCCGGCGATTTGCTGCTGGCCAGCTCCATCACCTACGGCAGCGTCGGCCTGAAACTGGAGACGAAGGACGGCAAACCCTCGGCCGAAAAGGCGTGGATGAAACCGGAGCTGACCTCGTACTTCTCGACGCCGGTCGCGGTCGGCAAGGAGCACATCTACATCGTGACCGGCACGACGCCCGGTCGCTTCGCGAAACCGTCGGCCGACCTGCACTGCATTGAGGCAAAGACCGGCAACGAACTGTGGAAGAAAGCGAAGGTCGGCACTTATCACGCCTCGCTGATGCGCACCGGCGACGATAAACTGCTGCTGCTGACCGATAACGGCGACCTGGCCTTGTTGGACCCGAACGCGAAGGAGTATCGCGAACTGGCGCGATCGAAGGTGAGCGGTCCCGAGACGTGGGCGCATCCGGCCCTGTCGAACGGCCTGCTGTACGTGCGCGACAAGGAATCGCTGCTCTGTCTGCAAATGGTGCCCTGACCGAACGAGCATTCCCGATGCCCTCGTTCCCACGCTCCGCGTAGGAACGCGCGTCCGGACGCTCCGCGTCCCGTCCGTCGAAAGACGCGACGCGGAGCGTCGCCGCTGTGCGTTCCCACGCGGAGCGTGGGAACGAGAAAGGAATCGCTCCTCTGCTTGATTTCGGCGTCTGGAGACGTTTGGCGATGCCGGCGCGACGCTATCCGTTCTTGCTGATTCCTCTGCTCGGCTTGCTGTTCTTTCACGATCTCCTTTTGCACCCCGATCGAGTGCTTTATTCCGACTACTCCGATTTGCTCGCCCTGCATCTGCCGGCCAAGCGCTTCCTCGTTCACTCCTGGCGCGAGACGGGCGAACTGCCGCTGTGGTGTCCGTACCAATTCGCGGGGGAGCCGTTCGTTCACGACATCATGGCGGCGGTGTTCTATCCGCCGCACGGACTGTTTCTACTGCTGCCGGAGGAGCGCGCCGGCACGCTCCTCAGCTTTCTGGTCGTCCTCCACGTCATCGTGGCCGGCTTGTGCATGTACGCTTACGGCCGCGATCGGGGATTAAGAGCGGAGGCGGCGCTGGTGGCGGCGGTCGGTTACATGTTCGCCGGCTCGTGGCTGCAACGTCTGCTGCTGGGCGGCCATTATCTGATGATCGGGCTGGCCTGGCTGCCGCTCGTTTTACTTCTGCTGGAGCGAGCCATTCGGCGATCGCGCCTGGGATGGGCGACGCTGGCCGGCGGCGTCTACGCGCTTTTGATTCTCGGCACTGCGCCGCAATTCACCTTCTACGCCAGCCTATTCATCGCCCTGTGGACGTTCGGCGCCGCCCTGGAGCGCGCGGGCTGGTGGGACGCCGCCGGCGAGCGGCGCCTAACAGGGGCGCTGGCTTGCTGGGTCGGTTACGGCGTGTGGATGGCGCTCGTGGGCGTAGGCCTGGCCGCTGTGCAGTTGCTGCCGACGATGGAGGCGGCGCGACATTCGAGCCGCGCTCTCGGCGTCGGTTCCGAGGAGATCCTGAGTGGCGGATTGCGTTCTATCCTCTTTTTGGTCGGCCCGGCGCTGAGGGCGGAGCCGCCCAACTTGCAGTGGGAGGACCGCGGCGGGTTGGCGCTGTTGTGGTTGTTCGCTGCCGTGGCGGCCGGTTGGCTGGGGCGCGGACGATTGCGCTATCAGGCCGGCATCGCCGTCGTGTTGCTGCTCTTTGCCGCCGGCGGCGCCGTCGTCGTGCAGGGACTGCCCGGCTTTCGCTTGTTTCGCCAGCCGGCGCGCATGTTCGCGATCCTCGGCCTGCCGGTCGCGCTCCTGGCCGGCGCCGCCACACAGATGCTTTTTTTTGAAGACGATTCGGCGGCCGACCGGCCACAGCGATGCCGCCGCATCCTGGTGCGTGTGCTGTGCGCGGTCGCCATCCTGTCGGGCGGCTTCGCCGTGCGGCAGTTGCTCGAAGGCAAGTCGCTTCGCTTTCACGTCTACTGGATTTCACTGGTGATGACGGTGCCGGCGATGTTCTGGGTACTGACACAGACCTCGTCATCCGCGCGTCGCCGCGGCGCGCTGCTGTGGGGCCTGCTGCTGCTTGTCGATCTGTGGGCGCTGACCATGCCTCTGGTGCGGACGCGGCCGCAAGCATCGCTCTATGCCGCATCCCCCTGTGTCGATTTGCTGATCGGTCAGCGCGGCGAAGCGGGGCGTTTTCTCGATCGCGACGACCATCCCGGCGGCAGCGGCACGCCGCTGGGCACAGGAGCGCCTCTGGCGATGGTGTATCGTCTGGAATCGCTGCGCGGCTACAACTCCCTCGACAATCTGCGCTACAAGGAGTACCTGAATTTCCTCGCCGGCAGCGACGCTCCGCTGCACGCCCAGGCCGGACCGCTGACCTATCCCGTCCTCGGTGATTTCCCCATTGTCCACAAGCGCTTGCTCGATCTGCTTGGCGTGCATTATCTGGTGCAGCCGAGCGCGCAGCGGCCGGAGAAGAAAGACGAATGGCGAGCGGTGCGCGACGACGCCCACCCCACAAGCTTCGACTTCATCGCCGGCGGCATGCGCGAACTGCCGCCCTACACTGTCTGGGAGAACCGCACAGTCCTACCGCATGCCTTCGTCGTCTTTCGCGCCGCGCCCTTGCCCGAAGGGCGTGAGGCGCTGCCGCGCTTGCTCGACACGGATTTCCACGCGGTGGTACTGCTGGAAAGCGACGTGCCATCCTCGAATGCGACGGATTCGGCCGGCACGGAACGCCGCGCCGTCGTTCGCGTCCACGAACCGAACCGCGTGGTAGTGGAAGTCGAGCCGGGTCCGGCCGGCTGGTTGGTACTGACCGATCTGTGGTATCCGGGCTGGACATGCCGCGTCGATGACAACGCGGTGACAGTGGAGCGCGCCGATTATCTGTTTCGCGCCGTCGCCATGCCCCAGGGACGGCACGAAGTCGTCTTCGCGTTCGAACCGCAATCGTACTGGTGGGGCCGAAGAATCAGTCTGGGTACGCTCGCCGTCGTGGTCCTTCTGCTCGCCGGCTGTTTCCTCACTTCGCGTTTTTCTCGGCGGGGTGGCGCTTATCGTAGCGGAGGTAGCGGAACTTCGACTTCTTGAACACCTCGTCGATCAGCGCGAACACAGCGGGATCGTACTTGGCCAACTTCTCGCGGGTGTTGACATCGTTGTGAACGCCGCCGGCCGGCGCGTTGCAGTCGAAGTACGATTGCACCGCCTCGGCCCAATATTCCCCCACGTTGGTCGCGGCATAGGTGTCCTTCCACAGCCCCTTTTCCATCGCCTCCGCGTAGACGATCCGCAGCCGAGCGTCGAACTTGGGATCGACGGAGCGCAGCCCTTGTTGATGGATGCAATGGGCGAATTCGTGGATAAGGATGTTCTCCTTGCGGTAGCGATCGCCCCGGAGATTGAGGAGGTTCTCCTCGCCGCACGAGGTGATCCGGCCTCCCAATCCACGGGCGCGGCGGTCCCAGTATTCCTTGGGTTTCATGTTGCGCTGTTCCGGCACGTCGGTCGTCATCTCCGCTGGGGCCATCACCACGAAGCGACACTTCTTGCCGCGGATCGCCCGAACAATGTCGTCGCGATCGGCCAGCATCTGACTAATCAAATAGCGGGCCTCCAGCAGTGCCTCGTCGGACACTTTTGCGGAACTGAGGATGGGATAGCCCTTGTACTCGGTGTATTTCGTATAGAAGGGATCGAGCTTGAGCGTCTCGCGGAGTTCCTCCGGCACGTTCGTCACCTTCGGCGGCGCGGCATCCCGGTCTTTGACGTCCCGCGCGGATAGCGCATTACCAGCGAAGACGATCAGGCCGAGAACAAGGGCGGAGAACCTAGGGGTGCGTGTCATGAGGGGAACCCATTCACGATGACAATTCCACCGGCCGCCGCATGTCCAACTCCGTGGCGGTATGAATCGGTGGATTGCCGCAGTGTAGCAGCGCCGATGAGCGAAGGAAACCAGCTTCTTTCCGCCACCTCGCCTTCCTCCTCGGTGCCGCCCAAATGCGACATCCGGGAGAGGGTCATTCTCCCGGAAGTGCGGCAGCCCGAAACCGTCAAAAAATCTTTGCAGCCCGATAGCGGCCCGGTAAGATACGTTTTCATCCAGAAATCCCTCCATTCCACCAAACTCGCCCAGGGGATCCTGCTATGCCCATCCCAACCGTGTGTCCCCATTGCCAAGCAAATTACGCGCTGGCTGATAACCTCGCAGGCAAGAAAGTGCGCTGCAAGTACTGCGATGGAATCATCGCGGTGCGAAAAGCGTCCGAAGGGTCCGGCCGGCCCGAACGCATCCAGAAAGAGCCACCCTCGGCGAAAACCGCCGCGGCGCGGGACGAGGAGCCGGCACGACCGCGACGGCGGGACAGCGGCTCTCCGCCGCGCTCTGGAGGGAACCGAGGCTTGCTGATCGGTCTGATCGCCACCGCCGTTGTGTTGCTCTTCCTGTTCGCGGCCGGCGGCATCGGTCTCTATTTCTGGCTTGCGGGGAAGGGAAGCGGATCAGGCGGGAGCGTGTCGGATCTGTTGGTGGATGTCAGCGGCCCGTGGCCGGAACCGATGATGCCGGGCCGCATGGGTGCGATGCCGCCGGATTCCACCGTGACCATCCATGTCGCCGCGGTTGACGATGAATACACGCGCGACGACGTCGGCGCTCGGCTCGGCAAGCTCGCGGACGCCGGCAGAGGCACCAGCATGGTAACGAGCAGCCAGGGTAGCCGCATGACGGTCCTCCTCTCCCCCGTGCAGGATCCCAAGGCCTTCGCCGCCAAGATCGACTTCGCCATGGTGCGCGGCGTCAACGGACGCATCGTCACCATCGTCGCCCGCAAAGTGCAAGGCGCGCCGCCGCCCAACGCCGACGCCGTGACCAAGGCGCTTTACAACCTGAAATCGGACAGCGCCCATCGGCGAATGGAAGCCGTGCGGACCCTCAAGGATACGCTGCCGGATGAACGGCGCGGCGAGGTCGTCAAGGCGCTGGAGCCGCTGGTCAACGACAAGGATCACTTCACCCGCGAAGGGGCCATCGAGGCGCTCGGCGTCTGGGGCACCAAGGAAACCACCCCCGTTTTGCTCCGGGCCATGAAGCAGAAAGACTCGCGCGGGGCGGCCATCACCGCCCTCGGACGCCTCAAGGATGAACGGGCCATCGAGCCGATCGCCGAACGCCTGGAGGACTTCTTCGATCGGGGTCCGGCCGCCGAGGCGCTCAAGAAGATGGGTCCGGCCGCCGAGGATGCCGTGCTCAAGCAGTTGAATCATACCGACAACCAGGTGCGCGACGCGGCCTGCAACATCCTCAAGGCGATCGGCACCGCGAAGAGCCTTCCCGCCCTGGAGCGCGTGGCCGAGGAGGGCGACGTTTTCCTCAAACCCAAGGCCGAGGAAACGATCAAGGCCATCCGCGCCCGGCAGGGATGAACCGCCTTTCCGCGCCCGCTCGAGGCGCGTTCTGTTTCGCCTCCATCGGTCCTCAAAGCCGAATACGATTTCGCCGCGGAGGGTTTGACTTGCCAGGCCGTGAAGCAATACTTCGGAGACTCGCTGCTTTCACCGGAGAAAACCCATGCGCTATGTCGCCTCGTCTCTGCTGCTCGTGCTGATCGCCATTTTCGCGGCCACAATGCCGAATTACGTCGCCTCGACCGGAGGGGCGCCCGCACAGGAGAAGGCGCCTCCCGAACGCCAGGCCGGGCACCCCTTCCCCGATTTTGGGTTCCTGCCGCCGGTCCATCAGTATGAGGGGCGAGTATTCCATCTCAGCCAGGACTACCCAAAAGAAGCTCCCGATCCCGCGACGGCGGCGGCCTTCTGCACGACCGATTTCGACGACGTTATCAAAAACTGGAAGCAATTCTTGCTGGAGGTTCGCGCCTATTGCTTCGAGGGCAATATCCAAGGCGGCGAGGTCGAGGACGATTTTCGAGTGCAGGACAACAAAGTCCGCAAATGGTATCACATGCCCTGGCAGCACTATGGGCCGAACGGCCGCGAGGGCATCCACGGACTGACCAAGGAAGCGCCGGTCCAACCGCGACAATTGGCCTGGGAGCAGACCGATTCCGGCCGGCAAACTTACGCCGTGGCGTTCTACAACGATTTCGGCGGCTACACCATCGGCCAGGTGTGGAAAGATCCCCAGCGGCCGGCGGTGGGGATGAAGAAGATCGCGTTTCCCGTCGGCGCCGTCATCGGCAAGCTCCTCTTCGTCGATGTGCCGCCCAAGCAGGTTCCCTTTCTGAATCCGCCGCTAATCTGGCAGGGATACATCACCGACAATTACGAGTCCAACCATCGCTCGATCCGCGAGCTGGCGCTGATCCAGATGGACATCATGGTGCGCCACAAGAACGCCCCATCGGGCTGGCTGTTCGGAACCTACCAGTACAACGGCACGCGGAAGAACGCCAATCCCAAAAACCTGTGGGAGAACCTGATGCCGGTCGGGCTGCAATGGGGAAACGACCCGGACAATCGCGACAACGTATCGAATCCCCAGGCGGTGAAGACGGTCATCAACAACAAGCTCAAGGAAACGATCGTCAATCCCGACCCGGAGGAGTTGCCGCCCACGCACCTGGGCTGGAATGGAAGACTCAACGGCCCGGTCGATAACGCGATGAGTTCGTGCATGAGCTGCCACATGGCGGCCGAGACGCCCCAGCACTCGCAAATCAGCCCGCTGTTCGAGCTGAACCCGCCGGAACCCGGCTCGCGCGCGTGGATGCGCTGGTTCCGAAACCTGAAGTGCGGCGAGCGCTTCGACGAGGACGCGATGCCGACCGATTTCAGCCTGCAATTGGCGATCAGCATCCAGAACTTCCACGCCTGGCGCAACGAGGGATCGAAAATAGTCGCCGACCGTTACACTTCCAAGCGCGTCCGCGCGCGCATCAAGGAGCCGATGCCGCTTTCTCCGCACATGAAGTCGATGCATTCGGCGACGGACGAAGAAGAGGTGGACATCCGCCGCAATTATCCCCGCTCCCAAGGCCCGTAAATCGCGGTATGGAAACGCTCCCTCCGCGTTCAGCCGCCAGTGGAGGGAGCGTTCAGCTTCGTCTCGACGGCGCTCCAGGCGTCGGTGACGACTTTTTGCGCCGCGCCGCGGACCAGGCCGGAAGGGACCATCTTCAGCAGACCGCCCAGCGTTTTGACCTCCGCCGTCCAGTGAACGCGCGTGCCGGCATCGCGTGGAGCGAGGGCGACCGTCGCCTCCACGTCGGCGGAGCTGCCGATGCCCTTGCTGGCGATGACGTAACGTGCCGCCGTCGGCGACACGGCGTCCACGACGTGCAGCGTCACATCCAGCGTCCCGCGCACGAACGAGAAACCGGGACGCAGCACCATCACGGCGCGATTCGCTTCCAACTCCTTCACCGATTCCACGTCGGGGATGCACTGCACCAGGAAATGCGCGTCGGTCAGTTTCGCCCACAACTCGGCCGGCGCCTGCGGAAAATCTTTCTCGCCGTCGAAACGCACCATGAAGGCCATCCTTTCGCAAGAGGTCTGCCTGTATTGTAGGCGAGCCGGGTTTCTTGTTGCGGCGAAGCGCGCCGTCTTTATACTCGCCGGAAAGCGACTCGCCCGGACACGGAGACTCACCATGCGAATGTGGATTGGTCCGCTGGGCGCGCTGGCCCTGTTGGGGTCCGCCGCGCCGCTGCCGGCGGCTGAGCGAGCGGCGCGCAACGTCGTGCTGCTGATCGCCGACGACCTCGGCTTTCAACTCGGCTGCTACGGCGATAAAAAAATTCGCACGCCCAACATCGACGGCCTGGCGAAGACCGGCGTGCGCTTCACGCACGGCTTCGCCGCGGTTGCCTCGTGCAGTCCCAGCCGCTCGACGCTGTACACCGGACTGCACACCCATGCGAGCGGACAGTACGGACTCGCCCACGACGTACACAACTTTCACACGCGCGCCAACGTGCAGAGCCTGCCGGGATTGCTCAAGAAAAAAGGCTATCACACCGGCATTCTCGGCAAAATTCATGTCCTGCCGCGCTCGGTCTACAACTTCGACGTGGAGATTACCAAGGGCATCGCAGGCAATCGCGGCGTGGCCGAGATGGGCGAGCAGGCCCGGCAGTTCTTCCGCGACACCGGCGATAAGCCGTTCCTGCTTGTCGTCGGCTTCGCCGACCCGCACCGCTCGGCAAAAGGTTTCGGCAACGAGAGCACCTATCGCGGCGTCAAGGAAGTCCGCTACGAACCCGGCGACGTGACGGTGCCGTATTTCCTTTCGGACAAGCCCGACGTTCGCGGCGAGTTGGCGGAATACTATCAATCCATCAGCCGACTCGACCGGGGCGTCGGCTTCGTCCTCGACGCCTTGAAGGAGACGAAGCACACCGGCGATACGCTGGTCCTTTTCCTCAGCGACAACGGCCCGCCCTTCCCCGGCGCCAAGACGACGCTGTACGATTCCGGCGTGAACCTGCCGCTGATCGTGTCGTCGCCGGCGCGGAAGCGGCGCGGCGCGACCAACAACGCGATGGTAAGCTGGATCGACATCTGCCCGACCATTCTCGATTGGGCCGGCGTCGCGAAACCGGCGACGCTGACCGGCCGCTCCGTGCTGCCGATCCTCGACGAGGAAAATCCAAAGGGTTGGGACGAAGTTTTCGGCTCGCACCAGTGCCATGAGGTGACGATGTATTATCCCATGCGCATGCTCCGCACACGGACACACAAATACCTCCGCAATCTGGCCCACAAGCTCGACTACCCGTTCGCGTCGGATCTGTACAACTCGCGGACCTGGCAGGGCGTCCTGGAACGAGGCGACAAAACGATGGGCCATCGCACGGTCGAGCAGTACATCCATCGGCCGCTGGAGGAACTGTACGATCTGGAGAAAGACCCATACGAACTGCATAACGTGGCGGCGGACCCGAAGTACGCGGATGTGCTCAAGGATTTGCGTGAGCGCCTCAAAGCGTGGCAGGTCAAAACGCGCGATCCGTGGCTGGTGAAATATCGGTATGAGTGAGCGCGGCTAAACGGATTGCGTCCCGATCGCCAACGCCATGCGGCAGCCCTTGAGGAACATCGGCACGTCCACGTATTCCTGGATGGTGTGGATGTTGTTCTGCCCCGCGCCGAAGGTAACGGTCGGGATGCCGTGACGGACCAGCCAGTTGGCGTCGAGTCCACCGTTGCCGATGCGCAGCGACGGTTGCAGGCCGGCCCGCAGTGCGGCGGCCTGAGCGTGACGCACGACCGGCGCATCGTCCTTGAGCCGGAACGGATGGTAATCGAGCCGCGACGTGAATTTGACCTTCGCCTTACGGCCCCTGTCGTCGGTGATTCGGCCGGCGGCGTCACCGAAGGCGTCGCGGTAGGCGCGGGTGATCGCCTTGGCAAAGCGCGCGTCATGGCTGCGCGATTCGCCGTGAATGTGGACGTAATCGGTGACGACGTTGGTCGCTTCGCCGGCCGTCTTGCCGTCGCGGCCGGCGAAGCGACCGACGTTCGACGTACCGTCGCCAGACGCTTGATGGACCTTGCCGAACCAGCCGCCGCGCTGCACCTCCGCCAGCGCCAGCGCCGCCACCATCGTCGCCGAGATGCCCTGTTCGGGATGGACGCCGGCGTGGGCGGCGCGGCCGGTGATCTCGACCTCCCAGCGCTCGGCACCGACGGCGCCGACGGTCAAATCCGCCGGTCCCTTGCCATCGACGTTGAAACCCATGACGGGTCCGCCCAGGTCGGCCGGATCGAGGTGGCGCGCGCCGAACAGGCCGCTCTCCTCGCGCACCGTGAACAGCAGGGTCAAGGGCGGATGCGGCAGCTTGTGTTTCAGAAGCGTCGCGGCCAGCGTCACCAGGCAGGCGACGCCGGTACGGTTGTCGCCGCCCAGCGCGGTCGCGCCCTTGGCGCTGATGCGGTCCTTCGACGCGCGCAACGGCACGGCGCCGGCGCACAGCGGCACGGTGTCGAGATGGGTGGCGAAGAGCAAGCGCGGCCCCGGATCGGTGCCGGGCAGGTCCACCAGCAGATTGCCGGTCTGCGTCGGCAGCGGGATGCGCTCGTGGGCGGTGTCGTGACGGACGGCGCGGCGCGGTACGCCGACCGATTCCAACTCGCGGGTCACCGCGCGCGCGATGGCCTTCTCCTCGCCGGTGACGCCCTCCACGGCCAAAAAGCGCATCAGGCGATCGAGGGCCGCGTCCTCGTCGAAGGAAAGATCGAGTAAAGATGACAAAAGAGACCTCCAAACTATTTACAGCCGCGTGCGGCTTAACCCGGAAGACCGCTAAGCCGCAAGCGGCAAACGCGGCTTGCCAACCCGCCTCTTCGCTTTATAATACGAACCCATGTGTAGCCTAATCTCGCGCCTGCGCGAGAACGGGGGAACCAATGGGCTGGCGGAGTCCAGCCTCGGGGCTTAGGTCCACGACCGTGGACCGGGGTACTTTCACGCCCTGCCCGACAGCTAACCTCGTCGGCCGAAGTTGAAAGGGCACACCCGTCCTGGCGGCCTGACGATGCAGCCCGGTTCCCTCCGACCGCTTGCTGAGAACAATACACATGACCACTCCCCCGGACGGTCCCACGCCCACCGGAGGTTCAGCCCACATCCGTGAAGAGCCGCCCAACGCGGCCGGTACGTTCACGCGGCGACTGCTGCGGCCCGCCCAGGTCATCATCGTCAGCAGCGTGATGTTCTCCTTCATTTCCTACTGGCGCACCGCCGCCGTCGTCCTCTGCGATTTGGCCAGCACCTCGTATTACATCGGCGGCATCGTCGAACAGTCGATCGGCTCGGCGGCGCCGTGGTTCATTCTCGGCGTCATGTGTTTCAGCTACGCCGTGCGCTCGGTGTATATCGAAAGCTGCACCCTGTTCGTGCGCGGCGGCGTCTATCGCGTCGTCCGTGAGGCGCTGGGCAAGTTCATGGCCAAGCTCGCCGTATCGTCGCTGATGTTCGATTACATCCTAACCGGACCGATCAGCGCCGTCTCCGGCGGACAATACATCATCGGCCTGGCCCTCGAAATCATCGCGCACTGGTTCAGGATCGAGATCGACCCGCACACGCGCGATTTCGCCAAGCGCTTCGGCTCGGTGCTGATCGCCACCGCCGCGACGGTGTACTTCTTCCGCAAGAACATCGTCGGCATTCACGAGTCCAGCGACAAAGCCCTGAAAATCATGGTCCTCACCACCATCATGGGCGTGCTGATGCTGACCTGGTGCGGCGTGACGCTGGCCGTCAACGGTCCCGCCCAATCGGACGGAGTACCCAACACGGTCAGTCCGACGCCGGACTTCCATCCGAAACTCAACCCGACCACCAAGGAGATGGAAGATCCGACCGGGTTTCTCAAACACACCTCGGTCGCCGAGAAGCTGCGCGAGCTGACCGGCAAGCCGGGAGTGGACTGGCTGGGCCTGATCGGCGTGTTCGGCATCTTCATCGCCTTCGGGCACTCGATTTTGGCCATGTCGGGCGAGGAGACGCTGGCCCAGGTTTATCGCGAGGTCGAGTCGCCGAAGCTGAAGAACTTCAAAAAGGCCGCCTTCATCGTCTTTGTCTACAGCTTGATACTGACCGGCGGCATCAGCTTCCTGGCCGTGCTGCTCATTCCCGCCGACGTGCGCATGCACAATTACTCCGACAACCTCATCGGCGGCCTGGCCATGAACGTGATCGGCCCGCTGTGGGCGAAGCTGCTGCTCAACGGCTTCGTGGTCGTTGTCGGCGCCCTCATCCTGTCGGGGGCCGTCAATACGGCGATCATCGGCTCCAACGGTGTGCTCAACCGCGTCGCCGAGGACGGCGTCATGCCGGAATGGTTCCTGCGGCCGCATCCGCGCTACGGCACGACCTACCGTATTCTCTGGCTCATCTTCGGCCTGCAAATTTTCACCATCTGGGCCAGCTTCGGCGACGTGCTGTTGTTGGGCGAGGCGTACGCCTTCGGCGTCGTGTGGAGCTTCGTCTTCCAGGCGTTGTCGATGGTGGTGCTGCGCTTCAAAGACCCTCGACCGCGCGAGGCCAAGGTGCCGCTCAACCTCCGCGTCGGCAAATATGAGGTGCCCATCGGGCTGATAATCATCCTCGTCATTCTGCTGGTGTCGGCGATCTGCAACCTCTTGACCAAGGAGGTCGCCACCATCGGTGGCCTCAGCTTCACGGTTGTCTTTTTCACCATGTTCTACGTCTCCGAGCGCTACCACGACAAGCTTCGCCGCGGCAAGGAGCATGAGCACATGGAGCAGTTCAATCAGGAGACGACCGGCGAGGTGACGGCGGGCAGTCTCGGCCTGACCAAGATGTATCGCAAACTGGTGTCGATCCGCTCGCCGCACAACCTGTTCATGCTCGAAAAGGCGCTCACCGAGGCCGACCCGGAGACGACCAGCATCGTCGTCATGACCGCCAAGCTGATCCCGCCCGGCGGCTCCGCCGACGAACAGCCGGACCTCGACACGTACGATCAACAGTTGATGACGGCGGTGGTGACACTGGCGGAGAGGGCCGGCAAGCAGGTCAAGCCCCTCATCGTGCCGACCAACAATCCCATTCACGCCGTGCTGAACACGGCCAAGGACTTGCAGGCCCACGAGCTAATCATGGGCGCGTCGAACCGCTACACGGCCGACGAGCAGATGGAGCAGATCGCCTTTTACTGGATCAGTCTGCACGGCGGCAACCCGGCCCCCCTGACGGTGCGCATCCTCAGCCGCGAGCGCGACATCTACCTCGACCTGGCGGGTGGCAACCGCATCCCCAAGATCAGCGAGCGCAAGGCGCGTTCGGTGGCCGAGCTGCGGGCGGCCGGCGTCGGTGTCGATCGCGTGCTGCTCATCCACGACGGCAGCCCCGCCAACAGCGATCTGTTCCAGGGCGTCTTAACCATGCTCGATCCGCAGGTGGTGCTGGGCGTCGTGCCGGTGGTGCCGCCCGGCTCCGAGCCGCTCAACGGCCACGGCATCGTTCACCAGGACGAGGAGCGCGCCCGCCAACTCGGCCGCGATCTGCAAGTGTTGCAGCTGCCGGTGACCGACGGTCAGGCCATCGTGGATCGCGCCAGCCGCGAGCAGTACGACCTCATCATTCTGCCGTTGTCCGATGAGGCGCCAAACAATCCGCTGGGCGCGCTCGACGAGCGTTCCAGCTACATTCTCCGCCATGCACACTGCCGGGTGTTCCTGGCGGCGAACCCCGTCATCCCGCAGGAAGTCGTCGATAAAACGCCCAGCAGCGCTCCGTAGCGGGTGGGCGCGAAATCGGGTAAATTGATGATTGCCGCTTGCGGCTTAGCGCTAAGCCGCAAGCGGCAACCAAATGTCGAGACACCCCGACTCAATGAGGATTCCCCCATGCGAATGCGGCGATGGCCCCTGGTTCTTTTGAGCGCGGCGCTGGTGGCCGGCGCATCTCTGACGGCGGCCGAGACAACGGCGAAGGCGCGAAACGCTCGCATCGAGGAGCGGATGCGCCAGGACATCACCTTCCTGGCTTCCGATGTGTGCGAGGGCCGCGGGCCGGGTACTCAGGGCATCGACCTCGCGGCCGACCACATCGCCGCCGAGTTCAAGAAAGCGGGACTCAAGCCCGCAAGCGAAGACGGCAGCTACTTCCAGCCGTTCACCATCAACGCCAACGTCCTCGACGAGCCGGCCCACCTCACGCTCAGCGGGCCGCAACGCCAGTCGATCGTTCTTAAGCAGGGCAAGCAATTTTGGCCGATGGGCCTGAGCGGGAACGGGGGCGACAAGGCGTCGGCCGTCTTCGCCGGCTACGGCATCACCAGCGACAAGGCGAAGTACGACGATTACGACGGACTCGATGTCGCCGAAAAGATCGTCGTCGTACTGCGCGGCGCGCCGGCGCCGGCCGACCGCGATCGCTCCCGCGAACTGATGCGCGGCGCTTCGTTCACCGCCAAGATCGCCAACGCCGAGAAGCACCACGCGGCGGCGATCCTCATCGTCAACGACGCCGACACGGCGCGCGACGGCGACGACCTGCTCGATTTCAACTACACCGCCTTCGCGCGCAGCACGGCCAAGATCCCCGCTTGCCACGTTCGCCGCGCCGTGCTGGAGAAGATGCTGACCGGCGGCGCCGATGCGCTGACGGCGCTGGAGAAGGACATCAACCGCGAGCTGAAGCCGCGCAGCCAGGCGCTGGCCGGCTGGAAGGTCGATGTCGGCGTGCGCGTGCATCGCGGCAAGATCGATGTGAAAAACATCGTCGGCGTTCTTGAAGGCGCGGGACCGCTGGCGAAGGAAACGGTCGTCGTCGGCGCTCACTACGATCACCTCGGCTACGGCGGCGTCAGCAGCCTGGGAGGGCTGAAGAAAATGGCCATCCACCACGGGGCCGACGACAACGCTTCCGGCACGACGACGATGGTGGAACTGGCGCGCCGCTTCGCGGCCATGCCGGAGCGGCAGGGCCGGCGGCTGGTGTTCATCGCCTTCAGTGGCGAAGAGATGGGGCTGTTCGGCTCGGATTACTACGTCAAGCATCCGATCTATCCGCTGAAGGAGACGGCCTCCATGTTCAATCTCGACATGGTGGGCCGGCTGCGAACGGATAAGGACACCGGCAAGCCGAAGTTGCTCACCGAGGGCAGCGGCACGGCCAAGCCGTTCCTTCCGCTGATGGAAGAACTGGCCAAGAAACACGACTTCAAGATGATCAACAAGCCGAGCGGCATGGGACCGAGCGATCACGCCTCGTTCTGCGGCAAGGAGGTGCCGGTGCTGTTCGTGTGGACCAATTATCACGACGATTACCATCGGCCCAGCGACACGGCCGACAAGATCAACGTCGAGGGCATGCGCCGCATCGCCGATCTGAGCGAGGAGGCGATCGTCGCGCTGACGCAGATGGACAAGCCGGCGTACATCAAGATCAAGACGGCGTCGAATCGGCCGTCGGGCGGGCCGCGGCTGGGCATCCAGGTAGAAGACGCCGAAGGGAAAGGCGTGCTGATCCGAGAACTGGAAGCGGACCAACCGGCAGCCAAGGCTGGCCTCAAGAAAGACGATCGCATCGTCGCGCTGGCCGGCAAGCCGATCCGTACCTTCACGGACCTGGTGACGAACCTGAAGGGCCAAAAGCTCGGCGACACCATCGAGATCGGCATCGTCCGCGAGGACAAGCCGATGACCGTCAAGGTGAAGCTGGAGAAGCCGCAGGATCCCTACGCCAACATGCCGCGCCTTGGCATTCGGCCCAACTACGCCGACGAGGGCGAGGGCGTGCTGATCGATGGCGTCACCGACGACCTGCCCGCCGCCCGCGCCGGACTCAAGGCCGAGGACCGTATCGTGCAAATCGCCGGCAAGCCGGTCAAGAGCCTGGAAGATTACATGTCGGTGCTGAGCAAGCAGAAGAAGGGCAGCACCATCGACGTGGACATCGTGCGCAACGGCAAGAAAGCGACGGTGAAGGTGAAGCTGGATTGAGTCCTGCTTTGCCAGCCCGCAGCGCCCGCAAGGGCAACCCTTGCTGGCGCTGCGGGCTAATGCCTCAATTGCCCAAGATTCGACTCGCCACACGATCGCCCGCCTTGGGAGGCGATGCCAGGCGGCCGACCGGCTGCGCCACGGCTTCTTTCGCTTTCACTTCGAGAATACGAACAGTGCCGAGGTATTTGGATTTCGACGGCGTCTCCGCGTCGAGGCGGAACAATTCCAGCGTGTGCCCCTTGGCGAGTCCGGCATCGCTGCCGATACCGATCGTCATCAACCCGCTCGATTCCTCGACGCGCTTGACAAGTCCTTCGACGTTCTCCGCCGGTGGATTTCGCGGCTTCGTTTCCCGACCGCGCGGCGCGTCGGCCGGTTGGGACTCCCGGAGGAAATCTTCGATGGTCATCGCGCCCGGCGGGATGCGGTGAGTTTGCGCGATCAACAGGCCATACTCGCGCACCACAATACGATGGTCCGGCAAACTATCTTCCAGGAGTTGCAATACGCTCCGAAGAGAAAGTTTGTCAACGCGCATCGTGATCGGAGGCACGGAGGATCCACGAGAAGCGTCCGGCGTCATCAGCTTGATGTGCAGTCCGCTCATGCTGGCGAGATCGTCCACGATTTGCTGAAGAGGAGCACTCGTGAAATTCACGGAAATGGGGCTGTTTAGCGCCTTGCGGATCTTGTCGGCCTGCGATCCCTGCACCTTGACCAAGGCGGCCGCGGGTGGATAGGTTCCGAGCAAGTCGAGCCACGCGCGTCGTCGCTCCAATTCAGATAGGACGCGATCGTCGATGAGCCGCGAATTCGCCCATCGCGCTAACTCGGCCGCTCCGCGATCCGTCTCCGCCGAGCGGGCGACCTTGCCGAGAAGTGCAGGTAACTGCGCTTCCACTTCCGCGAGCTTGGCCTTGGCGAGCGTGAGTTTTTGCTGCGCCTCCTGCACTATCTCGGAACTAACCGACTTCGACTCCTCCAGCTTCTTGATGCGCTCGTATTGGCTCTGCCGGTAGGCCACCTCGGCTTGCTGCGAGGCTAGGGCGGCGTGGAGGGCGATTACCTTCTGCGTCACCTGCAACCGAGTACGGTTCAGCTCCGCCTCGGCCAAGGTCACGTTGGCGGCGGCCACGCGGATGTCGGGGTTGTTCTTGAGGGCTTCGGCCAACATCTCTTCGAGCTTCGATTTGACCGGCGCGGGTTTGGCCTTGGGCACATCCTCTTCTTCCACGCGGACAGGCTTCTTGGCTGGCTGGCCCGGCGGTTGTCCCAATCCGAGGCCCATACCAGCCAGCACGACTGCCAGGGCCAGCGCGTTAACCACCAGTCTTCGCATGATCGCTCTCCTTTTGTCGGGCGTTTTTGATCGCCATGAGCAGCCAGTTGTCGTCCGCGGAAATGGTCAAGTCTTGCTTCGTTCCCGTATCCAGCGCGTTCGTGTAACAGCGGAGGGCCGATTGTAGATCGTGTTCTTCATCCAGGTAGAGGTCACCGGCTTGACGGTACAATTCGCCGCGGTGGTCCTCGCTGTCGAACGCCTGCCATTCCCGGACGAGCGCCGGTTCCGCGGCGACAGGCGCCGGCAGCTCCTCCGACCCTCGCGGAGACGGGAGTTGCTTGACGGTCTCATCTGGTTGCGGCGAAGGGTTCGGCCGAGAGACGAGGCGCAGCACCAGAAAACCGAGGGCGAACGCGGCGGTCACGGCCGCGGCGTAAGCAACCTGCCGGACGACGCGACGACGACGCAGCACGCGTCGGGTCCGGGCGTACACCGCTTGCCGCAATGCCTCGTTCTCCGGCGGCACGGACGTCGGATGGAGCAGGCCTTCGAGCGGATCGGGTTCGCGCGAGAAGATGTCGTGCATCGGCGTCACTCCGATTCGAGATACACCTCACGAAACGCTTGCCGTGCGCGGGTTAGCAGCGATTCGACGGCCTTGGGCGATTCGTCGCGCTCGGCGGCGATGTCGGCCACGCTCTGCCCTTCGAGATACTTGGCCCGCAGGACCGCCTCGTACCGCTCCGGCAGGACGCAGAGCGCCTGGGCGACGCGCTCCGCGTCCGCGTTTTCTTCGTGAGCGGCGACGGCCGGTTCGCCGTCGAGCGGCTGCGTGCGACGAGCCCGGCGGCCCTCGCGGCGAAAGTGATTGCGCAGCAGGTTGGCCGCGATGCCGCGCAGCCACGCCGCGAACCGCCCCGCCGACGGATCGAACCAACGCAAGCGGCGCACGGCCGTCAGCCAGGTTTCCTGCGTCACCTCGTCGGCGCGATCGCGCAGGCCGCCGCAGCGCCACAGCACGTAGGCGTACAGGCCGGCGAACGCCTCGTCGTACAGCGTGCGCCAGGCGAACTCCTCGCCGGCCAGCACGGCGCGGCGCAGGGCTTGCTCCCGTGCGACGCAATCCTCGGCTTGCATGGCGTGCCTCCGGCCGTGGCTTCCGACAATCTTCTATTGTCTTCACAACGCCAGATCCTTCGCGAGATGTTTTTCTTAGAATATCCGTAGGTCAGGCTTTCCAGCCTGACGGAAAAGCAAGTCAGGCTGGAAAGCCTGACCTACGGCGGAGATCGCACATGCGTACAGCGTTCGCCATTCTGATTTTGCTCGGCGCGCTGGGCTGCGGCAGCGCCGCGGCCGCGGAGGACGAGAAACTACCGAAGCCGGGAACGATCGTGCTCAACAAGGAGCGCGGCGAGCTGGTGCTATCGGCCGAGGTGCGGCATCCCAAGGACAAGCCGTGCATCGACGATTGGGGGCGGCGCATCCAGGCGTTCGCCGGTTGCGCCAAGGCGGACGGCGGCGAAGCGAAGATGGTCGGCTACTTCGTCTTCGTCGTCGATGTGCCGACCGAGACGGTCTATGACGGTCTGGTGCGGCTCGGCGCCAAAGCACGCGTTCATTACAGCATGGAGGAAGGCCACAAACGAAGCGGCCTGAAGGCGGCCACCAAACCGGAGGACTACTTGCAGGGCGATCCGGTGTTGCTGTCCGTCTTCTGGAAGGACGGCGAGGGTTGGGTGGAGCGCCCCTATCAGGATTTCGTGCGCGAGCGCGTCGTGGTGGACGGCAAGCCCATCGAGAAGCCGTGGACGCCCAGCTTCGTGTTTCACGGCAGCGGAGCGATTCACAAATCGGGCACCGGCTGCCTCGCTTGCCCGTGCGACTGCGCCGGCGGACTCATCGCCGACAACCGCTTTCCACTGTATGAGCCGAAGCCGCTGGTGCGCTTCGACTGGAGCAAGGCGCCGAAGGTGGGAACGCAGGTTTATATCCGAATTCGTCCGTTGGCGAGCCGGTAGTATCCTGAGCGGGGCGACCATGATCTTACTCCTCGCGTTGAGCGTCCTCCACGCCGACGACAAGCCGCGCCTGCTGGAAGGCCACAACGACAATGTGTTCGCCCTCGCGTTCGCGCCCGACGGGGCGACGTTGGCCTCGGCCTCCGGCGACGACACGGCGCGTCTGTGGGACGTCAAGACCGCCAAGCCGCGCCTCGATTTGCGCGGCCACGACGCCACCGTCTACGGCGTGGCCTTCTCCGGCGATGGCAAGACGGTGGCGACGGCGGGCGGCGACAAGACGGTACGTCTCTGGGACGCTGCCACGGGCAAGGAGCAGCGCGTCCTCAAGGGACATGATGAACCGGTGTACGACGTGGCGTTCGCGCCCGATGGCCGGACGCTGGTTTCCGCGTCCGGCGACGGCACCGCTCGCCTGTGGGACGCGGCGTCGGGTCGGCTGCGGGCGACGCTCAAGGGCCACACGCGGCCGGTTTACGGCGTGGCCTTCTCGCCCGATGGCGCGACGTTGGCGACCGGAGCCGGCGACGCGACGGTTCGCCTATGGCAGCCCGCGACCGGCCGTCTGCGGCATACTCTTCGTGGGCACACGAGCGACGTCTACCGCATCGCCTTCGCGCCCGACGGCAAGACGCTGGCGACCGCCAGCCAGGACAAGACCATCCGGCTATGGGACACGGATAGCGGCGAGGCGAAAACGGTCCTCAAGGGCCACGAGGATCCCGTGTATGCCGTGACTTTTGCACCGGATGGCAAAACGCTGGCTTCGGTCGGCGACGATCGGACGGTGCGGCTGTGGGATGCGGCGACCGGACGGGAGCTATCGAGGTGGAAGGACCACACCGAAGCGGTGTACGCGCTGGCGTTCGCGCCGGACAGCCATACCCTGGCGTCGGCCGGAGGAGACCGGGTTATCCGGCTCCGACCGGCAAGGAGTACCTTGCCAGTCTCGCCCTAGGGTCTTAAAGTACAGGCTCTTCGCCGAGAGGATGCCGGAACCCATCGTAATCAGGAGTGCGAAAGACCGTCCATGCCTCAGGTGCTCGACTGGCAGCGTGTCGCCGATCCGCATGCCGTCATCCATTATGCCGTCCAATCCCTTCGTCAGGGGCGCACCGTCGCCTTCCCCACTGAGACAGGTTATGCCCTGAGCGCCAGCGGCCTGGCGCCCGAGGCGGTGCGGCTACTGCGGGCCGACGACAACGGCGGACCCTTGACCCTGGCGGTGCGCGGTCCGGCGGAAGCGCGCGATTGGGCACCGGCAATGAGTCCGTTGGCGCAGCGTCTGACGCGGCGGCTGTGGCCGGGTCCGGTGACGCTCCTCCTTGAGGGTGGCGTCGAAAACGGCCTGGCCAGCCGTCTGTCCGAAGAAGTGCGGTCGCGGCTGTGCGTCAACGGAACGCTGCGTTTGGCGGCGCCGGGGCACGAAGCGCTGCGCGAAGTGCTGCGCCATCTGCCCGGCCCGCTCGTGTTCGCGTCGGTATCCGGCGAGGGCGACGAGGCCGCCAGCGCGGAGCGCGTGATGCGAATGGCGGGCGAGCGCGTGGACGTGCTGGTCGATGACGGACCCAGCCGGCACGCTCGGCCGGCCACGGTCGTCGCGGTCAACCGCGACGCCTGGCAGGTGATCGAGCCGGGCGTCGTGTCGGCCGAGGACATTCGTCAGTTGACGGCTTGTCTGGTGCTGTTCCTCTGCACGGGCAACACCTGCCGCAGTCCGCTGGCCGAGGCGCTGTGCAAGAAGCGCCTCGCCGACCGGCTCGGCTGCACCATCGAGGAGCTGCCGGCGCGGGGATTTCAGGTGCAGTCGGCGGGCGTGTCGGCGGCGGGGGGAATGCCGGCCGCCACCGAAGCGGCGTCGGTGGCGCGCGGCTACGGCGCCGATCTGGGGGCGCATCGCAGTCAGCCGTTGACGCCGGAACTGGCCGCCCGCGCCGATTATCTCGTCGGCATGA
Organism: Gemmataceae bacterium; assembly: GCA_036557825.1. Lineage (GTDB taxonomy): Bacteria > Planctomycetota > Planctomycetia > Gemmatales > Gemmataceae > JAJPHU01. The sequence goes on from DATBGU010000172.1 coordinate 45,490, forward strand.
CGAGCAGTCATCTGCGCGCCGTGACGGATTACTTCGGCCATCTCGGCGTGACGCCGCGCCGGCTCGATCCGGCCGGCGACATCGCCGACCCCATCGGCTGCGCTCAGCCCGTCTACGACGAGTGCGGCCGGCAGATCTGGAGACACCTGGAGGGTTTTCTCGCCGAGATAGTAACGGGCGAACGGCCGGCGTAAGCTGGCTGGTTGAAGCCCGCACCAGCCGGCTTACGCCGCCCGTTCGCCCGAACGAGTGTCAGCCATGAAAATTGCCATCGGCAGCGATCATCGCGGCTTCGACGCCAAGACGCGCATCGTCTCGGTGCTGCACCAACTCGGACACGAGGTCTTCGACGCCGGACCGCACGGTCATGAGAGCGTGGACTATCCCGATTTCGCCCTGGAAGTGGCCGGCCGTGTCGGCGCGGGACGCGCCGAGCGCGGCATTCTGATTTGCGGCACCGGCATCGGCATGTGCATCGCCGCCAACAAGGTGCGCGGCGTCCGCGCCGCACCCTGTCACGATTGCATCACCGCCGAGATGAGCCGGCGGCACAATGACGCCAACGTGCTGTGTCTGTCCGCCGACCTGCTCGGCGAGGAACTCCTCGACCGCATGGTGCGCATCTGGCTGGACACGGCGTTCGAGGGCGGCCGCCACGCCCGCCGCGTCGAGAAGATCGCCCGCTTCGAGAACGTCAATCAACCTCCGTCCACGGCCGCTAAAGGGACAACTCCGGCGTGATGGCCGTTACCAACGGTCCGTCGATCCTCGTCGTTTTGCCGGCCGGAGGCGCGTCGGCGGGAACGCGCGCCTGCCGGCCGAGGAGGAGGGCGAAGCTGAAAATCAGCGCCGTGACGCTGACGAGAGCAAAGCTGCCCCAGACAAGGGCGAGCGCTCCGACGAAATAATGCCCCGCCAACCCACCTTGCGAAGCGAATGTCAGGAATAGGGAGACGACCGCGGCCATGCCGCCCAGGCCACACGGCACGCCGAGGGCGACCAGCTTCGCCGTTCGCAGCCGCGCCGCGTGCGGATTGTAATTGGCGTTGACGGTCGTCAGCAACTGACGCACCTCGTCCACGCTCGTGACTTTCACGCCCAGTTTCCTGGTCAGGGCCAGCAGATCGTCGGTGTTGTCGATCACCACGCTCATACGCACCTCGGAGTTGAGGGAGGAGGGGAACTATCCCTGTTATTCGTCAACGGCGGCGATTTCTTGCGGTTGCGGCGCATGCCCTTTTCCGCAGGAGACGAATGGATCGAATGGAGGCGTGGCGAGAGCGCCCGAAAGAGCGTGCTGGGAGCCGATGAGATAGTGACGTGGGGTATACTAGAACTGCTCCTGGTGGGCACACGGGCGCGGGTGAATGGATTCCACCTCTAAGGTCACGGGGTCGGAGCACAGCCGGCGCAAGCCGGAACCCGATCTCGATTACCATAAAGGGCGCTGCCAGTGACCCACCAGGGGCATTGACCCACCTTATCCATCTCCGGCAGCGGATTCAAGCCGATTGCCGTCTTCGCGGCGCGCGGATGTTGCCTAACCGACAACCTGTCCGGTTGCTATCACAAGAGAGGAATGTTCCACGCGCGCCGACGAGACGTAGTCATGTTGCCGACCTTACGGTCGTTGCTCGAACTGATACGCTTCAGCCATACCCTGTTCGCGCTGCCGTTCGCCCTGACCAGCGCGGCCTTGGCCTGGAAACTGTCCGGCTTTCACGCGCTGCAACTCGCCGGTATCCTTCTATGCATGGTGTTCGCCCGTAGCGCGGCGATGGCATTCAATCGGCTCGCTGACCGTCGTTTCGACGCCCTGAATCCACGCACCGCCATGCGTCATCTGCCGGCCGGCCGGCTGTCCGTCGGCACCGTCTGGTTGTTCGCGCTAATCTGCGCCGCTGGCTTCCTCGCGTCCACGGCGATCTTCCTCGTCTTCGAGAATCCTTGGCCGCTATATTTGTCCGTGCCGGTACTGCTGTTTATCTGTGCCTATTCGTACACAAAGCGCTTCACGTCGCTGTCGCACGTCTGGCTCGGCGCTTCGTTGGGTCTGGCGCCGCTGGCGGCGTGGATCGCCATCCGCGGCGTCCGAAGCCCGGCCGACTTCGCCGCGCCGCTGGTGCTGGGGGGAGCCGTTCTGTTCTGGGTGGCGGGGTTCGATGTCTTTTACGCCTGTCAGGACGTGGACTTTGATCGCAAGGTCCGCTTGCGCAGCATCCCTGCCACGTTCGGCGTCCGCGCCGGCTTGCGACTGGCGTTGCTCTGTCATCTCCTCATGCTCGGCTTGCTCGTGGGCTTGTACTGGGCGGCGGCGCCCAATCTGGGAGCAATCTATCTCGCCGGCATCGCCGCGGTGGCGCTGTTGTTGATCTACGAACACTGGTTGGTGCGGCCGGACGATCTGAGCCGCGTCAATCGAGCGTTCTTTCAGGTCAACGGCGTCATCAGCGTCGGGCTGTTCGTGGTCGTGGTGGTGCAACTGGCCTGCGGCGCCTGAGTCCCCTCCCAGACCGTCAATCGCATTTCCTCTACGCCGTACTACAATGCGCCAAGCGGTCCCGCGCCGCGCTGGACCAGAAATCCGACGTCCGATCTCTTCCCTTACCCTCTTGCGTGAGAACCTTCGATGACACCTCCGCGTCAACTCAGCCGCCGCTCCTTCCTGAAAACCTCGGCCGCCACTGCCGCCACCACTTTGACCGTGCCCGCCGTCAAGGTGCTCGGCGCCAACGAGACAATGAATATCGGCTGCATCGGCACCGGCGGACGCTGCCAGCACCTCATGAAATCGCTGGTCAAAATCCCGAACGTCCGCATCGCCGCTGTCTGCGATATTTACGACGCCCATCTGAAACTGGCCCGCGACCTGGCCGGTCCCAAAGCGCTCTCCACCAAGCATTACAAGGAGGTGCTCGACCGCAAGGACATCCAGGCCGTGCTGATCGGCTCGCCGGACCACTGGCACGTTCCCATGACCGTGGACGCCTGCGCCGCCGGCAAGGACGTCTACGTCGAGAAGCCGCTGACGCACAATCTCAAGGAGGGGCAGGCCGTCCTCGACGCTCAGAACAACCACAAACGCATCGTGCAGGTCGGCATGCAGCAGCGCAGCATGCCGCACATTCAGAAAGCGCGCGAACGCATCCACGCGGGACGCTGCGGCAAGATCCACAAGGTCCACCTCACCTGGAACCGCAATACGGATCGCGTCCGCAAGGGCAAGCTCAATATCGATCCCAAAAGCGTGGACTGGAAAGCGTTCCTGGGCAACGCGCCCGATCAGCCCTTCGACGAATATCGGTTCCGCAATTGGCGCTGGTTCTGGGATTTCGGGGGCGGCATCTTCACCGATCTGATGGTCCACTTCATCGACGTCGTTCACTGGGTGCTGGAGGTCGAGCATCCGCTGCGGGCGGCGAGCATCGGCGACCACTTCTCAAGCAAGGGCATCTGGCAGACGCCCGACACCGTGCAGACGATCCTGAATTATCCCAAAGACGCGCAGGTGTACTTCGAGGGCACCTTCAGCAACGCCCGCAACGGCGCCATGATCGAGTTCATGGGCACCGAGGCCACGCTTTACCTCGATCGCGGCCGCTACGAAATTTATCCGGAGCGGCCGCGAAAAGAGACGCCGTCGGAGGAGATGGTGCTGGGCAAGCGCGAGTTGGGGCGCGGTCGCGATTTCTACGACAATCCCGATGGCGAATTGCTGCATTTGACGAACTGGATCGACTGCGTGCGAAGCCGAAAACGGCCGAACGCCCCAGCGGAGACCGGCGTCAGCGCCGCCTCCGCCGCCCATCTGGCCAATCGGGCGCTGCGCGGGGGGCAGGTCGTGACGTGGAGGGATTAACCGCCTTCCCTCATCCGGCGGGCAACGTAAGCAAAGGAACCTCATCGTCGCGGACGTTGCCGGCTCGGAAGGGGAGCGATTGCCGCGCCCGGCGAATTCATCCTTGATGTTCAGCGTGGGACTGCGAGAACAACGAAGGCGATGCGAAGGCTGACTTCTGGGATGTTTCAATTCGGAATCGAGTTAGTATTCGCGCATGTTAACAAAAGTTTACGACATCGAGTCGCCATCAAGATTTTCCCTCTCCATAAATGTTTTAGAGCGTTAACCAAAGTTTACGCTCGATCGTACCCGGAGTTAACCCTCTGTCCCTCACCGCGCACTGACAATGAATTGTCAGTAATCCCCACAGGAATAGCGCTTCATTGGATCGCTTATCTTTTCGCACGCATTCGGACGTCGGAAAAACCCCAGCCCGCCCCCACGAAACATCTCCATCTCCAGCTTTTTTCAGGGGAATTCGTGGATTTGACACCGCGACCGCCTGCGCAATAGGCCAAGTTAGCCTGCCACTTTCCACTAGCACGGATGAGGGAAATCGAGTTGTTCGCACAGGAACCGAAAGGGCGTAAAGCAACCAACGGGGATTGCATCCTCTGAAATTAAAACGGCACAAGTTTCGCAATTGGTGAATTGCGGCGCGTGAGAAATTGGGATTTTTGGAGAAATAGGTTGACAGCGCGAAATCGGTGGGCTAAACTCCCTACCCGGACTTCGACTTTCGACGACCTGCGTCGAGAGATCGGACTCAGCGCCCTGTCATTTCCGACATGGACATTGTGGTCCATCTCCTGGTTCCGCGCGCGTCGGATCGATTTCCGTTCACAACATCGTGATTGACACCTAGGACCTGTCCGCTCAGGCTTTGGAACAGGTTTCGCGCTCTCCGTTCGCACCGCGACGTGCTGCGCCGCGGTATGTGGACGTTCCGCGCCCTGAGACGGACACCAGCGGGAAGACGCCCCATGTCTATTGCCTCCTTGGACGAAGCCATCGCTTGCCATCAACGGGGAGAAGTCGATCAGGCGATCCGTATGTACCGCCAGATCTTGGACTCCCAACCCGACCACGCCGACGCCTTGCATCTGCTGGGCGTGGTGTCGCTGCAGCGCGGCCGAGCAAAACAAGCTATCGAGTTGATCCAGCGTGCCATCACCCTCGCGCCGAGCGAGTCCGTCTTCCACGGCAATCTCGGCGAGGCGTATCGCACCTGCGGCCAACTCCAACGCGCGGCGGCGTGCTATCAGGTCGCGCTGCGGTTGAAACCCAACTCGCCCGATGTGGCTACCAACTTCGGCTTGCTGCTCATGCAGACGGGCCAGCCCGCGAAGGCGGCCGTACTTTTCCGCCGTGCCCTCCAGGATGAACCCAACGCCGCCGCAACGCACAATGGCCTGGGCAACGCTTGCCGCGTCCAGGGCGACATCGAACAGGCGCTGACGCATTTCCGTCGCGCCGTGGAGTTAAACCCGCAGCTGCCGTTCGCGCGGACCAATCTCGGACAGATGTTGCTGGATCTCGGCCGGCCGCACGAAGCCCTGCCGCACTGCCGCGAGGCGGTTCGTCTGCAACCGGACTCCGCGGCGATGCACAACAACCTCGGCAATGTGCTCCGCCGACTCGGCCAACTGACTGAGGCCAAGGCCTGCTATACCGAAGCGCTGCGGCTGGCGCCGAACATGGGGGTGGTCTGCGACAATCTCGGCCAGGTCATGCACGGCGAAGGCAAGTACGAGGAGGCCGTGCGCTGGTTCGAGCAAGCCATCCAGCTGGAGCCGAAGATCGCCCGCTCGCGCGTTCATCTCGCCGCCACCCTGACCGAACAGCGCGATTACACGGCGGCGGAAACGCAGCTGCTCACCGCCCAGCAAAGCGAGCCGGACAATCCCGAGGTCCGCTTCACGCTGGGTCGACTGCGCGTCGAGCAAGGCCGGCCCGACGAAGCGGAGGCGGAATATCGCGCCGTGCTTCGGACCAACCCGCATCACCCACCCACGAATCAAGTTCTTGGGGAATTGATGTTGGAGTTGAATCGCCAGGAGGAGGCCATGGCCTGTTTCCGGGCCGCCCTGCACAACAATCCCAACTTCGTCCCCGCCCTCGGCCATCTCGCCACGCACCTGCGCGCCAAGCTGCCTGCCGAAGAACAGGAAACCTTGCGACGACTGGCGGAGGAACCACGCCTGACAGGGGCCGAGCGCGCCGTGCTTCTCTTTGGCCTGGCCCAGGTGTGCGATGCGCGCGGGGAATACGGGGAGGCCGCGCAACATCTCGAGCGCGCCAACGCCTTCGAGTTGGCCCTCCGCCGCGAACGGGGGCAGAACTACAACCCCGACGCCCATGCCCGATTCGTGGACCGCATGGTGAGCGTTTTCACGCCCGCTTTCTTCGATCGCGTGCGCGGTTTCGGGCTGGACAGCGAGCGACCCCTTTTCATCGTCGGTTTGCCGCGCTCCGGCACCACGTTGCTCGAACAGGTTCTCGCCAGCCACTCGCGCGTCTTCGGCGCGGGCGAGCTGCGTCTGACCCGCGACGGCTTCGAGACCCTTGGCGGCGGCAGCGACGGTCCCGCCGAGACGCGAGCATTCGACGCGCTGGATGTCATCGACGCCGGCGGCGTGCGGCGACTGGCCGAACGCCATTTGGAACGACTTGCCGCCTTGAATAGCACAGCCGACCGCATCACCGACAAGATGCCCGACAACTACATGTATCTCGGCTTGCTGGCTCTGCTCTTTCCCAAGGCGCGTCTGCTGCACTGCTGTCGCGAGGTGCGCGACGTGGCCGTGTCCTGCTGGATCACGCAGTTCCGGCAGATCCCGTGGGCCAACAACGTCGATCACCTGGCCGCGCGCTTCGCGGAGTATCAGCGTCTCATGGACCACTGGCGGCGTGTACTGCCGGTGCCGGTGCTGGATGTGGACTACGAGGATATGGTCGAGGATCTGGAGACGGTGGCGCGCCGCGCCCTCGATTTCTGCGGTCTGGAATGGGAGCCGGCCTGTCTGGAGTTCCACCGCACGCGGCGGCCGATTCGCACGGCCAGCGTCACGCAAGTTCGTCAGCCCATTTACCGTCGCTCCGTCGCCCGTTGGCGGAATTACGAGAAGGCCCTGCAACCGCTGTTCGCGCGGCTGGGCCATGCGGGCGACGCGACGACAAGCAGTCAACCGGACGAGCAGCCGGCCGAGGTCGGCGCCGTCTGACCCGGACGCTTTGCGTGGGGAACGGATGCTCAGGTTTCTATCGTCTCCACAACTCGGAGGAAATTCATGTTTCGTTCTCTGTGGTTCCACAAGCTCCTGGGCGTCAAGTGTCGGAGCGTCCGCCGCCGACAGGCGTCGCAAGCCCGCCGCGCGGTGCGGCTGGACTTGGAGGGGTTGGAAGATCGCATTACGCCGGCTGGGCTGCCCTTCGCCACCCCCGGCAACGCCACCCAACTGTTGGCCGATATCACCTTCGCCAACGCCAACCCCAATCAGGCCGTCACCATCAACTTGCAAGCCGGGGGCACCTACGACCTGACCGACATCGGCTCGGAGTTGGTGGTCACGAGCAAGGCCGGCGTCACCATCAACGGTAATGGCGCGACGATCAACGCCGCCGCCAACAACCGCATCTTCGAGGTCGATTCCGGTGACAAGCTCGTTCTGGAAAACGTGACCGTCACGGGCGGCAACGTGACCAACCCGTTCTCAAAGGCTCTGGGCGGCGGTATTTTGGACAAGGGCGGCTCCGTCACGCTCAGCGGCGCCATCGTCTCCGGCAACACCGCCCGCGGCTCGGGCGCCCAGGGCGGCGGCATCTTCGTCAGTGGAGCCGGCACGCTGACGCTCAAGAACGGTTCCCAAGTCTCCAATAACAAAGCGGTTGGCTCGACCCAGTTCGGCGCCCGCGGCGAGGCCAAGGGCGGCGGCATCTATGTGACGGGCGGCGGCGCTGTCTCCATCACTAACAGTACCATCAGCAGCAACCTCGCCCGCGGCGGAAACAACAATAGTTCGACCCATAACAGGGCTGGGGGCTTCGAGGCCAAAGGCGGTGGTCTGTTCTTGCAAGGCGGCAGCGTCGTCACGATCGCGAACAGCACCATCAGTAACAACAACGTCCAGGGCGGTAACGGGACCGGCACGACGGGTGCGGGCGGCGGCAAAGCCCAAGGAGGCGGCATCTACCTCTCCGGGACCGGCTGGAAGGTATCGATTACCGGAACGAGCCTCTCCGGCAATACCGCGACCGGCGGAGCGGGAGCCAAGGGCGGGACCAGCGACCATGGAGGCATTGAAGCTTTGGCCGGCGGCAACGGCGGCAACGGCGGCTCAGCTGCGGGTGGCGGTGCTTACGTGCTCGGCCTCGGCTCGGGCTTTAGCATCCTGTCCTCGTCGTTCAACGGCAATACTGCTCAGGGCGGCGCAGGCGGTCAGGGCGGCCACGGCACCGACGGCGGCAACGGCGGCAACGGCGGCAAGGGCGGCAGCGCCTTGGGCGGCGGACTCTTCTTTGAAACGATCAAGAGCGGCCTTACGATCACGGGGACCAGCTTCGACTCGAACCAGGCGATCGGCGGCAACGGCGGACTGGGCGGACTCGGCGGCGTCGGCGCTAACAAGGGCGGTGACGGCGGCGACGGCGGCGACGCCGGCAGCGCCGATGGCGGCGGCGTGTGGCTGATCGCGGGAGCCGGCACCATCACCATCACCAACAGTAGCGTCACCAACAACAACGCTACGGCCGGCACCGGTGGCGCCGGCGGTAGCGGCGGTACCGGCGGCACGACGGGCGGCGCCGGCGGGCAGGGCGGCGCCGGCGGCACCGCTTCCGGCGGCGGCATTAACCTGCTCCTCGGTGGGACTGATCTGACGGTGATCAACACCACCCTTGGCGCCAACACGGCCCAGGGTGGCAACGCCGGCGTCGGCGGCGTCGGCGGACTGGGCACCCTCGACGCTACACACGGCAGCCACGGCGGCGCTGGCTCCGCCGGCTCCGCATTCGGCGGCGGGCTGGAGAACTTCCTGGATTCCCACATCGACCTGATTAACGACACCATCGCCTTCAACGTGGCCCAAGCGGGCAGCGGGGGATCGAACAACCCCGAATCCCAGGGCGGCGGTGTCGATGGCCACTCCAGCGTCGAGATGATCAACGTCCTCTTGGATCTCAACATCGCCACCGACGGGCCCGATTACTTCGGCTCCGTTGGTTTGGGCAGCAACCACGACTTCGTCAGCAACACCGACGGCATCGCCAACCTCAACTTGCTCAAGTTCGGGGTCGGCAACATCCTCAACAATCAGAACCCGCAACTGGGGCCGCTCCAAGGACCAGGATCCAACGCCGGCGACGTCGCCTGGTATCCGCTGCTGGCCAACAGCGCCGTCATCAACGCCGGCTCCAACAGCGTCCAGGCCGACATCGCCAACGCCCAGGGCGTCCCCATCGCCGACATCACCGACGAGATCGGCAATCCGCGGATCATCAACAACATCATCGACATGGGCGCCATCGAGTTCCTGGTGGCCACCACGTCGCTGTCGGTTAGCCCCGTGACCGTCACGCAAACCTCCTCGCCCACGCAGGTCCAGTTGACCGCCACCGTGAGTAGTCAGACCGGTGAGTCGATCAACGAGGGGGTGGTCTCCTTCAGCGTGACCGACAGCGACGGCAACCCGGTGGGCGGCACGGTGTCCAACATCGCCGTATCCAACGGCACGGCCAGCGCGTCGTTCACGGTTCCGGGCAACACGCCGGTGGGCACCTACACCATCACCGCCACCTACACCGATCCGCAGAACGGCAGCAGCGGCGGCCGGTTCGGTCCATCCTCCGACGACACTCACACGCTGACGGTCAACGCCACGCCGGCGAGCACGACGGTGAAGGCCGGCAACGCCTCGGTGGACGTCTCGACGTCGCCGCAGTCGGTGAACGTGGTGGCGTTGGTCAACAGTCCGGCCGGCACGGTCAACGAGGGCACCATGACGGTGACACTGTTCGATAAGACGAACAGCCCGGTGGCCAGCGGCTTTGCTTCGGTGAGCGGCGGTTCGGCGTCGGTGAAGATCACGGTTCCGGCCAACTTCCCGGCTGGTTCCTACCAGATGCAGGAGAGCTACACCGACGGCACCGATTTCGGCGGCAGCAGCGACTTCGGTACGCTGACGGTGAACGATCCCAAAGCCAACAACGGGGGTAGCAAATCCACGGGACCGGTCACGATCGCCGGGGCGGTCAGTTCGTCTGGTCCCGTCAACGTGAGCCAGGCGTCTGGCCCGGACGCGCTCATGGCGTTTCTCACCATCACCATCGATGCCGCCGAATTGTGTCTGGTTCAGGCCGGCATCACGTCGGTCGCCGGCACTCAGTTGCCGTCGGCGGCGGCTTTAGTGGCGCAGATGCAGGCGAACTTCGCGTTCGCGGGTCCGTTCGGCATGGCGGCCTTGGCCGCTGGCATCAATGCGGGCAACCATGCGGTGGCCGCGTCGAAATAACCCCGCCCCAGCAGGGTTTGCGACGCTCGAAACTGTAACCCGTGGCCCGCGAACGAATGTCGTCACGCAAGTTCGCCGGCCCATTTACCGTCGCTCCGTCGCCCGTTGGCGGAATTACGAGAAGGCGTTGCAGCCGCTGTTCGCGCGGCTGGGCCATGCGGTCGACGCGACGACAAACAGTCAACCGGAGGATCAGCCGGCCGAGGTCGGCGCACTTTGACCTGGACGGCAACGCGCGGGGAAGTGTCTCTCTCCGCGCGTGGGAACGGAGTCCCAGGTTTCTGTTGTCTCCTCAACTAGGAGGATGTCCATGTTTCGTTCCCTGTGGTTCCACAAGCTCCTGGGATTGAAGTCCCGGAGCGTCCGCCGCCGCCAAGCGTCGCAAACGCGCCGCGCGGTGCGGCTGGTCTTGGAGGGGTTGGAAGATCGCATTACGCCTGCGGGGCTGCCCTTCGCCACCCCCGGCAACGCCACCCAACTGTTGGCCGATTTCACCTTCGCCAACGCCAACCCCAACCAGGCCGTCACCATCAACTTGGAAGCCGGGGGCACCTACGACCTGACCGACATCGGCTCAGAGTTGGTGTCCCAAAGCAAGGCCGGCATCACCATCAATGGTAACGGCGCGACGATCAACGCCGCCCTCAACACCCGTGTCTTCGAGGTTGAGAACGGCGACAAGTTGGTCCTGAACAATGTGACGGTCACGGGCGGCAACGTCACGCAAACAACCAGCAGTAATACCAAGGGTGGCGGCGGCATTTTGGACGCGGGCGGCTTCCTCACGCTCAGCGGCGCCAGTGTCACCGGAAACGCCGTCCGAGGCGGCGACGCCGACGGCGACGGTTTTGCCCAGGGCGGCGGCATCTACGTGTCGGGAGCCGGCACGCTGACGATGAAGAACGGCGCCTCGGTCAGCAACAACAAGGCCATCGGCTCGACCCAGTTCGGCTTCCGCGGCCAGGCCCAGGGCGGCGGTGTGTACGTGACGGGCAGCGGCGCTGTCTCCATCACCAACAGCACCATCAACAGCAACCTCGCCCGCGGCGGCAATGGCAACAGCAACACTTACTCCGGAGGCGCCGACGCCTCTGGCGGCGGTTTGTACATGTATGGCGGCAGTGTCGTCAACATCACGAACAGCATCATCAACAACAACCACGTCCAGGGCGGTAACGGCACCGGGACGACGGGTGCTCACGGCGGCGACGCCAGGGGCGGCGGCACCTTCATCTCCGGAAGCGGCTGGAAGGTGTCGATCACCGGAACCACGGTGAACGACAATACCGCGACTGGCGGAGCGGGAGCCAAGGGTTTCAAGGAAGGTCAAGAAGAACTTGCCGCTATGGTCGGCCACAACGGCGGCGCCGGCGGTTCGGCCTCCGGTGCTGGTGCGTTCGTCTTCGGCAACGGCGCCGGCTTCAACGTCCTGTCCTCGTCGTTCAACGGCAATATTGCTCAGGGCGGCGCAGGCGGCCAGGGCGGCCCCGGCTCTGACGGCGGCAAGGGCGGCGACGGCGGCAACGGCGGCAGCGCCTTCGGCGGCGGACTCTTCTACGAAACCTTCGGCAGCGGTCTCAAGATCACGGGGACGAGCTTCGACTCGAACCAGGCGATCGGCGGCAACGGCGGACTTGGCGGTCGCGGCGGCGTCGGCAGCCGCACCGGTGGCGACGGCGGGGCCGGAGGGAACGGAGGCGCTGGAGAGGGCGGCGGCATTTGGCTCTATGCCGATGGCGCGGTGACAATCGTCAACAGTAGCGTCACCAACAATAACGCCACGGGCGGCACGGGCGGCGACGGCGGCGTCGGCGGCACCGGCGGCACCAATGGCGGCGCCGGCGGCCAGGGCGGCAACGGCGGCAGCGGTTCCGGCGGCGGAATTTTCGTGTCCGTCCTGGAAAACGACATGTTCGTCATCAACACCACCATTGGCGCCAACACGGCCCAGGGTGGCAACGCCGGTGCCGGCGGCGTCGGCGGCAATGCGCCCCTCGACGCCAATCACGGCGCACACGGCGGCGCTGGTTTGGCCGGCTCCGCCTTCGGCGGCGGCCTCGAAAACTTCCGCCATGAGTCCATGGACCTGATCAACGACACTATCGCCTTCAACGTGGCCCAAGCGGGAAGCGGGGGATCGAACAACCCCGAATCCCAGGGCGGCGGCGTCGATGGCCACTCCAGCGTCGAGATGATCAACGTCATGTTGACGGGCAACATCGCCACCGACGGGCCGGATTACTTCGGGTTCGTCGGGGCGGGAAGTCACCACGACTTCGTCAGCAACACCGACGGTATCTTCAACCTCAACTTGCTCAAGTTCGGGGTCGGCAACATCCTCAACAATCAGAACCCGCAACTGGGGCCGCTCCAAGGACCGGGTCCGAACGCGGGCGACACGGCCTGGTACCCGCTTCTGGCCAACAGCGCTGCCATCAACGCTGGCTCCCTCAGCGTTCAGGCCGACATCGCCAACGCCCAAGGAGTTCCGATCGCGGACATCACCGACCAGATCGGCAATCCGCGGGTCAACGCCAACGGCTTCATCGACATCGGCTCCGTGGCGTTCTTCCTGGCCACCACGACCATCACGGTCCCCCCCGTGACCGTGACGCAAACCTCCTCGCCCACGCAAGTCCAACTCACCGCCGACATAGCCTCTCAGACCGGCGAGATGATCAACGAGGGGCAGGTGACCTTCACCGTGACCGACAGCAGCAACAACCCGGTGGGGGGCCCGGTAACCACCTTCTCCGTGGTCAACGGCGTGGCCACTGCCTCGTTCACCGTGCCGGGCAACCAGCCGGTGGGCAGCTACACCATCACGGCCAAGTACACCGATCCGCAAAACGGTGGCAGCGGTGGCCGCTTCGGAGACTCGACCGGCACCGGCACGCTGTCGGTCAACACCACGCCGGCGAGCACGACGGTGAAGGCCGGCAACGCCTCGGTGGACGTCTCGACGTCGCCGCAGCCGGTGAACGTGGTGGCGTTGGTCAACAGTCCGGCCGGCACGGTCAACGAGGGCAACGTGACGGTGACGCTGTTCGATAAGACGAACAACCCAGTGGCCACCGGCTCCGCTTCGGTGAGCGGCGGTTCGGCGTCGGTGAGCATCACGGTTCCGGCCAACTTCGCGGCTGGAAGCTACCAGATGCAGGAGAGCTACACCGACGGCACCGATTTCGGCGGCAGCAGCGACTTCGGTACGCTGACCGTCGTCAACCCGGTGTCGCAGCCGCAGTCGCCGATGCCGGTCACGGTCGTGAACACGCCGTTGTCGACCTCGGGCACGACCACGGTCACGAACACGGTCACGACCACCACGAACAACGATCTCAACGCGGCCATCGCGTTGTTCATGGATGTCATCGCGTTCGTCCTGGACCAGAACGGGTTCTCGTCCATCTCCGCGGCCTTCAACTTGCCGACGAGCACGACGGATGCGTTCAATTTGGCCGTAGCCAAGTTCAACGAGGTTGGCGGGACGCTCGGCGCCACAGTCATTCCGATGGCTTCGCAGGCCGGCGCGAACCTCGTGACTTCGCTGCAAGGAAAATAACACCCGTCACGAAGGACTTCTCGCCCTCCACGCTGTAACCCAAGGCCCGCGGACAAACGTCCGCGGGCCACTTCATGCGCGAAGACGTGAGTTTCCCCATCGGCGAACGGGGGCGTCAGCCCCGCTCGCCGACGCGGAGATATTCACTTCGGCAGAGAGTCCTTGCGAGCCAGGACGGCCGACAGATTGTTCTGGACGCGGACGTTGCTTGGATCCAGCTGCACCGCCCGTTTCAGGTAGGCGACCGCCTCGTCGAGACGGCCGAGGAACGACAGGGCCAGACCGAGATGCTCGTTGGCCTGCGCGTACTGAGGAGCGGCCTGGAGGGCGGCCCGGAAGTGCGCCGCCGCCTCCTCCGCTCGACCCATCTTTAGCAATACAAAGCCGAGTTGGTCGCGCACCATCGGAAGCTGCGCATTGAGTTGCACCGCTTGCTGCGCCAGGCTCAGGGCCTGCTCCAGCTCGCCTTTCTCCACATGAATCAGCGACAGACCGACCAGGGGTCCGGGTAACGCGGGGGCGGTCTGGACCAATCGCTCCAGCAGCGGTCGCGCCTCGTCGAACTCGCGCCGTGCAATGTGAATGAGGGCCAGATTATTGAGCGCCTCCTCGAAGCTGGGACGCAGGTGGACGGCCTCGCGAAAGCAGGCCAGGGCGTCGGCCTCGCGCTTGTGGACGAGATAAGCCTTGCCCAGGTTGTTGTAGGCTTCGGGGAAGAACGGCGCCAACCGCAAGGCCTGCTCCAGACAGGCGATGGCCTCGTCCGCCTGGCGCGCCTGGATGAAGAGGGCGCCCATGTGGTTGTAGGCGGCGGCCGACTGCGGATCGCGGCCAGCCGCCGCCTTGAAAAGCCCCAACGCCTCATCGAGTTGGCCGCGCGTCTGCCGGATCAGACCGAGCAGACACAGGCCCTGAACGTGTTGGGGGTTCTTGGCGAGCAGTTGCCGGATCGTTCCCTCGGCCCGGTCGAGGTCGCCGCTCTGGAGGTAGTGGGTGCAGAGTTCAATGGGGTCGTTGCTCATCGAGAGTTCCAGATGAAGGGGAGCGGGTCGCGGCGTTGCGGCCGCCGCGGACGCGGCGGCGTGTCCGACAGACTGAAGTGTAAGGACTTGGCCGAGTGGACGCAACTCTCTTCAATGGTTGATTGGAGACGCAACGACCCGCTAACAGTGCAGGTCAGTGGGTCGTGTGAATCGGGGCGGTGGGATTCGAACCCACGACTTTCTGCTCCCAAAGCAGACGCGCTAGGCCAGGCTGCGCTACGCCCCGTTTCGCCTCTCTCAGCATATCGGAACCCCTCGTTCAGACAACGGCAAGGGGCGCTAGGTTCATCCTCAGCGCCGCAGCACGTCGAGGACGCGCTCGAAGTCGTCGTTGGACTCGAAGGCCAGGACGATCTGCCCCTTGTCCTTGCCCTTGACGCGGATCTCGACGCGCAGGCTCAGTTTCTGGCGTAGCTCGTTCTCGATGCCCTGAACGTGCGCCGTCTTTTCCGGAGGGGCATGGCCGTTTCCGCCGCCCTCGTTCTCGCTCCGGGCCTTCTCCTCGGCGGCAAACTGCTTCAGGTAAGCCTCGGTGGCGTGGACCGACAAGCCGCGCGCGATGATCTCCTTGCTCAGGGCGATCTGCCGCGCTGGGTCGTTGATTCCCTTGAGGATCTTGGCGTGGCCGGTGCTCAGCTGCCCGACGCGGACGGCGTCCTGCAACCCGGCCGGCAGTTCCAGAAGCGCCACCAGGTTGGTGATGGTGGCTCGTCCCAGGCCGAGACGAGCGGCGAGTTGCTCGTGCGTCATGTGGTAGCGCGTCAGGTAGTCCTTGAAGCCCTGCGCTTTTTCGATCGGATTGAGGTCGCTGCGCTGGATGTTCTCGACGAGGGCGGCTTCGAGAATTTGCTGGTCGTTGAAGTCCACGACGTTGACCGGCACGCTGGTCAAGCCGGCCTCGCGCGCCGCGCGGAGCCGGCGCTCGCCGGCCACGAGTTGATAGCGGTCGCCGAGTTGCCGTACCACGAGCGGTTGCAGCACGCCGTGCGTGCGGATGCTGGCGCTGAGGGCGGCCAACTCATCGCTGTCGAACGTCTTGCGCGGCTGATAGGGGTTCTGCTCGATGGCATCGACCGCGACGCGCGACTGAGTACCGGCCGTGGCCACGCCGCCTTCGTCCAAGCCCCCCAAGAGCGCATCCAATCCACGTCCCAGCCGCGATTTCTTTTCCATTGAGGTTCCCTCCTCGTGGAGCAGGCGTCCGGCCTGCCGTTTCTTTTGGAGCAGACGGGAAGCCTGCCACCGGCGGCAGATTGTACCAGCCTCGTCCGGCGCGGGACAATGGTGCTTTTGCTCCGCTCTACGTGGAACTTCTCCCGTATCCCTCACCTTCCACCTGGACGAACGACGTTGCCAAGACGGCAGAGTCGTTGCGGAAGGCGAGCGGCCGGCGTCACCGGCTGGTCGCGTTCGGAACAGCCGGCTGACGCCGGCCGCTCGCCTTGCTTGACCCGTTCGTAAGCGACGCCTAGATTGAGAGAGGTTTTTTCGCAACGTCGCATGGATTGTCGCGGAGCATGAGCAAAAAAGACGAGGCTCCCGGAAGCGAGGGATCGGGTGGCGCCAAACCCTCACGCGCCAGTGTGGGGCGTCTGAGTCTCTATCTGCGACGGCTCGAAAATTTACTCCGCGACGGCACCACCAAGGTATCGAGCAGTCTGCTCGGCGAGGCGCTGGGCGTCACCGACGCGCAGGTCCGCAAGGATCTCGCCTACCTCGGCAATCTCGGCCATCCCGGCATCGGCTACGCCGCTCCCGAATTGATCGCGGCCATCCGCCGTGCGCTTGGACTCGACCGTTCCTGGGCGGCGGCCCTCGTGGGCGTCGGCAACCTCGCTCGCGCCTTGCTGCGCTATCAGGGCTTCGTCGAGCGCGGCTTTCGCTTCGTCGCTCTGTTCGACGACGATCCAGCAAAGGTCGGCCAGCACATCGAGGGGTTGGAAGTGCATCCCCTGGCCGCGATGGCGGCGGTCGTCCCCGCGACCGGGGCCGAGCTGGGGATCTTGACGGTGCCGTCGGTGGCGGCTCAGGGCGTGGCGGAGGCGTTGCTCGCCGCCGGCGTTCGCGGCCTGCTGAATTTCACTCCGCAAGTGTTGCGTCTGCCACCCGAAGTCAGCGTCGTATCCGTGGATCTGACCGTGCAACTCGAACAACTCGCCTTTCTTGTGCAGCTCAGTGGCGACGAGTAGCGCTTGTGTGTAGCGGAAGTCGTGAGACTTCCGCAGGAGATTCGACCGGAACTCTCACGAGTTCCCCTACGAAGTCGCATCAATAGCAGCGCACGGCGAGGATCGGTTGTCCGGCGCGTTCGGCCAACTGTTGCGCGAGTTGGACGGCGGAAGAAGAAGACTTGCCGAAGTCCGCCTGCAAGGCGGGGGCGTTCAGATCCGCCGAGGTCATGAGCAGCCAATCTCGCGCCGCCAGCTTCAGCGGACGGGCGACCTGCGCCAGCCGGCTTTCGCGCTGGTGATAGATCCTACTGTCGCCGGCCTTGGCGACATGTATCTCGCCGTCTCGGATCACAGTAACGGAGGCCGCCTTGCCGATGCCCATGCAAGCGACGGCGATGGACTCGGGAACAGCCATTATTTCCTTGCTCGTCCCCTGCAGGCAATTGTTCAGCAACGGTGTCAGCGCGGCGGCGGCGCCGCGCATACCGGCACCGTCCGCGATCGCCAGCACGACCACTTCATGCCGCTCATCGAGGTTGCCCCAGCAACATTGCCGCACCAGGAAACAATCGTGATCGCGTTCGCCGACTCGGCCCGGCGAAGCGGCGCCGACATCGAGACCAACGAGCGGGGGCGTGGCAACGGGCGGGGCGGTGGTGAAGGTGCGGGCGCACCGGCCGCACTGGACCGGCACGCCCAGGTGTTGTTCGGCCACCAAACAGGGCGTGCGGCAATGAGGACAATTGACGCGCACGGGCACGACGGCTTCTCCCACGCGGGGTGCGGACGAATCACTTCTCGGCCGGAGGCTGGACCACCGCCGCCAGCAATACCGGGCTGTCTTTCACCATCGTATAGACCATCGCAATGCTCTGCTTGGGCTGCAAGTCCTTCACCTCGGTGTCCTTTTGGGCGATGACCACTCCGCCCTTCTGCATGCGCGGCGTCAGGGTCGTCACCTTGGTGGTGCCGGTGATCTTCAGAACGATGTTCTTGCCGAACTTGCCGTCGGGCATTCGCGGCCTCACGGTGAGCGTGTTGGCGGTCGCGTCCACCTTCTCGACGGCCCCCTGAGCGGTCAAGAGCGGCGGCGGGTCCGCCGCGGCGCCCCGCACCGCCAACAGCACAATCATCCCCAACGCCAAACCGAACCGAGCGCACTTCATGATATTTCTCCGGCTAGATGCTCCGCGTGGCAACGACCGCGACCCTCTCGCGGTTCTTCGCCCATCGTCACCGATTTCGACCTGGCGATACAAGGGAAATTTTTGGACGGCGGGGCAGGGGGCGAGCGCTGGCTTGAGGAAAGGAGCAAGGTCGTTCAGAACTGAAGCGAGCAGGTGAGTTGCCACTGGCTCGGCGCGGTACGCACGGGTCCGACCGGGACCAGGACGCCGCTGGAAAGCCACCAGGTATCGTTGACGTGCCATTGCACTCCCGGCAGAACATCGTAGGTGGGCAGCAGAGTGAGGCTGCCGTGATCGGGACGAAATGCTCCCAAGGCCCCCACGGAGAGGAAGACGCTGCGCAACGCTTCCGGCCCGTCGGCGGACAGCGGCCTCTGCACCGCCATGCCGCACTGAAGGCTACGCTGGAGAAAGCAAGTCCCGTCCGCGCCGCTAACCGGGACGTTCTTGGCGACGAAGCCCTGGATGGCGGTATTCTCGGTGATGGAGTGGAACACACTGAAAGCGGGGGAGAACACGGTCGGACCATCGGGCATCCCGGCGAACTGGATGCCGGCGGGCGCCACGGCTTGTAGTCCGAAGGCGCAGGAGGTGGTCGGCGAATCGAACAACTGCACTTGCGTGTTCAAACGGTAGTAACCCACGCCGCCCGGATCACCGGGCCGCCGCAGGTCGAGGTTCGGATTGTCGTTCCCCATCCCGAATTGAACCCATTCCGGCCCGTCGGCTTGAGCCGGCGCGGACGGCAGGTTCGAGCCGGGCATGCTCGGCACCCCCGGCAGTCCACTGTCGTCGTCCTGCAAACCGATAGGCTCGCTGAGGAAGCCCGGCGCGATGCAGAACAGCCGGATGCGCTGCCCTCGGCTGGGTGACATTGTGGCGGGCGGCGCGCCGAGAGTATCGTGCCCCAAATCGAGATCCCACAGACCGAGCGACGAATTGGCTTCCAACGATTCGGCACGCAATGCACAGGGCGCGAAAAGGCACACGGACAGAATCAGGAGGACGGGCAAACGCCGATTCGCCGGCGCGAGGGGTGGTGTTTTGCTCATGTGTGCCCGTGGTGGAAGATCCCAACGAGCGCCCCGGTCGTTGGCGCTTCCGGGACGAAAGGTGTCTGGGGGCCATATCGGCATCGCCGCGAGAAAACAAGAGCGAATTTCACGGAGGGAACGAATAGTAGGTCCGGCGAGCCGAGCCGGACTCAAAGTGCCGCTCGGCTCGCGGCACCTACCGCGGAGGAATCAATTCGCGTTCGCCGGCGGCCGAGGCTGCGCGGAGAGGGCGGAGCGAACGGCCGCAACGAGTTCCGGCATGGAGATCGGTTTGCAAAAGAAGTGCGTGATGCCCAGCCGGTGCAGTTCGGCGGCTTCTTCGGGACTGGCCGCGCCGGAACAGACGACCACCGGCAACGTGGGGAAGAACTGACGAAGCCGAGCGCACAGATCGGCGCCGCTGACGTCGGGCAGACCGATGTCGAGCAGTACGACGTCAATGGGCGAGGAGGGCGTTCGCAGAAGACCAATGGCGTCGTGGCCGGTCGGTGCGGAGAGCACGAGATAGCCCTCGCGCACAAACAAGCGCGTCATGGCGTCGCGGACCAAATCGTCGTCCTCGACGAGCAACAGCGTCGGCTGTCGGCCGGATGGGGAGATCGATTTCATGACACGTCCACTCGGGGCAGCTTCGGAAGCGCTCACCCGGTCATGAATGGGAGGACAGAGCATGACCTGTTTTTTTATCATAACATACGAGAAGCGGCGCAGGAATGGCAAGAGGGGTGCAACGCGATTCTTGTCAGGATGAAGTGGTTCCGCTATCCTCAATCCATTCGGCCCCTGCCATCCGCCCTGGAGGCGCTCGTCTCATGCACCCCCCCGTGGACACGGACGATCTCGACGTCGCCCTGGAGCGAGCGGCCGACTCCGTGCGGCGGTCTCGCCGCATGGCGGTGCTGACCGGCGCGGGCGTGTCGGCGGAGAGCGGCCTGGCCACCTTTCGCGGCGCCGGTGGCCTGTGGGAAGGGCATCCCGTAGAGGACGTGGCCACGCCGTTCGCGTTCCAGCGCGATCCCACCTTGGTCTGGCGTTTCTACAACGCTCGCCGTTCCAACCTGCGCAGCGTGCAACCGAACCCCGGCCATCGCGCCCTTGTCGCGCTGGAGGAACACTTTGCCCGCCAGCCGGGCGGCACAGGCGGCGACAACTTCACCCTCATCACGCAAAACGTCGATGGTCTGCACCAGTCGGCCGGCAGCCGGCACGTCCTCGAACTGCACGGCAGTTTGCGGCGCGTCCGTTGCATGGCCTGCGCTTACCGCGCCGAGCGCGACGACCAACTGCCCGACCTGCCTCGCTGCGCCTGCGGCGAACTGCTTCGTCCCGACGTGGTATGGTTCCACGAGACGCTGCCGGAGGACGTCTGGCGGCAGGCGGCGCAAGCCACCGCCGACTGCCAGTGTTTCCTTGTAGTCGGCACCAGCGCCGTCGTCTACCCGGCCGCCGGCCTGATCGACGCGGCGCGCGACGCCGGCGCCGCCGTGATCGAGGTCAACCCGGAAGCCACCACCGCCAGCCGTCGCGGCGGCCTCGCGCTGCGCGGTCCCTCCGGCCACATCCTGCCGCAACTGGTGAAACGAATATCCGGCTCCAATTAAATCAGCTCGACGGGAGGACAAGAACATGACTGCCGTCTTGCTCGATGGCAAACACCTGGCGCAGACGATGCAAGCGGAGATCGCGGCCGAGACGGCCGAACTGGCGCGGACGCGCGGCATTCGGCCGGGCTTGGCGGCGGTTCTGGTCGGCGACAATCCCGCCAGTCAGATCTATGTCCGCAACAAACGCAGCGCCTGCCAGAAGGCCGGCCTCGCCAGTTGGCTGCACGAGATGCCCGCCAACACCCGCGAGGCGGACCTGCTCGCCCTCCTCGTCCAACTCAATGCCGATCCCGCCGTCCACGGCATCCTCGTGCAACTGCCGCTGCCGTCGCACATTCACGAATCCGTCATCGTCGATGCCGTTTCCCCGGACAAGGACGTGGATGGTTTCGGCCCTCTCAGCCTCGGACTATTGGCGGCGGGTCGTCCGCGTTTCCTGGCCTGCACGCCGAACGGCGTGGTGCAATTGCTTCTCCGAAACAACGTCCCGGTTGCCGGCGCTCATGTCGTCGTCGTCGGCCGCAGCAACATCGTCGGCAAACCGCTGGCCCTGATCCTCATGCAAAAGGGCATTGACGCCACCGTGACGGTCTGCCACAGCCGAAGCAAAAACCTCGCCCCCTTGACGCGCTCCGCCGACGTGATCGTGGTGGCGATCGGCAAGCCGAACTTCCTCCGCGCCGACATGGTGCGGCCCGGCGCGGTGGTCGTGGATGTGGGCATGAACCGTTTGCCGGACGGCAAGTTGGCGGGCGATGTGGATTTCGCTGGCGTGCGCGAGGTGGCCTCGGCCATCACGCCCGTGCCCGGCGGCGTCGGACCGATGACCATCACCATGCTGCTGTACAATACGCTGCAATCGGCGCGTTCCGCCGCCAGCCCGCAGCGCAAGCAAGGGTAACTTCATCCCTTGCTTGCGCTGCGGGCTGGTGAAGATCACTCGGGGTACAGCGCCGTGCTCAGATAGCGTTCGCCCAGGTCGGGCAGGACGACGACGATGAGCTTGCCGGCGCTGTCGGGGCGCTGCGCCACCTGGACCGCGGCGACGACGGCGGCGCCGCAACTGATGCCGCCCAGGATGCCCTCCTCGCGCGCCAGGCGGCGCGCCATCGCGAACGAATCGTCGTCGTTGACCTGAATCACCTCGTCGATGATCTCGACGTTTAGCACCTTTGGAATGAAGCCGGCGCCGAGGCCCTGAATCTTGTGCGGGCCGGGCTTGAGCGGCTGTTTGTTCTTTGTCTGCGTGATGACCGCGCTGCTGACCGGCTCGACGGCGATGGCCTTGAAGCTCGGTTTGCGCGGCTTGATGACTTCGCTGACGCCGGTAATGGTGCCGCCGGTGCCGACGCCGGAAACGAGGATGTCCACCTTGCCGGCCGTGTCGGTCCAGATCTCCTCGGCCGTCGTCCGCCGATGGATCTCCGGGTTGGCGGGGTTCTCAAATTGTTGCGGGATGAACGAATTGGGGATGCTCTTGTGCAGTTCGTTGGCCTTCTCGATGGCGCCCTTCATGCCGGTTTCCTTGGGCGTCAAGACGACCTCGGCACCGAAGGCCTTGAGCAGACGGCGACGTTCGAGGCTCATGCTTTCGGGCATGGTGACGATGAGCTTGTAGCCGCGCGAGGCGCAGGCGAAGGCCAGGCCGATGCCGGTGTTGCCGCTGGTCGGCTCGATGACGGTGGTTCCCGGTTTGATTCGGCCGTCGCGCTCGGCGGCGCTAATCATGGACACGCCGATACGGTCCTTGACCGACCACAGCGGATTGAAGTTCTCCAGCTTGGCGACAACGGTGGCCTTGGCATCGCCGACGACGCGCCGCAGCCGCACCAGCGGCGTGTTGCCGATGGTCTGGGTGATGTCATCGTAAATCCGGCCGCGGAAGGTCGCTGCCTGCGTCATGTCGATTCTCCTCGTTTGCTCGGATGAAGAAAAGGCGTTTCGTGGCCTATCATAGAGACGCGATACGGCCGGGAGCAAGAGAATTGATTGAAGCGACGTGACGAAGCGCAACCCGCTCACGTGTCGCAGCGCAGGGCCGGCAGCACCTTGCCGCCGCGGGCCAGGGCGCACTGCACCAGATTGACCGTGAATCGCGTGTGCGAAATGCCTGCCGATTGCAGCCCGCCGGCCAGTCCCGCCTCCGGGCTGAAGTCGGGGTTGGGGTTCACCTCCAGGATGTAAGGTTTACCGCCGCGCACCCGGAAATCGACGCGGGCATAATCGCGGCAACCCAGCAGGCGAAACGTCTGCCGGGCCAGCGTCTCCAGCTTGCCGCGCAGGCGCGGCGACACGCCGCGAGCCGGATACTTCGGCGGCGTCGCCTCGTAATCGCGGCTGCCCGGCTTCCACTTGGCGTCATAGGTGACGATCGGCCAAAAGTCCGCGCCCTTGTCGGTAAACAGGATCTCCGAAACCGGCAGCACGCGCAGGTCCGGCGCCTCGACGACGCCGACGCTGAACTCGCGGCCGTCGATGAACTCCTCGACGAGGACGGGCGGGCCGTAGTTGTCCAGCAGAAGGGCGATGCGTTCGTTGAGGCGCTGCTGGTTGGTGACAACGCTGCCCTGATCGACGCCGACGCTGGCGTCCTGCTTGGCCGGCTTGACGATGACCGGCCAACCCAGCCTACACTCGACCGGCGTCTCCTCGACGACGATGAACTTCGCCGTCGGCATGCCGGCGCCGGCGAGCAGATGCTTGGTCAGATGTTTGCCGCGCGCCAGGCACAGCGTTTGATGGGGGCAGCCGGTGTAGGGAATCTCCATCCATTCCAGAATGCCGGCGGCTTGGGCCTCGGTGTCGCCGACGTCGGCCAACCCCTCGAAGAGGTTGAACACCACATCGGGACGAAATTCGCGCAGGCCGTCGATCAGCACGGCCGGGTCGCGTCCGACGCCCAGTGTACCGACCTCGCAACCAGCCGCCGTCAGGGTCCGCCGAACGAACTCGGTGGTGAACAGAACCTCGTGTTCCGAGTCGGCGTCGGGATGATCGTCCGGCAGGATTGGCTGATTGTGCAGGATGAGAACCCGGCAAGGGGACAGACGGTCGGCGGCAGGCGTCTCGGCGAGCATAGGCAAGTTTGGCCCAAGAAACCTCACAAGAGGCTGTAACCTTTCGCCGACATAGCCCGGAGCGCCAGCGACGGGCCAGAGCGCCCGTCGCTGGCGCTCCGGGCTAGTCGTTCCTTGCGACAAGTATCGAACAAGATCCGCTCGCCTCGCAACCCCTATCTGCGCGAAAATCGAGCCCCTCTGCCGATCTCGTCTCCTATTGTGGCAGTCGTCACGCCTGTAGCGAACAGCGATCGAGGGCGGCTTGCAAGATGCTCTCGATGAGTCGCTCGAAGCTCCAACCGGCGAGCCGTGCCAGGATGACCAGATCGCTCGATTCCGGGTTGAGTCCGGGAAGCGGATTCACTTCCAGGAAGTACGGTTGCCCCTCGTGCAAGCGGAAGTCGATGCGCGATACATCGCGGCAACCCAGGACGCGATACACCTTGAGGGCGGCCTCGGCAACCACTTCGAGTTGATCCGCCGGCACGCATTCGTAGCGCACCTGCCGCAAATAGTCGCGCTTGACCTCCAGACTGTAGACGAAGCGCTCGTCGGGCCGGACCGGCACGACACGAAGGATGCCGATTATGTGCGGCCTCTCGTTGCCGACGAGGCCGACCGTCAGTTCTTCGCCGGGAATGTATTCCTCGACGAGTACCGGCTGCGGATGCGCGCGGCGCAGAACGGAAACGGCCTCAACCAGTTCGTCCACGCGATCGACGACGCATTTGCCCCGGATGCCCTTGCTGGAGCCTTCCCAGGCCGGTTTGACGATGGCGGTGTACGGCAGCCGATGCAGCGACGTGAAGGCATCGAGAGTGTGGTGCGGTTCGAGAACGCTTCCGCGCGGCACGGCCACGCCGGCGGACTGAACGAGACGCTTGGCGCAATCCTTGTCCAGCGTCACGGACAGGGTGAGCGGATCGGAGCCGGTGTAGGGGATGCCGAGCATCTCCAGCACGGCCGGCACGCGCGCTTCGCGGCAGCGGCCGATGCCGTGCCCCTCGGCGAAATTGAAGGCGAAGTCCGGCGGTTGGCGCAGCAAACGCTCGATCAGTTCGCGGCCGTCGCCGAGGAGCTGGACCTCGTGCCCTAGGCCGCGCAGCACGGCGGCGATGGATTCGATGGTGAGGGGGCTGTCGAATTCTTCCTGGAAATCGTCGGGCAGGTCCGCGCCGGCGGGAACGTCGGCCTTCAGGTCGTAGGTGATGCCGATTTTCATAGGGGTCAGGAGTCAGGGCTCAGGAGTTAGAAAGCAGGGACTTGTTCACTGACCCCTGACCCCTTTTCGTCACGAGCCGCAGCCGTTGGCCAGGGCGCCGAAAGACAGCAGATCCTCGGTGTGGCCGTTCGTGCCGCAGCAGCCGTTGCCGTGGCCGTTGTGCTCTTCGGTGGTGTGCGTGTGGTGGTTGGTGAGGACGGTCAGCTCGCGGCGGGCCATGCGGTCGTTGCCGGCGGGGATGAGGGCGGACTTGCCGCCCTGCAACAGCGACGACACGCCGCGCGACGCGGTCGGCTGGACCGTTTGAGGTTTGTCCTCCGCTTGATAGCGAACCAACATGCCCTCGTAGTTCCGCAGCACGACGGCGTCGTCGCTGGCGGACACCAGGTAGTTGGGCATGACGGGAATTTTGCCGCCGCCGTGGGGGCTGTCGATGACGTAGGTGGGGATGCCCAGGCCGGACAGATGGCCGCGCAGCCCTTCCATGATTTCCATGCCCTTCCATACCGAGGTACGGAAGTGCCCAGCGCCGATGACGGGATCGCAGTGGAACAGATAGTACGGACGCACCTTGATGCGCAGCAGGCCGCGCATCAGGGAACGCATCGTCTCCAGCGAATCGTTGATGCCCTTCAAAAGCACGACGTGGTTGTTGATCGGCATTCCGGCCCGCAGCAGGGACTGACAGACGCGGGCCGTCTCCGGCGTGATTTCGCGCGGATGGTTGAAGTGCGTCTGAATCCACACTTTGCCGGCCGAGGCCAGAAGCTCGATCAGGTCCGGGTCGTACAGCTTTTGCGGCAGCGTGACCGGCACGCGCGTGCCGATGCGGATAACATCGACGTGCGGGATGGACGCCAGGTTGTCCAGGAAGAAACGCAGCTTGGCGAACGGCAACGTCAGCGGATCGCCGCCCGAGACGATGACGTCGCGGATCTCCTCATGATCGCGGACGTACTCGATCATGCGTTCGTCGTTACGGCTGATGGCGTCCCATCCGCCGCGCACCATGGTGGCCCGCTTACGCGTGCAGAAACGGCAGTACATGGTGCAGACGTGGGTGGTGACGAGCAAGGCGCGGTCGGGGTAGCGGTGCGTCAGCCCCGGCACCGGCGAGTCCTTGTCCTCCTCAAGCGGGTCTTCCAGCTCGTAGCCCGACGGATTGGCCTGTTCCAGCGGCGAAGGCACCGCTTGCAGCCGAATCGGGTCGTTCTTGTCGCTGGGGTCGATCAAGGAGAAATAGTAGGGCGGGATGGCCGTCTTGTACTCGGCCTCGAGCGATCCGATGGCTTCCAGTTCGTCCGGCGTGAAAGAGAGGAGCCCACGCAATTGCCGAACGGAACGGATGGCGTTTTGGGACTGCCATCGCCAATCGTCCCAGAGGTGGTCGGGGACGTCGCGCCAGAGCGGATGGCGCCGGGATTTACCGGGAGGTTCTTCTTCGTCGAACCCACGGCAAGGTTCGTGCGTCGGCCGCGGTCCGATCCCGGTGCGCTCTTCAGATTCACTCATCGTCCAGGATGCCTCCAAAAGACTCAGATGTCCGGTGTGCGGTTCCGACCCTCCGTCTTGTTGTTCCTCCCGCCGGGCCGCGCGAGAGTCGTTCGCCGGACGGCAGCTGTCGAAAACGCAACACATCCACGCGGATGCTAACGCCAAGCTCACAAAATACAAGTCCTACCGGGACAAAAACATTCTCGCGCACCGATTTTTTCCAGGCATCCTCGCCACAATTCGCACAATCCGCCGTTTAGCCGCCTTGCCTCGCCCTCTACCGACGCGCGGCCGGACCATCGGCCCTCACCCAAACCCCCTTGTTCGTTCGCCGAATCGTCGTGGTCGCCGCGCCTTCGCGCAAGTGTAGAACGAAGCCTGCGGTTCGGCCATGAAGACCGCGCGGAAAATGTGTCCGCACGGAAAATTATTTTTCTGATCGGCGATCACCGCGGCGGAGTTGAGCCGGGACACATAGTTCTTGAGACATTTTTCGGTCCTCCTCACCAGCCCGCAGCGCCAGCAAGGGTTGCCCTTGCCGGCGCTGCGGGCTGGCATGCATCGTTCTTGTCCCTTACACTGACCGCCATGAAACCTCCTTCGTCTCCGCCGGCGGCGTCGGGTTTGGTGCGTGCTTTGGGTCCGTCGATGGCAACCGCCGTCGTGGTCGGCACCGTCATCGGCTCGGGCATTTTCAAGAAACCGCAATCGATCGCGGAGCACGTTCCGCACTTCGGATTGGCCGCCCTGCTCTGGATACTGGGCGGCGTGCTGGTGCTGCTGGGCGCCCTCGCCTATGCCGAGGTGTCGGTGCTGCTGCCGCGAGCGGGCGGCAACTACGTCTTTCTGCGCGAGGCCTACGGGCGGTTGGCCGGCTTCTTGTGGGGTTGGGTGGATTTCTGCATCATCCGCTCGGCCTCGCTGGCCGCCCTGGCCACCATCTTCACCGAATCGCTGCACGACGTTCTCCGCAACGAGGCGTTCCAGCAAGCGGTCGGCCTGCCGACCGGCACGCACCTGGGTTTCTGGCCGCAGCGACTGCTGACGGTGTCGGTGTTGGCCGTGCTGGCCTGGGTCAACGTCCGCGGCGTGCGCTGGGGCGGCGTGGTGCAGCTGCTCATTACCGTCGTCAAGGTCGGCTCGTTGATCGCCATCGCGGTGCTGCCGTTTTTGGTGCTGGCGAGTCGGATCACGGCTCCGACGATGCCGAACTTCGACAACCTGCGACCGATCTGGCCGGACGACTGGCGGACGGTGTCGCTGGGCGGACTCGGTTCCGCCTTCCTGGGCGTCTTGTGGGCGTATCACGGCTGGCAGAACCTCGCCCCGGTGGCGGAGGAGGTGCGCCGTCCACAGCGTAACCTGCCGCTGGCGCTCCTGGGCGGCGTCGCCATCATCATCACGCTGTATCTGAGTGTGAACCTGGCCTATTACCTGGTCATCCCGCGTCCGGAGATGGCGGAATTGAAACAGACGACGGTGGCGACGGTGTTCAGTCTGCGTCTGTTGGGATCGCTGGGAGCGGCGGCGGCCTCGGCGGCGGTGATGTGTTCCGTCTTCGGAGCACTCAACGGTAACCTGCTGGTCGGCCCGCGCCTGTTGTACGCGATGGGCGAGGACGGCCTGGCGCCGCGCGCCCTGGCGGCCGTCCACGCTCGCTACCATACGCCAGCCGTGGCCATTCTGGTGCTGGCGGCGTGGTCGAGCCTGCAAGTGGTGACGGTGGCGTTTCTGACCTGGGCTGGCTGGCTGGAGGAGAGCAAATCGCACTTCGATCGTTTGACCGACTTCGCCATGTTCGGAGCGGTGATCTTCGAGACGTTGGCGGTGGTGTCGATCTTCGTCTTCCGTCGCCGCCGTCCCGAGGCCGAGCGACCGTATCGCTGTCCGGGCTACCCGCTGGTGCCGGCGCTGTACGTGGTCCTGCCGGTGTACGTGCTGGTGAACATGTTTTGGCACGAGCAGGCGGAAGCGTTGACCGGCGTCGGTTTCATCGCGCTGGGAGCGGCGGTGTACGGCGTGTTGGGACTAGGACGCAGGAAGCCGAGCGTGCCGGCGCTACCCCTATCGGGGCCATCGCATCCGGGATCGCCGACCTCGACGTTTTATCGGCGCGAGTGAGTCAGGTCAGGCATTCGGCTGACGTGGCCTCGTTGCCGGACGAAACTACTTCTCCTTCTTCCGGACATATTTCTCGAACTGGTCGATAACTTTCTCGAATTCCTCAACAAACTCATTCCCCTCGCGCGGCGGGTAACTTAACCCGGCATCCACTGTGCAATCCAGTTTCCGCTCGTAGTGCCCCATGCGATAACTCTTGTAATAGTGGACATCAAATTCTTGGGGAAGGACGGCCATGCCCACGTACTCACCCTTCAGCAGTTGTATCCAGCCGCACACGCCTCCCGGCTGCGGACCGCGCTCGTCGTGGGCGTCTTGCCATACTCCATCCAGGTTCGCGGTATGAATCTTGAAAATCCGCGTCTTGTAATCGAATCGGATTACCCCGTCCTTTAGCTCCACCTTGGCCTTGGGATAGTGCTTCTTGACCACCTCGCCGACCTTCTTGAGAAGGAGTTTCTGGTCGAATTGATTGCCGTCGTTGTCCGGCGCGTCCATCCGTGCGGCGCCGACTCCCGGAATGAAAAGACTGGCGACAATCAAGAACTGCAATGCCCGGCGAGTCACGATTGATTCTCCTTTGCAAGCGTCTCCGAAGGATGCGATGGAGAACTCTCCGCAAGACATTGTAGCGTGTCGCACGGTCCGCCGCGATTCGCGGCGAATCAGCAATCAAAAACAACAGGAGCGTGAGGCCCAGCGGCCTCGCGCTCCTGCCGTGAACTCAGCCATCCTTCCTCACTTCGCCTGCGCGGTCTGCACTGTCTCCGTGTTCCGGTCCTTGAACTCGGCGCGAGCGATCTGGCCGCCGCGCACGATGACGCGACGCGTCTCGCTGACCGGCTTGCCGTCGCGGACGTACTCGATGCGCACCATGTAGTAGTAAGCCTGTCCCGGCTCCAGGGCGGGGGTGTTGAAGATCCGCACGCCCGAGGTGGTCTTCATGGGCAGATCGTCGATGAACAACTTGGCCTTGGCCGGCAACTCGACGATCAGCTTGGCGCGCGTCGGAGCCAGCGTGTCCTTGTCGCCGTTCTTGTTCGGCTTGGGCGCGTCCAGTTTTTCGGCGCCCGTGCCCGTGCCCGTACCCGGAACCACCGTTCCGCCCATCAGGCCGTAGCCGCCCGGCGCGACCACGCCGGGATACGACACGCCGCCGTAGCCGCCATAGCAGCCGCCATAGCAGCCACCGTAGCAACCGCCCCAACCTCCGTAGCAACCGCCATAGCAGCCGCCGTAGCAGCCACCCCAGCCACCGTAGCAACCGCCATAGCAGCCGCCATAGCAACCGTAGCAGCCGCCGTAGCAGCCGCAGCAACCGCCGCAACGGTGACAATCCGGAGCAGCGACGCCGGTCGTCAGAGCGGCCATCAGAACCATACTGTACATTGTCTTACCTCCCCAACTTCGTGAAATGACCTGAGCGACCCACCGCCTTCACGTCGATGTGAACATGGCGTTTCTGGGGTAAATGGTAAGTTTAGGCAAAATGGCTGTCAATCACTTTTCGGCAAAAGCATCATCGTTTCAACGCGCACAGTCGTTACATTCGGAACCGATCTCCGAACCGATTGTGAGGGAGTGGCCGCGAAATCCGTTGTTTCTTCGTTGCACTCGTTGCGATGGCGGATACGATAGGGGCTGCTCATTTCCGAGGCTTGCCCGACGGACATCGGGCGGACGAACTGAGGAGTGTTCCGATGAGCACCGCAACCCGCTTCCTGCGACGCGACCCGGCCGAGGTGCGGCCGTGGGCGGAAACCTGCGGGCAGATCCGTTGCTTGATCGAGGAGAAGGACGCGGCGGCCGGCGAGGTCCACCACGTCCAGATCCAGGACGCCAAGCTGCACTACCACGAGCGGACCGACGAGTTTTACTATGTCATCGCCGGCCGGGGCAGCATGATCCTGGACGACGAGGAGATCGAACTGCATGAGGGTGTCGTCGTCTACGTTCCGCGGGGCGTCAAGCACAAGGCCGTGGGCGATCTGACCGTCCTCACCGTCTGCGTGCCCGCCGGCGTCCTGGGCGACATCCACGAATTGGAGTAGCGGACTGGACCTTGATGCCTCTCAAGGCGCCCTACCGTCTTTTTGGCTCATCAGAAACGCGATCAAATCGACGAACTCGTCCTGCGTGAAGCGCTTCTCCAAGCCCTCCGGCATGGAACTAACCGGGGAAGGCTGCTGCTCCTCGATGTCGGTCTTCGCGAGGGAGTGCTTCCGGCCCTGGTTATCGGCCAGGGTCAGCGTCGTGTCGGTTTCGCCGACCTTCACGCCGGTCAGCGTCTTGCCGTTCTTGAGCACGAGCAGCAAGGAGGCGAAACTGGGAGCGATGGTGCGGCTCGGCTCCAGGATCGACTCGACGATGTAGATACGCGAGAAGCGGCCGCCGACACCCGTCAGTTCCGGCCCGATGCGTTCGCCCTGCTCGCCGAGGCGATGACATTTCAAACACTGTGATTTCTCGACATCAAAGAACAGCGTGCGGCCGCGCTGGGGATTCCCTGCGCGGGCGAGGGCCGCTTGCGTCAGCCGTTCTTGCTCGGCCGTGGTGCTCTTGCGCCGAAAACGCAAGTGAAACTCGACGGCCGCCTTCGACGGTCCCACCTGGACGAGCAGCCGATTGACGCCCTTGGCGAGAGTGGCGGCAAAGCGGTCGGAGTCGATCTGAAAGTTCTGGACCTGATCGCGCCGGTGCAGGGACCGGCCATTCAGCCAGACTTGCAAACTACCCCGGCTTGAGGCTCGGAACTCGACAGCCGTCGGCTCGGCGACGATCGCTTCGGTAGACGCCAACCACACGCCGTCCGTCTCGCCCTTCGACGCCAGCAGGACGCGCGATTCCGTCCCGCCCGCGAACCGCGTGCTCCAGCCGGTTGTGTCGTCCCCTTGATCCAGAGAAGCAAAGCGCTCGACGATCCGCGACGCGGCCCGCGCCGACAGGGGACCACGAACGTCCCAGCGCGCCAGGATGCCGGTTCCTCCCTGCACATCGGCCACGGCGCGATCCAACTCCTTCCGCTCCGCCGCCTTCAGCCCTTCGCGGTCCCGCCACGCCGTCAGGACGCGCGCGGCAGCGGTCAGTCCCTCGGTGGACGGGTTGCGCTTGGCCCATTCCGCGACCGCGCGGGCCTGCTCGGGGCCGCCCAACTCACCCAGGCAGTCCAGGGCGTTGATCTCCAGCCGGCGATCGCCCAGCGCCGCGACCGCCAGCGGCACGGCGCGCGGCTCGTGCAACCGGCGCAGCGAGTCGAGGCTGGCGCGGCGCACGTCTTGGTCCGAGTCCGCCGCGAGTTTCAAGAGTGGTTCGATCGCCTGCCGCGCCTCCAGTTTTCCCGCCGCGCTGGCGGCCGCACGACGGACGCGCACGTCCTTGTCTTGGAGCAACGCCGGCAGGGGAGCGCGACCCTCCGTCGCCCGCCGTTCGCCCAGCGCCTCGATGGCCGCGGCGCGCACCTCCGCATCCGGCGAACTCAGCTTGCGCATCAGCACGGGAACCGCGGAGAGTTTGGGATACTTGCCGGTACGGCGCAGGGCATCGGCCAAGGTCGGCCCGTCCTCCAGTCCTTCGATGAGTGCGAGCAGCGGGTCCGGCGCGCCTTCGTCGAGTCCGACGACGAAGAGGGCGAGGGCCGCCCGCCGGTTCGCGGAGCTGTGCCGCCGGTCCCGAACGACCGCCTCCAGATACCGCCGGACCTCGGCCGCCGGCCGGTCGCCCAGCGCGGCGAGGATGGCGGCAACGCGGTCGGACTGATGTTCGTCCTGGAGCCAACGCCCCAGCGTGGCCGGGCGGATCGACACCTTTTCGCGCTGCATGTGACGCAGGGCGGCCAGGCGCACCGCGCGATCGGGGTCGGCCAGCACGCGGTCGAGCGCCTCGGTGATCGCCTCCGTTCGCTCCCACGCCACTGTGTTCGCCGGTCGAGGCGGCGGTCGATAGCCCCAATAGACCCATGTGCCGGGCTTCTTGCAGACGCGAGTCAGGGCATCCGCGTACTCAAGCCGCCGCGCCGCGACGGGTTCCCTGCGCAAGCGCTCGATCAGTCCGCCTACCACCTTTGGCTCGAATCGCTCGGCCACGGCGCGGCGGGCGATGGCCCGCAGCGACGCGCCGTCGGGTTCGTCGAGGAACTGCAAGATCGCGGACCAGTTCTCCGAGCGCCGCAGCGCTTGCATGGCCGCATGGGCGAGAGCGTCGTCGGGTTTGGTCAGGTTCCGCCCCAACCAATCCGGCAGGCCCGCCCAGCGGAGCCGACCCAAGGCGACGATCACCTCCAGCAGCACGCGGCGATCCTGTCCTTTGCCCAGCGCGGCGAGGCGCGCGGCGAGGGCGGCATCGCCGGGACCGGCGTTCAGACGGTGCCGAGTCAGCATGGGGTCCGCGAGGTCCGCCACGGCACGCACCGCCTGGGCGCGAACGCTCGCCTCGGGGTCGGACGCGGCGATGCGCACCAGGTCGTCGATCGCCTCCCGGCCGCCCAGGTGGGCCAACGCCCACAGCGCATGCGAACGGCCGCGTGCACCGAGGCGTTTCTTGGCCAATGCCTCGGTCAACGCCTTGTCACCCTCGTGCCCCAGGCGTTCGAGGGACGTCTGAGCCTCTCGGCGCTCGTAATAGCTCTCCGCGTCGAGCCGCGCCAGCCATTTCTCCGGCCCGTCGCTCGGTGGGACGGACTTCGGTTTTGGCGCGTCTTTGCCGCCAACGTCCCCGACGTGGGCGATGTGATAGATGCGTCCCCGGCCGCGCTTGGGCCGTTGACCGTCGGCCCAGTCGGATACCATCAGAGTGCCGTCGCGCTGCACAACCAGGTCGGTCGGCTTGAAACCGTAGGGATCGTCGGCGGCGCCGGCCGCGAACTCGATCTCCTTCACGGACGCGAAGCCGCTGCCGGCGCGGCGCGGCTGATAGCGCACCACCGACCGGCCCCACTCGCAGAAGAACAGGTCTCCGCGGTATTCCGACGGGAATTGCCGCTCCAGATAGCAGAGTCCGCCGGCCGAGGAACCGAGGCCGAGGTCGGCCAACGGCGACAGCGCCTCGTCGGGCCGTTCCGCGTAGAGGTACGGATAGCCGTGATCTGCGCCGAAGAAACTGCGGCAGACGCGGATCTTGTACGTGCCGCCGTCGTTCTCGTTGTCGCGCACGAAGACGTTGAGTTCGGCGTCGAGGGCCACGTCGTAGATGTTGCGCAGGCCGGCCGCGAAGACGTGCAAGTCCCGGCCGTCCGGCCGGCAGCGGAGGATGCCGCCGCCGTGCAGCACCAGCCGATCGCCTTCGGGTCGGACGACATCGACGCCGTGGTCTCCCACGGCCAGGTAGAGCCAACCGTCGTGACCGACGACCACGCCGTTGGCGCAGTGCAGGCGCACCGGGTTCTGCTCGGGCGTCAGCCCCAGGCCCGTCAGCAGGTCGCGGCGCTCGTCGGCCGCGCCCGCGCCTTTCGTGTCGCGCAGCGCGGTCAAGAACGGCGCGTGCATGACGTACAAGGTGCCGTCGTCGTAGGCGAGTCCCTGAATGGAATTGAATCCTTTGGCGAAAACCGTCGCCTTGTCGGCATAGCCGTCGCCGTCGGTGTCCTCGACCAGGCGCACCTCATCGCGGCGGACGATGTCCGTGCCGAGTCCGGTCATGTAATCCACGGCCACATAGATCGCGCCCGGCCTCGGCCCGATGGTGAGGGCGGAAGGATACTCGATGAGCGGATCGCAGGCGAACAATGTGGCCTTGAAGCCCGCCGGCACTTTCAGCGGCGGAAAGCGCTTCTCCGTCCGCGGGCCGGTGCGCGGTTGATCGCCTCCCGCGTGGGTGAGCAGCCCAAGTAGCAACGCCCCGCACGCCGCGACAAGGAAACAGTGGAAACGAGCGCGTCTCATGGTGGCCCCCGCGAATGGCACCCATCGGCATCATTTGAACTTCTTCAGCATCTGCTCGGCCACGAACTTGTGGCCCGCGTCGTTGAAGTGGTTGCCGTCGTAGGTGAGGATGCCGCTCGGCTTGTTGTCGGGGTTGTTTTTCTTCCAGTGCGCGACGAACGCCTTGCGGAGATCGTTGAGGGGGACGTTCTTCATCCGCGCCACCCGGCGCTCGATCTCCGCGAACGCCTCCAGTTTGGGATCATCCTTGTTGGTGCCGTCGTGCTTCTCGCCGACGCTGGTGAGCGTACACTGAATGACCTGGATGTCGGCCTTCCGCAGCCGGTCGATGAGTTCCTCAAGGCTGGACTTGAACTGATCTTCACGGAGCCGCCGGGCGTCGTTGCAGCCGATCTGGATGACGACGATCGTCGGCTTCTTGGCGATCACGTCCTTGTCCACGCGCTTGAGAAGATCGGGAACGGTGTGACCGCCGGTGGCCACCCAGTCCACGACGATGTCCTTGTCCTTGTGGGTTTCTCGCAGCGTCTCCCGGACGATCCGGACATAGCCTTTGGTGACGTACTTCTTGGGCTCCTCCGTCCCGGCCAGCGCCGTGAGCGAATCCCCGAAGAAGAGGATGCGGTCGCCCGTTTTCAGCTCCACTTTCTTCT
The DNA here is from genome assembly GCA_036557825.1 of Gemmataceae bacterium. GTDB lineage: Bacteria > Planctomycetota > Planctomycetia > Gemmatales > Gemmataceae > JAJPHU01. The sequence goes on from DATBGU010000172.1 coordinate 80,887, forward strand.
CGGCCGGATCTTCGTCCGCCGCGCCGAAGGACCCCGCTGGCAGGAGTCCCATCCAAAGCAACACCGGGAGAGCAAGCCAGAACAACGCGAACATGGTGCGGTTCCTCCACGAAGGGGGGTGGAATGGGATCAGTATATGCTCAAGGCGGGCCAGCAACTCCAAAGTAAGCCAGGAGTCCGAACGTATCAATGTCCACGCTTCAATAAAAATCGAACCATCTCCAAAAACATCTTGACATCCCAGACGGCTTGTCTTAGCTTATCCTCTCAGACGCGTTGTCTCAGTTTTCTTTCCCGCCTCTTTTTTGGATTGGTTAGCGATGCCGGAGAAATTTCCTCAAGATGTTACCGACGCCGAATTGGCGGTCCTGCAAGCGCTGTGGGAGCGCGGTTCGGCGACCATTCGCCAGTTGACCGACGTGCTGTATCCCGACGGCAACGAAGCTCATTATGCCACGGTGCAGAAACTGCTCGAACGGCTGGAATCGAAGAACCACGTCCGCCGCGATCGCAGCGGCCACGCGCATCGTTTCTCGGCGCGCACCGACCGCGATACGCTGGTCGGCCATCGCCTCCGCGTCATGGCCGAGAAGCTGTGCGGCGGATTAATGGCGCCTTTGTTGACGCATTTGGTCCGCGCCGAGGCACTATCTAATGAGGAGCGCCAGGAGCTGCGCGACCTCATCGACAAACTGGATCGCAAGAACAAGTCGAAGTGAGCCACCCTCGCGTGAGGATTCCATCATGTCCACGCTCATGACGTTCGGCCTGGCGAACGCGGTCTGTGCCGCTCTGCTCGCGCTGGTCGCCCTGCTGGTCGGACGCTTCTGTCGTCGTCCGGCGGTCCTGCATGGTCTGTGGCTGCTGGTGCTGCTCAAACTGGTGACGCCGCCGTTCTGGCCGATCACTGTCGCCAACCTGCCGCAAGAGCCGGTCCCCTCCACGGAAGCGCCCGCGCCTGTTGTGGACCCGGCGATTTTCGTGGAACCTCAACCGAAGACGACGCCGCTGGTCGTTTCGGCGATGGACCGCGAGGCCCCGACGCGGCCGTCCGGCGACAGGATGGCCTCGACGTTCACGGGGGCCAGGATCGAGACGAGGCCGGCGGCGGTCGAAGCATTCGTCGATTTCGACTCCAACTTCACGGGGACGGCAGCCGTGGCTCCGGCCCCCTCGGCGCCGAATCCCGCTCCGCCTCCCCAGCCGAGCGGGTTGGCTTCGTGCATGCCGCTGCTGAGCCTCGGCTGGCTGACGGGCGTGGTGGTGTGGCTCGTCTGGACGGCGGTAAACATCGGGCGATTCCAGCATCTGCTGCGACACGCTCGACTCGCCGGCGCGGACATTCAGGATCAGGCTAGCCGCTTGGCGAGGCAGATGGGTTTGCGGCGCGGTCCGGAGATCTGGCTGCTGCCGGGACCGCTGCCGCCGCTTGTGTGGGCGGCGATTGGGCGCGTGCGCATCTTCTTTCCGGCGAAGCTGCTCGACCGGCTCGACGACACCCAGCGCGCCAGCCTGCTGGCGCACGAGTTGGCCCACGTCCGGCGACGCGATCACTGGGTGCGCTGGTTGGAGCTGATCGCGTCGGCGCTTTACTGGTGGTATCCGTTGGTGTGGTTGGCGCGGCGGCGACTGCACGTCCACGAGGAAGAATGTTGCGATGCCTGGGTGGTCGGCGAGGTGCCGGCGCGGACCTACGCGGCGGCCATTCTGAACACCCTCGATTTCCTGGCCGAAGATCGAGCGCCGCTGCCGGTCATGGCGAGCGGTCTGGCCGGCGTTGAACTCTTGAAACGGAGGTTGAGTCTCATCATGGATGGAGAAGCTCCCAAACGTCTGTCCGCGTCGGCGAAGCTCGCGCTGGTGCTCGCCGGTCTGCTGTTGTTATCGCTGCGTCCGAACCTGGCGCAGACCCCGACGAAGGCGGTGGAGGTCAAGGAGACGAAAGAGCAACCCGCGGCGACGGACGCGCCGGCCAAGCCGGCCGCGCCGATCGAGGAAGCGACCCCCTTCAACACTCAACCGAAGAACCTGCTCGGCGGCATCAACGACGTGTGGAGCGTGGCGTTCACCCCGGACGGCAAGCGGTTGGCCGTCGGCGGCGGCTACTGGGACCGGCCCGGTTTCGTGAGCGTTTGGGATCTGACCGCGCGCAAACGCTTGACCACCGCGCCGGAACCGCTGGGTGTGGCGTCGGTCGCCGTGTCGCCGGACGGCAAACGGCTGGCCTGGGGCAGCTGGTCGAGCGAGGCCAAGCTGCGCGACCTCGCCACCGGCAAGGACATCGCCCGCTTCTCGCTGGGCAGCGTGGCGCGCGTCGCCTTTTCGCCGGACAGCAAACTGCTGGCCGCCGCCGCCGAGAACAAGGTGGTCAAACTGTGGGATGCGGACAACGGCAAGGAAATCGCCAATTTGCAGGGTGATTTGTTCCGCTGGCATTGCGTGGCGTTCTCGCGCGACGGCAAACTCGTCGCGGCCGGCGGCGGCGATTGGAACAACGGCGGCGTCAGTCAGGTCACGCTCTGGGACGTCAAAACGCGCAAACAGGTCGGCAAGCTGTCGGGCCACACTCGGCCCATCCTTGGTCTGTCGTTCTCGCCCGACAACAAGACCATCGCCACCGGCGGCGTGGACAACACCGTGAAACTGTGGGACGCCGCCACCTTCAAGGAGTTGGCCACTCTCCAGGGCCATGAAAACTGGATTCAGTGCGTGACCTTCTCGCCGGACGGCAAACGGCTGGTCAGCAGCGGCGACGACGCCTCTGTTCGCGCCTGGGACGTGGAAACGCGGAAACTGCTGGCGCGGATAGACGGACACGAACGATCGGCGCGCTCGGCCGCCTTCTCGCCGGACGGCAAACAACTCGTCACCGGCGGCGGCAACAAAACAATCAAGCTGTGGGACGCCGCCACCTACAAGGAGATCGCAACACTGGCGCGCAATCCCGGCCAGGGTGATATGGCGCCGCAGATCCTCAGCATGGCCTGTTCCCCCGACGGCAAGATTCTCGCCACCGCCCTCGACGATCAGACGATTCAGGTGCTCGACGCCGGCTCCGGCGATCTGCTGCGGACATTGAAGGGACATGAGGACGCCGTGCAGTGCCTGGCGTTCGCGCCCGACGGCAAGACGCTGGCCAGCGGCAGCCCGGATCACACGGTTCGCCTGTGGGATCCGGTCAGCGGCGCGCTGCGCCGCACGCTGACGGGCCACCAGCAATGGGTCTACGCCGTCGCCTTCGCGCCGGACGGCAAGACGCTGGCCTCGGCCGGCTACGACAAAACGATTCGCCTGTGGGATCCGGCGACGGGCGAGACGCGGCGAATCCTGAAGGGACACAGAGGCTCGATCCGCGCCCTCGCGTTCAGCCCCGACGGCAAGACGCTGGCCTCGACCGGCAGCGATCGCAGCATCCGCCTGTGGCCGATGGCTGCGGAAGGTGATCCCGTCGTCCTGAAGGGGCACGAGGATGCCGTCCGCGCGCTCGCCTTCAGCCCCGACGGCAAGACGCTGGCTTCCGGCAGCGACGATCAGACGATCAAGCTGTGGGATCTGGAGAAAAAGAGCGAGCGGGCCACGTTGAAGGGGCACTCGGCGGAAGTGACGACGCTGACCTTCTCGCCGCAAGGCAAGAGCCTGGTCAGCAGCGGCTCGGACAACGCCGTCATTGTGTGGGATCCCGCCGGTGGCACGCTCCGCAATCAGTTGCGCGGCCACACCGACTCCGTCACCGCCGTTGTGTTCGTGCCGGATGGCCGGCGCATCCTGTCGGCCGGACTCGACCGCACGATCAAGGTGTGGTCGCCGGTCGCCCCGCCGCGCCAGGCCCGGCTGACGCTGCGCGCCCACACCGAACGCGGTTGGGCCGTGGCCTTTTCGCCGGACAACCGCGTCCTCGCCAGCGTCAGCGGCATGGAGAAAAGTGGCGAACTGAAACTGTGGGAAACCACCACCGGCAAGCAGTTGGTCGTCGTCCCAGCGGCCAAGGGACTGCGCTGCGCCGCCTTCTCGCCCGACGGCAAGACGCTGGCGACCGGCTGTTTCGACAACACCGTGCAGCTGCGCGAAGCGCCTACCGGCAAAGTCCTCCGCGTGTTGAAGGGACATCAGGGAGGCGTTAACTCGCTTTCGTTCTCGCCGGACGGGCTGCGGTTGGTGACGGCCAGCCTCGACAAGACGGCGAAGCTGTGGGACATGGAGACCGGCAAGGACGTGATGACGCTGCGCGGTCACGACGATTGGGTGCTGTCCGTGGCGTTCGCGCCGGACGGCAAAACAATCGCCACGGCCAGCAAGGACCACTCGGCCCGGCTGTGGGACGCGGTCAACGGAAAACTGCGCGTCAAGCTCGACGGACACAAGCAGGGCGTCGAGGCCGTGACGTTCGCGCCGGACGGCAAGACCGTGGCGACGGCGGGTTGGGACCAGTCGGTGCTGTTGTGGGATGCGGCCAGCGGCCGAATGAAGGGCCGCCTGCAAGGTCAACGCAGCGGCTTCCTCAGCCTGGCGTTTTCGCCGGACGGCCGAACCCTGGCGACGTCCAGCGGCCATTTCGAGAACCGCATGCCCGGCGAGCTGCGCCTGTGGGACGTTGCCACGTCCCGCTCCATGAGCATGTTGCAGGGACACGCCAGCGGCATCTGGTGCGTGCGCTTCGCCCCCAACGGCAAGGCGCTGGCGTCAGTAAGCGACGACGGAATCGTCAAGTTATGGGCCGTGTCCTCGGCAGCGCCCCAAAGCACGCTTCAACTTCCGAAAGCACCGTGACAACCGAACGAAGAGGCGGACCAATCCCTCGTAGGAGACTGCCAATATGACCCGTCTTCGGCTCTGTTTCCTGAGCAGCTGGGCGGCGCTCGTTTGCCTCGTCCCGGTTGCGCAGGCGGCTCCCGGCGCGGCGTCCGACAAGGACGTGGCGGCGCTGGCCGCCAAAATTGACCAGGCGCTCGCGGCCGGCTGGGACGCCGACAAGGTCCAACCCGCGGCGCCGGCGTCCGATTCGGAATTCGTCCGCCGCGTCTATCTCGACCTTGCCGGGCGCGTCCCCTCCGCCACCGAGGTGCGCCAATTCCTCGATGACAAACGATCCGACAAGCGCGGGCGTCTCGTCCTGAAACTGTTGGAAGGACCGCGCTACGTCACGCACTTCACGAACGTCTGGCGCGCTCTGCTGTTGCCGGAAACGACGAGCAGCTTGCAGGTCCGCTTCCTCGCCGCCGGCTTCGAGTCCTGGCTGCGCAAACAACTGCAAGAGAACAAACCTTACGACGCGATGGTGCGCGAACTGCTCACGGTGTCGATGAACGGCCAGGGCCGCAATCCGTTCGGACAACAGGGCGGCGAGCCGTCGCCGATCGCTTTTTATCTCGCCAAGGACGTCAAGCCGGAGAACCTGGCGGCGGCCGCGTCGCGCCTGTTCCTCGGTGTGAAGATCGAGTGCGCCCAGTGTCACAATCACCCCTTCGCCGAGTGGAAGCGCGAACAATTTTGGGGCTTCGCGGCGTTCTTCGCCGGCTTGCAGCGGCAGGGACAGGGCGATTTCGTCGCCGCGGGGCGCGAGGCCGCCGATCGCCGCGAGCTGACCATCCCCGGCACGGAGCGCGTCGTGCAGGCCACGTTCCTCGACGGCAAGGAGCCGAAGTGGAAGTCCAAGACCGGCGCCCGCGCCACGCTGGCGGAGTGGATGACCAGCAAGGATAACCCCTATTTCGCGCGGGCCGCCGTCAACCGCATGTGGGGCTACTTCTTCGGCACCGGAATCGTCGATCCCGTCGATGAAATGGTCGGCGGCGAGCATACCCCCAGCCATCCCGAACTGCTCGACGAACTGGCCCGCCAGTTCGCCGCGCACGATTTCGATTTGAAGTTCCTCATTCGTGCCATCACGTCGAGCCGGGCGTACCAGCTCAGCAGCGTGGCGACGCACCAGAGCCAGGACGATCCGCGTGAGTTCGCGCGGATGCCGCTACGCGGTCTGTCCGCCGAACAGTTATTCGACAGCATCGCCCAGGCGACCGGCTACCGCGAGGCGGGCAACGGCAATCCGCGCTTTCCAGGTAATCAAGGCGCGCGCGGCCGCTTCATCAACGAGTTCACCAACGTCAGCGACAAGGCGACGGAGGTGCAGACCTCCATCCTGCAAGCCTTGGCGATGATGAACGGGCAAGTGACCGCCGCCGCGACCGACCTCGAAGGCAGTGAGACGCTCTCCGCCCTGCTCGATGCGCCGTTCATGGACACGACGGAGCGCCTGGAAACGCTCTACCTGGTGACGCTGGCGCGCAAGCCGTCGCCGAAAGAACTGTCGCGCATGGTCAAGTACGTCGAGGGCGGCGGCTCGGCCGGCGATTCGGCGGGCGCTGACCAGGATAAACACCACAAGCAGGCGTTGGCGGACGTGTTCTGGATCCTGCTCAATAGCGGCGAATTTTTCCTCAATCATTGATCGCATGGCGAGCGGGGGGCGTCAGCCCCCTGTTGCTCTCGAACAGGGGGCTGACGCCCCCCGCTCGCCGGATGCAAGGAGTTTTCATCCATGTCTCGTTCCTCGCTCTCTCTGTCTCGCCGCGACTGGCTGAAACTGTCGGCCGCGGGGGCGATTGGTTGTTCGATGTCGGGCTGGCTGGAAAACCTGGCGGCGGCGGCCGCGAAAAGCCCCGAACGCAAACGCGCGTGCATCCTGCTGTGGATGGCCGGCGGACCCAGTCAGATGGACACCTTCGATTTGAAGCCCGGACACGTCAACGGCGGCACCTTCAAGGAGATCGCCACCAGCGTGCCCGGCATCAAAATCAGCGAGCATCTGCCCAAACTCGCCACGCACATGCAAGACATGGTGCTGGTCCGCTCGATGAGTACCAAGGAGGCCGACCACGGCCGCGCGACGTACTATCTCCGCACCGGCCGCGTGCCCGGCGGACCGGTGCAGTATCCGCCGCTGGGTTCGTTCGTCGCTAAGGAGCTAGAGAGTCCCGACGCGGAACTGCCCAGCTTCGTGAGCATCTCGCCGTTCCGCGGCCTCAATCCCGCCGCGTTCACACCGGGATTTCTCGGCCCGCAGTACGCGCCGCTGATCGTCGGCGAAAACGCCGCTTTCGGCGGACAACCCGGCGGCGACATCGCCCGCGCCCTTCGCGTGCGCGATCTCGATCTGCCCAAAGACGTCAACGCCAAACGTTCGACCGCGCGCATCGACATGCTCGACGAGATGGAGCAAGAGTTTATCGCCCAGCACGCCAGCGTCGCGGCACAGAGCCATCGCACCGCCTATCAACGGGCCATCACCATGATGCGCTCGTCCGCCGTCAAGGCGTTCAATCTCGACGACGAGCCGGCCAAGCTGCGCGACGCCTACGGCCGCAATCTGTTCGGTCAGGGCTGTCTGCTGGCGCGCCGGCTGGTCGAGCGCGGCGTGCCGTTCATCGAAGTCGGCCTCAACGGCTGGGACACGCACGCCCAGAATTTCGATCAGGTCAAGCGCCTCAGCGGCACGCTCGACCCGGCCTGGGCGACGCTCATGGAGGATCTCAAGGAGAAGGGGTTGCTCGAATCGACGCTCATCGTGTGGATGGGCGAGTTCGGCCGCACCCCGAAGATCGCCAAGGACCGCACCGGCCGCGATCACTGGGCCGTGTCGTGGTCCACGGTACTGGCCGGCGGCGGCCTCAAGGGCGGCCAAGTCGTCGGCAAGACCAGCGCCGACGGCGCGAGCATCGAGGAGCGCAAGGTCGAAGTGCCCGACCTGCTCGGCACCGTCTGCCTGGCGCTGGGACTCGATCCGCGCAAGCAGAACAACTCCAACGTCGGCCGGCCGATCCGCCTCGTCGAACCGACGGCCAAGCCCATCAAGGAGGTCGTCGCATGAAAAACCTCCTCTTTTTCGCCGCCTTGACGGCGTTGCTCGCCTTTGGCCTGAGCGCGCGCGCCGCGCCAAAGGCGGCCGACGGCCGCGACGCGCAGGATTTTGTCTTCATGGGCGAAAAAGGCCCGGTGCTGATCCGCTTCCACGTCCGCATCGACGGCAAGCCGCTCGTCGATGTGTGGGAGGATTTCATGGGCAAGTTGTTCGCCTACCTCGACCTCGACGGCGACGGCGTCCTGAGCAAGAGCGAGGCCGCCCGGGTGCCGCCGATTCCGGTGCTGTTCAGCAACGGCGGCGGCTTCGCAGCACAACAGCCCAACCTCGTCGAGTCCATCGACAAGGACCGCGACGGCAAGATCACGCGGCAGGAGTTGGCCGACTGGTATCGCCGCAACGGCGCCGCGTCGTTCCAGTTCCCTGCCAACGGCCCGCGGCAAAATCAGGTCACCCTCACCAGTTTCGCCGGGCAGGCGCAACCGTTGTCGCCCGATGCCCTCAACGAGAAGCTCTTCAAACTGCTCGACGCCGACAAGGACGGCAAGCTGTCCCGCGAGGAGTTGGCCCGCGCGCCGGCGGTGCTCGCCAAGATGGACCTCGATGACGACGAGACGGTTTCCATCCAGGAGATGAGCGGCAATGCGCCCAGCAGCGTCGAATCCAATGTTGTCTTCGCCATCAACCAACAGATGCAGCCCGCGCGGAGCGATCCGTTCGTGATGGTCGTTCCGGGGCAGGGAGGCAAGCAGCTGGCGCGCGACCTGCTGGCTCACTACGCGCCGAAGGGGAAACGCTCCGCCGTCCGCAAGCTGACGCGCCAGGCTCTCGGCATGGAGGAAGCGGCCTTCGCGCGCCTCGACGCCGACGAGGACGGCACGCTCGATACGGAGGAATTGGCCCGCTTCGCCCAGCGCGAGCCGGACCTCGAATTCCGCGTCCGTCTCGGCAAGAACGCGGGCGTCGAGCTGGTCTCAGGCAAGGATCGGCCGTCTGCCAAAGGCGTTCGCCCTTCCTCCAGCGGGACTTTGTTGTGGGAACTGGACTCGACCCAGATCGAGCTGGGCAGCGGCGATACCGCGGGCGAGCCGCAGATCGCGGCCCGGCTGCGCCAGCAGTATCTCGCCCAGTTCCGGGCCGCCGACGCGGACAACAACGGCTACCTCGACAAGAACGAGGCCGACCGAAATCCGCTCTATCGCAATGCGTTCAAGATGATGGACCGCGACGGCGACGGCAAGCTCTTCGAGAAGGAAGTCGCCGCCTACCTGGACAAGATGAAGGAGTTGCAGGAAGCCGCCGTGAAGAGCTGCGCCTCGCTGGCCGTCAAGGACCAGGGACGCGGCCTCTTCGACATGGTTGACGGCAACAACGACGGCCGGCTCGGCGTGCGCGAACTGCGGCAGATGGTCAAGCTGGTCGATCAGCTCGACCGCGACGGCGACGGCCGCATCAGCGCCGGCGAGATTCCGCACAAGTATCGCGTCGATGTGCGGCGCGGCCCGACGAACGGCAATCAGTCCACGTCGCGGGTGGTGGCCGTTCGCCGGATGGCCGTGCGTGGGCCGGACTTGCCGGAGCGGACCGCCGGCCCGTTGTGGTTCCGCAAGATGGACCGCAATCACGACGGCGACGTTTCGCGCCGCGAGTTCCTCGGCACCGACGCCGAGTTTCGCCGCATCGATGCCGACGGCGACGGGCTCATCAGCGTCGAGGAGGCCGACCGGGCCGACAAGCTCCTCCGCAAGGAGAAGGAGCAGAAACCGTAAGGACAACCAGCCCGCAGCGCCAGCAAGGGACAACCCTCGCTGGCGCTTCGGGCTGGTTTGATCGAACCCCCACCCCTACCCAGGTTCGGATCGCAAGGTTCGGGCCTGGGTTCTTTTGTTCATTTCTCGCCCGAACTGGACTTGTGCGCGTCGCCGCCTTCGCTATAAGCGGCGGGACCGGGAGGATCCTCCCGCAAAGGTCCGCACTTGCATTCATTCGGATGGTGTAAGCTCACGATCGGGCGATGCGCGCGCCGAGAGAGCATGAGGATGGCTGCGCAACGAAGCAGCAGTCGTTCGCGGAGGAGATCCATGCGACACGCTTCGCTTGTTGGCGGTGTGGTTGTGGTGCTGCTCGCGTCCGGCCGACTCGTCGCCGAGGATCGGCCGCCCGATGTACGAACCATCGTCGCGCCGCGGGCACTGGTGTGGTGTGGACCGAGCACGTCGGACGGGCTGTATCCAACCAACGAGCTGCGCCAAGGCGACCATGTGCAGGTGATGCAAGAACTGGAAAGCGGCTGGCTGGCGATCCGCCCGCCGGCCGGTTCGTTCAGCTGGATCAACGAACGCTTCGTCCAGCAGAAGTTCCCCAATTATCCGACCACTTATGTCGTGACCTACACGGACCACCCCGTACCGGTCCTCATCGGCAGCAGCAAGAAAACGGACCGGCCGTCAAAAATCGGCGTCAAGCTGGAGCGCGGCGCCCAGGTGCGGCTCATGGGCCGGCCCATGAAGGACGAGGAAGGCACCTGGCTGCCCATCGACACGCCGGAGGGCGAGCTACGCTACATTCGCAAGGAAGATGTGTCGAAATCTACGGTGGTCGTCGCTTCCGCCACCTCCGTTCGCAAGACGCCGACGGAGTCGCCCCCGCCGCCCGACGGCGACGCGCTGTGGCGCAACGCCGAGTTGGCCGAACGCAAGGGACGGATCGCCGACGCCATTCGCCTCTATCGTCAGGCCGGCGACGCCAACCTGTCAGTCAACCCCGCCCGCGCCGACGCGGCCTATCAGCGGGCGCACTGGCTGGAGCAGGCCGGCTCCAACCCGTCCGACGGTTCTCGCTTCGCCCCGGATCGCGGCACTCAGGCTTATCCCGTGCCGACCAATCAGGGAGGGACGAACGCCGTTCGCCTGATCGGTACGGCCACGTCGGGACCGGCGACCGGCCAGCTCGTCGCGACGCGAGCCGGCGGCCCTGGGTGGGGAACGCGGCAACCCGAAGTCCATCGCGGACGGCTGCGGCTCGCTTCCGGTCGTCCGGACAATCGCTACTATCACCTGATGGACGCCCGCGGCAATCCCGTTCTGTCGGTGATCGCCGCTCCAGGTGTTGATCTCTCAAGCCACGTCGATCGCAATGTCGAATTGGTGGGCAATACCTCCTGGGACTCCAGCGCGAAACACAACCTCTTGACCGTCACTCAGGTCCGCGAAACTCCTTAGACGCATTGCCCCAACGTAGGTCAGGCTGGAAAGGCTGACGGTTTTCGCCGAAGTTGTCAGGCTGGAAAGTCTGACCTACACGGTTTGGAAATACGGACATAAAACGAACGACCCCGGCGAGGAGCGCTCCTCGCCGGGGTCGTTTCGCTTTTCGCCCCCCCTGCCTCAATGGTTCAGCAGGAACTCGCTGCTGTTGACCAGCGCCCAGAACAAATCTTCGTAGCGGCGATTGGGGTTCTTGTAATCGTTCATACGGAGTTGCGGTCCGTGGCGATTACTTAACGGGAAGTGCTGGATAATCGTGTTGGTTTCCTTGGCGGTCGGCGGCCGATTGAGGGCGGTGAGATACAACTCGGTGATAGCGGCCTGCTCCGACCGGTTCTTAATGGCCAGGGCGACGGCGCCCTTGTCCTTGCGCGAGATGGCGTCGTTGATGTCCTTGCCGTTCATCATCAACAGCGCCTGCACGACCGTGCCGTTGAAGTTGACCTCGTTGCCCTCGTCGTCGCCGAAGTTGCTGATGAGCGTGCCCAGCCATTGCTGTTTGAGGTTCTTCTTGCCGTCCTTCGACTCGGCGGCTTCGGCCTTGGTGGCCACCATCAGCGACTCGAACAGCTGTTCGGGACTCATCGACTTCATAATCATGCGGCTGAACAGCGCCTCGTGCTCCTGCTTGTCGTTGGTCTTGTTGGCGACGTAGCTGAGGTTGTAGGGGTTGCTGTTGCAGATCCAGCGGATCATCTTCTTGAGGTCGTAGCCGTAGTTCTTGAAGCGGCCGCCGAGTTCGTCGAGCAGTTCCGGGTTGGACGGCTGGTTCTGATCGTTGAAATCGTCGATGGGGTTGACGAAGCCACGGCCGAAGAACACGCCCCACATGCGGTTGACGATGGCTTTGGTGAACTGCGGGTGCTCGATGATGAAGTCGGCCAGCTTCTCGCGCCGCGCCACGCCCGTGGCGTCGGCCGGCAGCTGGGCGCCGTGCTTCTCCTCCTCGTTGGTCGGCAGAAACTCGGCGCGAGCGGTGAGGATGACGCCGTTGCGCTGCTCGTAGTAGATCAGGGCGTCCTTGGCGACGTTTTCATCGTCGGTGAGGGTCAGTTTGTTGTAGGCCATCATGCGGCCCATCTGCGGCGGCTGACCCTGACGCGAAACCTGACGCAGGAAGGCGTTGACGCCCCAGAAGTGTTTCTGCTTGATGTTGCTGTAGAAGGGGTGATCGTGGCACTGGGCGCACTGCACCTGCGTGCCGAGGAACAGCCGGGTGATACGCGAGGTGATCGGCACCATCTGGAACTGGCCCTCTTCGCCGCGATGGGCCTGCGGCACGTTTTCGCCGAGATGGGCGAGGATGAAGTTGCTGGCCGCTCCGCCCTTCTCGGTGTCGGAGTTCTCGCCCTTGGCGGCGATCAGGCTCTTGACAATGCTCGTGTACGGCTTGTTCTGGCTGAACTGGTCTTCCAGCCAGGTGGCCAGGTATTCCTTGTACTGGCCGCGTCCGAACACGCCGGAACGGCCAAGCAGCCAGTTCGACCACAGATCGGCCCAGTGGCGGGGATATTCGTCGCTGTCCAGCAGCCGGTTGATGAGCTTGGAACGGCGCGTTTCCTTGGGATCCTTGAGGAACTCGCGGATTTCCTCGGGTTTGGCGATGCGGCCGATAATGTCCAGCGAGGCGCGGCGGATGAACTCGTAATCGTCGGCGTAGCGCGTCGGGACGATCTTGTTTTCCTTCCACTTCTCCTCGCTCATCTTGTTGATGATCGAGACCATCTCGGTCAGCTGCGCCAGGTCTTGCTCATCGTCTTTTTTGCCGACGAGGGTCAGCTTGAGGGGTTCCGGCCATTTCACGCCCGGCTCTTCTTTTGCCTTGGCCTCCTTGGTTTTGCCCTTGGCGGGGGGAGCCGCCGAGGTGATGTCGGAGAGGCCGACCACGGCGATGACGCCGCCGAGTACGAACAAGCCGAGCAGTATCGAACGCAGCCGACCAGGCTGCCAACCTCGCATGGATGCACGGAGCATCGTTGATCCCCCTTCAGGCCGTTTCCCTCGAACTGTCGTCCAGTGCTGCCGAATTGAATTCTCGCACGTCCCCGGAAGTGCGTCAACCGAACGGGCGTCAAACCATTCAACACCGGCGAACGCCTTCGGGTCCGTTTTTGGGTCCACGATTGAGACGGAAAAGGCGTGCTCTTGGTTCCCAAAGTCGCACGCTCGCGCCAAAATGAACGGAGGACCGCTTTCTTGGTGGAGAGGATCATGTATCTGGATTTGGAAAAAGTGCGTGCCAACGTCCGCGCGGCGACGACGGAAGACTTGCTGGACCGCGCGACGGTTTACCGCGCAGGCATGGAGCCGGAAGCGCTGGACATCATCGAGCGCGAATTACGAGAGCGGGGGATCGACCCCGACACAATCGACGAGCACGAACGGAAGCGGAGCGAGGAGACGCTGATCGATTCGCAAGGGATTGCGCTGAAATGCTATCGCTGCCCGTGTTTGGCCGTGGGCGAGGGGCCGGAGTGGCATCGCCTCTGGGGACTTGTGCCGATTTTCCGCCGCCGCGTCGCCTGGTGCGCGCGGCACGCTCCCAAGACATAGGCGGCGAGGACAACATGCTGCCAGCCCGCAGCGCAAGCAAGGGTGAAGAATTACCCTTGCTTGCGCTGCGGGCTGGTAAGGTGTGAATCAACCCTGTTGCACAAGCCGATCGATGTCGGCCTGGACGATCTGGCGAGAGGGCTTGCCCAACTCGGCGCTGATCCAACTCATGACCGGCGGCGTGAAAGGCAGCTTGCCCTTCTTGATCATTTCCAACATGCGGTTGTGACGGCGGATGCGCTCTTTCATTTTGAGCATGCCGTTGGTGCGCCGCGACTCAGCCATATCGACGCGTCGCTGTTCGCGACGAATACGCCGTGCTCCCATTGCGGTGTCTCCTCGCGGATGAATTCGCTGCCCGATGGTAAAAAGACAGCATAGCGAGGAAGACGGCCTCCGGAAAGCCCGCGACCAGGCGGGAACGATTTTCCTTCGTGGATCAGCCGTTCCCCCGTTCGGGGCCGATGACGAATGGTAGCGTGAGTCCCTTCTGGTCCTGGTACTTGCCGCGTTTGTCGCCGTAGCTGGTGTGGCAGACGGCCTCGCCGCGAAGGAAAAGAATCTGAGCGATGCCCTCACCGGCGTAGATCTTCGCGGGCAGCGGCGTGGTATTGGAAATCTCGATGGTCACTTTTCCGCGCCACTCCGGCTCCAGTGGAGTTACGTTCACTATTATCCCGCAGCGCGCATACGTCGATTTTCCAACACATAAGCATATGATGTCTCGTGGAATCTCCAGGTATTCCACCGTCTCCGCCAGCGCGAAGCTATTGGGCGGAATGAGACAATGGTCCCCTTCAATGTCCACAAATGACGCCGGATTGAAGTTCTTCGGATCGACGACGGCGCAGCGAGCGTTGGTAAATATCTTGAAATGCCGGCCGACGCGCACGTCGTAGCCGTAGCTGGACACGCCGTAGGAAATCGCTCCGGGGCGGATCGCGCTCTCGGCAAACGGCTCAATCTTGATCTCGCGCAGGATCTGCCAGTCGGCAAGAACCCCCATGGCTTCCTCTCCTCACGGCATGGATTCATAATTCTCCCAAACACCTTACTTTGTCCCGCAGCCGCCCATCTGGCAAGAGCATTGCGTCCGAACCGATCAACGGCGACGGCGGATGCGGCACAGCTGCGCCGAAATTGCCCCGTTTGCCAGGCAGCGCGAGACGATGCTCTTTGCCGGAATAATCAACTGTAGGGAAAACGCCAATGGGCGAAGTCGAGAACGTCTCGCGCGGGCACTTGAACTTGACTCGCTCACCCGAACCTGCGCTAAAGTTGTCACGAAGGACGACCGATCAGCCGCGCGTTCGCGCAATCTCGCCCCCGGATCGAGGGAGGTTGCCATGTGCCCCGCCTTGCCCATCCTGTGTGTCCTGTTCGGCGCCGCCCCGAACGTCGAGACGCAGTTCGTGCAGGTCGCGCCCGCCAAGCAGGAGCGGCAGTGGTGGAGCTCGCCCGGCAAGTCGCGGGCCGTCGTACTGATTCACGGACTGTACGTCCACCCTTTCAGTAAAACCAACGTCCTGCGCCCCCATCTCCACAGTTGGCAGAGGCCCGACGGCCTGCTGGTCAAGAAGCTCGGACCCGATTCCGATGTGTTCGCCTTCTCCTACGGGCAGACGGTCAGCGCCGACGACATCGCGGCAGGACCGGACCTGGAACGCCACATCCGCCAACTTCGCCGCGACGGCTATCGCGATATCGTCCTGGTCGGCCACAGCGCCGGCGGCGTCATCGCGCGGCAATTCGTCGAGGACCATCCCGACTGCGGCGTGACCAAGGTCATTCAGGTGTGCGCTCCCAACGGCGGCTCCGGCTGGGCGAAGTGGCAAACCGTCCGCGCCAACCAGGTCGATTTCCTCGATTCGCTGACCAAGCCGGTTCGCCGCCGTATGCTGTCGGAGCGCGCCGGCACGGTGATCCCCAACAACGTCGAGTTCGCCTGCGTGGTCGGCACCGGCGCGATCGTCGGCGACGGCCTGGTGGCCAACCGTTCGGCCTATCCGCCCGACCTGCAACAACAGGGCATTCCCGCGTATCCGTTCAACAGCACGCACTGGATGCTCCTTCGCAGCACGAAGGGAGCCGAACTGGTGTCGCGCCTGGTGCGCGAGCCGCAGCCGCGCTGGGATGCCAAGCGTGTGGAAGCTGTCCGTCGCAAGCTCCCCGGCGATTGATTGCCGCGCCGTTTCCAATTTCAGCGCGACGGAAGGGCTTGCTTGACGGCGTACCACAGTTCGTTCATGCGGAAGGGCTTGCGGATGAGTCCCGCGGCGCCGCGACGCAGCAGTTCGGGGGCCGGCTCCATCTGCGGCAGGCCGGTACACAGCAGCACCGGCACGTCCGGCCGGCGCTGCCGCAGACGCTCGAAGGTTGTGACGGCGTCCTCGCGCGGCATCATCAAATCGAGGACGATCAGGTCGCACCGCTCGCCTGCGTTCAGCAGTTCCAGCGCTTCCTGACCGCTGGCGGCGCAGGCGACCGCGTGACCGGCGATCTCCAGAAAGCGGCGCACCACGTCCAGAACGGCCTCCTCGTCGTCGATGACCAGAATGGAACGGCTCGGCGCGGCCTCCGGTTCCACGATTTCGGAATCACCCGCGCGCGACGGCGGAGAGGCATCCGCTCCGGGAGCGGCTCGCGGCAGAAAGAGGCGGACGCGCGTGCCGCGGCGCGGCTCGCTGTCGAGCGTCAGATAGCCGTGGTGCCCCTGGACGATGCCGAACACCATCGGCAGCCCCAGGCCGGTGCCCTGGCCGACTTCCTTGGTCGTGAAGAACGGGTCCAGCGCCTGATTGAGCACCTCCGGAGACATGCCGACGCCGTGGTCCTCGACCTCGATCACCACGTAGTCGCCGGCCGGCACCTGCTGCGGAAATCCGGGCTGCGCGTCGGCGAGTTCGACGGAACGAAGGCGGAACATGATGGGCCGGGCTGCGTTCCCCTGGAGCGCGGGCGTCTCGCCCGCACCGTGCGGGCGGGACGCCCGCGCTCCAGCCAGCAGCGCGTCGCGGGCGTTGAGGGCGAGATTGACCAGCGCTTGCTGCAATTGATTGGCGTCCGCCTCGACGACCAGCGCCTCGCACGCGCACTCGTCGTCCGGCAGATCGACGACGACGTCCTGATACAGCGTCCGTCCCACCAACTCCGCCGTGCCGCGCACCAGCTCGACGATGGCCATGCGTTGGCGCGTCAGGGCTGGCTTGCGGGCGAAGGCCAAGAGCTGCCGCGTCAGCACCGCCGCGCGCTCCGAAAGGGCGACGATGCGCTGAAGGAAATCGCGCACGGTCGGGCTGAGGTCCGGCTCGCGCAGGCCGAGCGAGGCGTAGCCGTTGACGCCGGCCAGTAGATTGTTGAACTCATGGGCCACGCCGCCGGCCAAGGTGCCGACGCTCTGCATCTTCTGCGCCTGCAACAGCGCGCGTTCCAGTTGCTTGCGCTCGCTGATGTCGCGCTGGATGCCGACGAAGTGCGTCATTCGCCCCTGGCCGTCGACGATGGGCGAGATGGTCAGGGACGCCTGAAACAAGGTTCCGTCCTTGCGGCGATTGGTCAATTCGCCCTGCCAACTCCGCCGCGCCAGGATGGTCTGCCACATCTCCGCGTACAACTCCGGCGGGTGCGCGGAGCTTTTCAACAGCCGCGGCGTTTGGCCGAGCAGTTCGTTGCGGGCGAAGCCGGTCAGGTTCTCCAGCGCCTGGTTGACCTCGAGGATGGTGCCTTGCAGGTCGGTAATCATGATGCCGTCGCGGGCCGACTCCAGCGCCTGCACGAGCAGACGGTTCATCTGCTCCAGGCGGTGGCGCGTCACCGACTCGCTGACGCGCTTGGGCAGTTCGCCGAGGTAGGTAAGGGCGGTGTCCTTGACGAGGTAATCGACCGCCCCGGCGCGGAGGATGCGGCGGGCGGTCTCGGCGTCCTTGTCCTGCGTGACGATCAGCACCGGCGTCGCGATGCCTTCGCGGTCGAGCGTGTGCAGAAAGTCCAGCGCGGCCATGTCGGGCAGGCGCGGGCCGAGCAGCACCAGATCGAAGGCGGTGTGGCCGAGCACTATGAGGGCGTCGGCGGCGCCGCGGCAGTGCGTCACGGCGTGGCCGGCCCGTTCCAGATGCCGGCGGATGAGCAGCGCGGAATCGGGGTCGTCCTCGATCACGAACAGGCGCAAGGATTCACTCATCGTCCGCCCCCGATCGTCGCGGATTAGGGATGCTTTCCAAACTAGCCCGGAGCGCCAGCGACGGGCGCGGCGCCCCGTCGCTGGCGCTCCGGGCTAGTGGATTGGAAACCACGTCTTCATTCTCCCGCTATACCATATCTCGTTTTCGCCGGTCCGTGCCGTTGTCGGACGCTTTCGGCGTCGTTTCTCGTGCCGGGCGCATCTATACTTCCGTGAGGGGGAGCGCCGATTGCTCTTGGTACAATCGGCCGCAATCGTTACTGTTGTCAAAACCCCACGGGGCGCGGTTAGGCGATCGCGCCGGGGGGTGATGTCTCCTTCGGGAATTTCATGAACATCAGTCAGCTATTGGAATATGTCCTTCATCCGCAGCCCCATCTCCATCACCTGACCGGCGTGATGGGTCCGTGGTTTTACCTGCTGCTGTTCGCCATCATTTTCTGCGAAACGGGTTTGGTGGTGACGCCGATTTTGCCGGGCGATTCGCTGCTGTTCGCCGTGGGCGCGCTGGCGTCCGGCGAGGGTTCGCCGCTGAACATGCCGCTGTTGTTCGCTCTGCTGGTCGGGGCGGCGGTCGTCGGCGACGCCGTCAATTATGCTATCGGCTACCGGCTGGGTCCGAAGGTGTTCAAATACGAGCAGTCGTGGTTCTTCAACAAGAAGCACCTGGAACGCGCGCAGACGTTTTACGAGAAATACGGCAGCAAGACGATCATCCTGGCCCGCTTCGTACCGATCGTGCGCACCTTCGCGCCGTTCGTGGCCGGTATCGGCAAGATGCGTTATCCGCGCTTCTTCCTGTACAATTGCATCGGCGCCGTGGCCTGGGTGACGATCTGTTTGTGGAGCGGCTACTTCTTCGGCCGCGTGCCGTGGGTGGAAAAACACTTCGAGTCGGTGGTAATCGCCATTGTGTTCGTCTCGGTGCTGCCGATGGTTGTCGAATTCGTGCTGGCCTGGCGTCAGCGCGTTCGCTTGCGGAAACTCATGCAAGCAGGGCAGCCGGCCGAGGAATCAATTCCTGTTGAGTCGATGAACTCCAAGCGTCAGGCGTCCTAACGATACCGGCGCGGAGGGTGGGAAAACCAATCGCAAAATGGCCCGCCGCAAGTTCCAGGAGCCGGTTTCCGTCCGTGAGGACAGGTTTGCCGCAAACGGTTCAAGCTCCACTAAGCTCGTGTTTGTATGCTCCCAAGGGTAGGGCAGCGGGCCAATCTCAGTATACTCAATCCGCTCGCCGTTGGGGCAAGGAATAATCCATAATCTCCATGAGCAGATCCAACTCCGAGGGCGGTTCGAGCAGCGCGATCAGGTTCGGCAGCGAATAGTAATCGCCCTTGAAATCGAACGTGCTCGCCTTGATGCCCGCTCGCTTGCACTGCTCCTCCAGGCGCGTCGAGCTGTCCGGCACCTTGACGAGACAAATGCTCGGATCGGCGGACAGCGCCTGCCGGTACTTCAGCAAACTCTCGACGAAATACGGCGGGGTGTACTCCTCCTCATCCGTGACCACGATGATCTGCTCGACAAACTGTTTCTTGCGGCGCAGGTATTCCAGGGCGATGCCGCACGACGTTTCGCCGCCGGCGTTGATGCCCTCGAACGCTCGCTTCCACGCCGCCCAGTCCGAACCCTTGGCCTCGATCGGATACGCCATGCTGTCGAAGGCGTAGACGTACAGTTCCTTCTCGCAGGCCGTCGAGATCATGGCCGCGATGCGCTTGCCGACCTCGATCGCGACTTCCATGGAACCGGACTTGTCCACCAGCACCGCCGTCGGGCGTCGCAGCCGGCCGCGCGCCTTGATTTGCACGTCGGCGACCTCTTCGAGCTTGCGGCGCACGTCCGCCGACAGCTCGACCGCTTGCAGCGCCGCCTCCGGCTTGAGGGCGCTGGTGCGCGCGTACGACTTGGCTTCCTCCAATTTCAGGTCGATCATCGCCTTCAGATCGGGATTGCTCAGCGCTCCGTAGCGTTGCAGCGTTCCCAGGTTGTTGATGAGTTCCTGCGGACTCATGCGCTCGATCAGCGCTTCGAGGATCGCCGGCGTCATTTCCGGGATCACCGAGACGGCGATGCGGAACGGGATGCGCGCTTCGACGATGGCCTTCGCCTGCTCCTTCGGATCGTCCAGGCCAGCGAGCCGCTTGAGCGCGCCGACGCGACTGTCGGCGGGCGGCTGCTCGTCGAAGAGGATCTTCTGAGCGCGCGGGCCGGGCGGGATGTGCAGCACGGCGTACAGGCGCTTGAGCGCCTTGCGGGCCACCAGGGCGGTGCTGTCGAACCAATCGGGGTTGGCCTCGCGCTCGCGCAGATAGCGCGTCACCTCCGTCTTGAGCGAGCCGGGCACGTTGCGGAACAAGCCAAAATCGCCGACAACCTCGCGGACGATCTTGCGCTCCGTCCGCTGACGATGGCGCGCTTCGCGGAGTTGCTTGTCGCGCCGGCGTCGCTCTTCCTTCGTCTTCGGCCGCGGCAGCTTCTCCGGCACGCTCTCCGCGACGACGCGGCGGCGCGTCTCTTTGCGGCCGTGGATGAAGTCCACCACGCGCGCCACCTGATACGGCGGCAGCGTGCGCAGCATCGCCAACCCAACATCGCGGTGCCCCTCGAAGGTGCTGAGCGCCAGCGTGATGATGAACATCTCCTTGTGATCGCGCACGCTGCCCTTGTCGTGATACCACGCGGCCAGGCGGACGTAGAAGCGCGGATCCTTCTGCACGAGCTGCTGATGGATCGGCCAGACGTTTTCGAGTTTGCGATGCGGCGTCGTCAACAGCGTGTTGAGCATGTCCAGCCGGAGGTCTTGCTCCTTCTTCGCCGGCGGTCCAACGGGGACGGGCGCGGCGGGCGCGCTCGGCTGGGACAGGGCGCGAAACACCGCCTGACCGACCGTTTGCAGGTGCTTTTCCTGCCGCTCCATCGCCGACTTGATGTCCTGCACGTCGCCGCGCGTTTGAACGACGGCTTCATGCACGTCGCCGAGCAGATCGTCAAGCCGCGCGGCGTGCTGGCGCAGCACGGCGTCCAGCGCGGCGAAGGCGCTCTCTTGCTGCTGGCCGAGACGCTCCATCCGCGTGAAGGTTAATCCCTGGAAAAGCTGGGGATCGGTTTCGATCTCGCGGCGGAAGAAGTAACGCACCGCGATCACCAGCATCGGCAGATCGTCGCCCGGCCGCAGGCTGACGAGGTGAGCGAGCGTGGCAAAGCCCTTTTCGCGCAGGGCGGCGGCGATGGACTCGACGGCCTGCCACTCGGCCTGAAGCAGACTGTGCGGGTCGGCGAAGCGCGCGAACTGGCCGGCTTCCGCCGCCAGCGCCGCCGGTCGCAGCGTGCCCAGGAGCAGGTCTTGCTTGTGGGCGGCGCGCAACTCGCGCAGACACAATTGACGGAACTCCGGTCCGTGGCTGGGCAGTCCAGCCAGCGGCGTCGCTTGCAGGAAGGCGGAAACCTGATCGCGGAACGCCTGGTCCTCGCGCCGGGCCAGCGTTCCCTTGATGCGGTCCCACCACGAATCGCCGGCCAGCGCGATCTCCAGCGAGCGCCAGGCACGTTCGTTGGAGCGCTGCAAGGCGAGGAGCAGGCGCTGGCTGTGGTCGGTGAAGCGATGGACGAGCAGCCCGACGACCGTCTCGACGACGGCTGGGCCGGATTCCAGGCCGGCGGTTTGACAGAGTCCGCCGAGCAATTGACGCACGGCCAGGGCCGAGAGTTGCTGGACGATGGCCATGAGGTACTCCTGTCAATGAGTGTGGTGGCCGTCCGGCGAGCGCGATGCTGCAAACGGGTTCCGTTCGCGGAAAAGATTCTTACGTGACACCAAGCGGGTCATGGATGTTCGGCGTGTTCCCAAGGATAGAGGATGTTGCCCTCAATGACTTTCCGCGCGGCCATTCTCGCGGCTTGGTAGAACGCATTTGGAGAAGAATCGACATCGTGCCAGCCGATCTCCCGCAAGACGAAGCGTATCTTCGTAACGGTCGGGCCAAGATTCGTCGCAATCAATTCGTCAAGGAGACCATCCACCACAGCGCCATCATACAGATGAGGCTCGAAGGGCCATTGTACTTCCGACCGAAATTCAAAAACTTCCGCCGGCTCGCCGGTTAGGGTGACACGGGCAAAGGCCCCGCGGGGGCCGTAAACGCGGGTGAACGTCTCCTCCACGGTACGCGCCTGGCGGATGGTCCACAGAGGCCGGGACAACTTCCGCAACAGCCATTCCTCGAAAACCGTCATTGCTGGCTCCTGGAGTCCGAATGATGCCGCGACTGTAGGGAAGCGGGGGCTTTGATCGCGCGCCCGCTCCTTACGGTCGCGGCTCGGATCTGCCCGCTCATCCTTGCTTCCCCTGCACCAGCGGGTGATATTGATCGACCGCCAAGCCGCGCCACTGCTGATGGTTCCCATCGGGCCAGATGACCGTCAAGCGATCGACTTTATCGCTTTTGCCCAGCCCAAAGACGTGACGGCGGTCGCTGGAAGAAGCGTAACTACCTCCGCCGGTGGCAAAGCGCGTCTGTTTGCGGCCGTCGAATTCCAGGACCAGCCGCGCCCCCACCACGTCGGCATGGCCCCGCCCCACCAGTTCGACGCCCAGCCAGTGATTCTCGGTCGCCGCCTCATTACGCAGCAGCACGACCGGCTCGTTGAGATGGCTGATGACCAGATCGACTCGGCCGTCGTCGTCGAGATCGCCGAGGGCGACGCCGCGGGCCAGGTGGTTCGTGCGGAAGTACGGGCCGCCGCGTCGCGCGATGTCGTGGAACTTGCCGCCCTCGTTACGCAGCAAGATAGGACGTTGACGAGGATCGCCGCCGCTGCGGGCCGGATAGCGGATGGCGTGGCCGGTGGCGAGGAACAGATCCGGCCAGCCCTGATGATCGAGGTCTAGAAATCCGACGCCCCAGCCAACCGTGCTTTGACCCAGCGCGGCGATGCCGGCCGACCGCGAGGCGTACTCGAAGACGATGCGATCGTCCTGACACTCGTTGCGATAGAGAGCGTGCAGTTCGTTTTCGTAGTTGGTGACGAACAGCGACGGCCGGCCGCTGCCGTCGTAGTCGGCGGCGTCGACACCCATGCTGCCGTTAGGCGAACCGCCGACGCCGCGCGCCGTGCCGCTGACCAGGCCGCGCTCCGCGAAGCGAAATCGTCCCGGCTCGCAACGATTGACGTAGAGAAAACTGTCGGCGGTGTCGTTGGCGACGTAGATGTCCGGCTTGCCGTCGCCGTTGAGATCTACGAGCAGCACACCCAGTCCCTTGCTGTCGTCCTTCCCGCCGGGACGCAGCTGCGCCTCCGCGCTGACATCGGTGAACGTGCCGTCGCCGTTGTTGCGGAACAGCTTGTGCGGCAAACCGTCGAAGACCTTCGGCGGGCAGATGTCCGGCGGTTGGCCGCAGCGCGGGTGATTGGCGAACGACCAGTTGACGTAATGGCAAATGTACAGGTCGGGGTAGCCGTCGCCGTCGAAGTCGGCCCAGCCGGCGCTGGTGCTCCACGACCGCGACATCAGCCCGGCCTTCCGCGTCACGTCCACGAATCGCCGGCCCTTGGCGGCGTCCGCCGGATCGACCGGCTCATTGTGAAATAGGGCGAGCCGGCCCCAGCCGGTCAGCAGCAGATCGGGCTTGCCGTCGCGGTCGAAATCGCCGACGGCCGTGCCGTGGCTGTAGAACCAGTCGCCGTCTAGGTGTAGCCGATCGCTGGCGTCTTCAAACCTGCCGCCGCCGAGATTGCGATACAACTTGCACGGCCGGCCGAGGATCTCCTTGTCCTTGAAGGAACCGCCGCCGGGAAGGAAGATGTCGAGCTTGCCGTCGCCGTCGAAGTCGAGCAGCGCCACGCCGCCGCCGAGCGATTCGAGGATGGACAGATGGCCGGCCTCGCTGCCGTTGCGATAGCGGAAGTCGATGCCGGAAGACGCGGTGATGTCGCGGAAAAGACCGGAGCCGTCGTCCTCGCCTGAGGAGGCCGGCACATCGGCGCTTGAGGGCGTCCGCCAGCCACAGGCTGCGGGGAGGATCGTCAGTCCGAACAAGGCAAGGATCGCAAGCCGTCGAGGGATCATGCCGTTCTTTATACCGCATCCGCCGCGTCGCCGCGAGTTCCTGGGAGCGCGGGCGTCCCGCCCGCAGAGCAAAGGCGGGCGGGACGCCCGCGCTCCCAGAAAGTCTCTCAGGCGTAGACGCGATAGTCGATGTCGGGAAACAGATTGTGCCGGCCCTCGATGCCGCTCAGCCAGCTCTCGTCGATGTCGTTGTTCTTGATCGTCTCGTAAAGATGATTGAAATTGTTCACATGCACGCGCGTGCGTTCCTTGGCGTACTCGACCATGGTGCCGGTCTTGAGGATGAAGGCCCAGTCGCTGGACTGCGCCAGCAGCAATTCGCGGGCGGCCTGGTTGAGAGCGCGCCGTCGCAGCGGCGGCGGATCGGCGTCCGCGCGGGCCAACTCGACCATGCGCTCGGACCCTTCGTGCAGGTGTCGATAAATCCAGTCGTTGGAGCCTTCCAGCCACACCTCGCAGTAGCCCTTGTAGCCCCAGCTCGACAGCGTCGGCTGCGACACCTGAAGGCGCGGATGGCGGTCCAGGTACTCCGGCACCGTGACGGTCTTGACGGTCTGCTGATCGAAGTGCGTTTTGCGGAGCAGGAAGTCGATCCACTCCGGCCCCTCGAACCACCAATGGCCGAACAGCTCGGCGTCGTACGGCGCGACGATCAGCGCCGGCCGGCCGGCCATCGAGCCGGACAGCCACTCGACCTGCTTCTCGCGGTTGAACAGGAAGTTGCCGGCGTGCTCGGCGGCCTTGTCCCGCGCCGCCCTCGGATTGTACGGCAGCTTGTGATCGGTGCGGCCGGTGATCTTGAAATACTTGATGCCGAGCAGACTGCGGATGCCGCTCTGGTGCAGGTGCGGCCGCAGATATTCGTAATCGAGATCGAAGCCGACGTCGCGGTAGAAATCGCGGTAATTGTAATCGCCGGGATAGCCCTCGATCGCGCTCCAAACCTGCTTGGACGATTCGGTGTCGCGGGCCAGGCAGGCGACCTCGCTGCCGGGCACGAGGATCGGCGCGTACACGCCGAAGCGCGGCCGCGGCTCGGCGAACAGCACGGAATGCGTGTCGGTGAAGAAATAGCGCAGGCCGGCGTCCTGCAACTGTTTCTCGACGCCGGGCGCGTAGCCGCACTCCGGCAGCCAGATGCCGCGCGGCCGGCGCCCGAAGTGCCGCTCGAACTCGCGGCAACCCACCTCGATCTGAGCGCGGCGGGCGTTCTCGTTGTAGGTCATCAGCGGCAAAAAGCCGTGCGTCGCGCCGCAGGTGATTAGCTCCAACTTGCCGGTGTCGAAGAAACGCTTGAAGCCGCGCAGCAGATTGTTGCCGTACTGGTTGACGAACACTTCGCGAGCGCGGCTGAAGCGCTGATGATACATCTGAGCGAGCGGGGCAAACTCCGGCTCGAAGCGCGTCCGCTCGATTTCCTTGCAGGCCAGGGCGATGAGGTTGTCGAGATGGCGAACGTAGCGGTATTGCAGCAGCGGATCGCTGAGCATGGCCGCCAGCGTCGGCGTCACCGACATGGTCAGCCGCCAATCGACGCCGTCGCGCTCCAGTCCCTCGAACACTTCCAGGAGCGGAACGTAGGTTTCGGTGATCGCCTCGTAGAGCCAATCTTCTTCGAGGAAATCGTCGTATTCGGGGTGGCGAACGAAGGGCAAGTGAGCGTGCAGTACCAGGCACAGGTAGCCAAGAGGCATTGCGAATCACTCTCTTCTTTGTCGTTCCAGATCAATGCTACGGTTGGATGTACGACCCAGCGTGTGGATTTCAAGTCCATTGTCCGCGATACATCACGCGCTGGACGGGCAAATCGGAAGCGAGAACGCGCTGGTGGGGATCGCCGTTTTCGCCCCCAGCGAGCGGCACCACGACGAGATCGGCCGACTTGCCGGCGTCGAGACTGCCGGTTTCGTCGGCCCATCCCAGCGCCTCGGCGCCGGTCAGCGTCGCCATGCGCAGCAGCACGTCGCCGGGCACGTCGGGGCGGCGTTCGTGCAAAAAACGCATCTCCGCCAGGATGCTGAGGTCGGGGTTGGAGGCGAGGCTGTCGGTGCCCAGCGCGACGCGGACGCCGCGGGCCAGGAAGTCGCGAAACGGATGCGGCGGATGTCCGAACGCGGCGTGCGTGCGCGGACAGTAGACGATGCTCGCGTTGGGAGGGATGGCGGAGTCGGGAGGGAGATAATTGCCGTGGACGAGCAGAGTGGGAGACAGGCCGGTCAGAAGCCGTAACACATGATCGGTGTCTTCCACCAGGCCATCGGGTGCCCACACATCCAGATCGCGCAGGAAGGAGACGAACGGGCCACGGCACAGCATCAGCAATTCCTGCTCGGCCGCCGTCTCGGCGACATGGACAGCGACCGGAACGGAACGGATCGAAGCGGCGAAGAAGAGGGAGGAACGCACGCTGTACGGAGCGTGGGGACTGACACCCGGACGGCAGGTCGGCGTGGCGCTCCGCGATTCGAGCCAGCGATCGAGCCGCTCCCATGCTTCCGAGGCCCGAGCCTCCGGCAGCCCCAACATTTCGCGGAAGACGACGGCGCGCAGCGGCGCTTTCACCAAAACGTCCCAGCTGCCGCCGTCACCGGAAATGTCGCCCAGCAGCGTCGTGCCAAATCGCAAACTCTCGGCCAAACCCGCGCGAATGTCGGCCTCGATTTGTTCCGGCGCGACGCTGCGGCGATGGGCGATGACCTGCCGCAGCCAGCCGGTGAAGTCGGCGCTCGGCGGACAGCGGCCGCGCAGGCCCGTCAGGTCGAGGTGTGTGTGGGCGTTGACCAACCCCGGCAAGACGGCAACCTCGCCAAGGTCCACATCGACGGGCCGTTCACCGGCCGGCTCGACGGCGACGATGCGTTCGCCGGCGATGGTGAGGCCGCCGCCAGCGATCGGCGGGCCGCTCACCGGCAAGAGCCAGCGCGCGCTTAGCGTCCAGGGCGGTTGCGGCGAATCCGTCGAGGGAAACATGGGACAATGGCCCCGCGTCTGTTTTTTTTTCGGCTTTCGCACAGAGTCGTTCGGCTTTCTACTCTCCGCAATAAATCGCAAATCGCCTGAGCCGGCAAGAGCGAGGAAGGGGGAGCGCCGGGCAGCGTACATGGCGAAGCCACCGGCGGTGTGCGGAAACGTAGCCCGCTGAGCCGGAGCAGGCGTTCGTGAGACGGCGGACTTGCGCGCTGGCGGAGTGCGGCCCATTTTGGCTGGCAAGCACGGTGGATGGATGGCTATAAAGGTGTGGGATAGTCTTGCTCCCATCGCTTCGAGGTGGCCCGTGGACGAGAAGACCTCGGCTGATGGCCTGCCGCCGCCCAGCGCGGCCAATGACACCCTGGCGAAGAGGACGCGCGACACCCGGGCGGTGCCCACCGACCGGACGCCCGGCGAGAGCCGCGAGTACCCCGAGGTGCCGAGCTATGAGATTCTCGGCATCCTCGGCCTCGGCGGCATGGGCGTCGTCTACCGGGCACGCCAGATCCAGGCCAATCGCCTGGTGGCGCTGAAGATGATCCGGGCCGTCGAGCACTCCAGCTCCATTGAGCGGCTGCGGTTCCAGATCGAGACCGAAGCGGTGGCGCGCTTGCAGCATCCGCACATCGTGCAGCTGTACGAAGTCGGCGAGGTTCGCGGGCAGCCGTTTTTCTCGCTGGAGTTCTGCGACGGCGGCACCCTCACCGACCAACTCAGGAAGCAGCGGCCGACACCGCACGAGGCAGCCGCGCTGATCGAGACGCTGGCGCGGGCGATGCACTACGCGCACCTGCGCGGAGTGGTGCATCGCGACCTGAAGCCGGGCAATGTCCTGCTGGCCGGGGCCGAGCGGATACCCAAGATCACCGACTTCGGCCTGGCCAAGCGCATCGACGCCGAGGCACGCGACGTGAGTCAGTCGGGCGCGATCATGGGCACGGCGTCGTACATGGCCCCGGAGCAGGCGGCCGGCAAGGTGCGCGACACGGGACCGGCGGCCGACGTGTATGCGCTGGGGGCCTTGCTGTACGAGTGCCTGGCGGGGCGGCCGCCGTTCGAGGGACCGAAGCACGTTGTGTTGGTGAACGTACTGAACGACGAGCCGCCGCCGCCGTCGCGTCTGGCGGCGAAGGTGCCGGCCGACCTGGAGACGATCTGCCTGAAGTGTCTGAGCAAGGAGTCGGGGCGTCGCTACGGCAGTGCCGAGGAGTTGGCCAACGACCTGCGGCAGTACCAGGCGGGCGAGCCGATCCGGGCGCGGCCGGTGGGGGCGATGGAGCGCGCCTGGAAGTGGGCGCGGCGACGGCCGGCACTGGCGGCGCTGCTGGGCGTGGTGCTGCTGGCGCTGGTCGGCCTGACAACCTTGTCCGCCGTTGCGCTGGACCGGGAACAGAAGGCGCGGCAGGAAGCGGACAAGGCGAGGGAGGCACGCGACTTCCTGGTGGACATCTTCCGCATCAAGGACATTCGGGCGGGCAACACCACCACCGCCCGGCAGATCCTCAACCAGGCCGAGCAGCGCATCCCCATCGAGTTTGCCGATCAACCCCAACTGCGCGACGAGCTGCTGGCGGTCATCGAGGACGTGAACCGCAACCTGGACCGGACCATTCCCGCCGCCATGATCCTGGAGGCGCGCGGCGCCGTCCAGGTCCACTCCCCCCGCGGCGACCGCGCCCGGCCGCTGCTGCAGACGCTGCTTTATCCCGACGACCGCCTGAGCCTGGCCGCGGATGCCCAGGTGCAGCTCGTCTTCCTGTCCGACCTGCACAAGGAGCGACTGCAACCGGGCCGGGAGGCGAGCATCGGCCGCAAGGCCTGTTCACCGGCCGAGGCGGTGCGGGAGCGTGACGACAGCGTGCTGATGACGTTCGTGCGTCTGCCGAAGGGAACCTTCTACATGGGCTGGGACGGCAGGCCGGATTCGGCGAAAAAGACGGAGATCAAGGAGGACTTCGAGATTGCCGTCCATGACGTGACGCAGGGACAGTGGGAAGCCATCATGGGCAACAACCCGAGTTGGTTCTCCCGCACGGGCAACGGCAGGAACGCCGTCGTGGACATCTCCGACGAGGAGTTGAAGCTGTTTCCGGTGGAGCAGGTGTCGTGGGACGACGTGCAGGTGTTCCTCAAGAAGCTGAATGACAAAGAGCGCGGGCGTGGCTATGTGTACCGCTTGCCGACGGAGGCGGAATGGGAATATGCCTGTCGGGGAGGGGCCACTTCTTTAGAAGAGTGTTCGTATCACTTCTACCTGGACAAGCCGACCAACGTCCTGTCCTCCGAGCAGGCGAACTTCAACGGCAACTTTCCGTTCGGCAAGGCACCGAAGGGGCCATACCAACAACGGACGACGCGGGTGGGTGCGTACCCGTCGAACAAGCTGGGGTTGTGCGACATGCACGGCAACGTGTGGCAATGGGGCTCCGCCCGAAAGGTCTCGGGGGTGTACTCGGCCGGGGTGTACCGGGGCGGCGGCTGGAACTACTTCGGCTCCAACTGCAAGGCGGGGGAACGCCTCGCGATCATGCCGGAGCACCGGTACTTCACCCTCGGCTTCCGTCTTGCCCGAGTTCCCGTCCGGTAGTCGGCTCGGCATGGCCGCGCGCCGTCTGATCGAGGAGCAATACAGCCTGGAAGTCGCCGTCCCAGCATTGAAGGCATACTTCGAGTGCATGACGAGTCGATACGGCCGCGCCATCGGCGTCCGTGCCGGCCGGAGCCGGCGCGAAACCCTTGAGCATCCTCGCCCCCAGAGGTATAGTCAGCGTGTAGAGCCTGCCTCAAGACTGCCTGCCTCCGGGAGTGTGGAATGTCGCGGCGAATTCATGCTGGTCTGATTGCGCTCTTGACAGCGCTGCTCTTGCCCGCCGCGCTGTACGGCAAGCCCGCTCACAAGAAAGCCCTCATCGAGTTCTTCGGACCCGCCCTGCCGAAGAACCTGCACGACTGCCGCACCTGTCACCTGCCCGACCAACCCGGCGCCGACGAGGACGACAAGCCGCACAACGTCTTCGGCGCTCGCCTGGCCGCGCTCCGCAAGGAGTTCCGCAAATCCGGCAAGAGCGCCGACATCGTCAGCCGCCTGCAAGCCATCGCAGACGAGGACAGCGACGGAGACGGCGTCGGCAATTTTCTCGAACTGCTCAGCGGCCACGCGCCCGGTGATGCCAAGGACAAACCGGCGGCGAAGGAACTGACAACGGCCCGTCACAAGCTGGCCGAACTCCGCGCCCGCCGGCCCGACGCCTACGCCTGGCAGCCGTTCGAGCCGGTGAAGCGGCCGCCCGTGCCGAAGGTGAAACGGGCGGATTGGGTCGTCAATGCCATCGACGCCTTTATCGCCGCCGAACATGAACGGCACGGTCTGGAGCCGCGACCGGATGCGCCGAAGGCCGTGTTGCTGCGGCGCGTTTATCTCGACCTCATCGGCCTGCCACCGACGGCCGCGGAATTGCACGCCTTCCTGAACGACCGTTCGCCCGACGCTTACGAGAAGGTGGTCGATCGTCTGCTGGCCAACCCGCACTACGGCGAGCGCTGGGGACGGCACTGGATGGACGTGTGGCGGTACGCGGACTGGGCCGGCTACGGCGCCGAGGTGCGCGACAGTCAGCCGCACATCTGGCACTGGCGCGACTGGATCGTCGAAGCGCTCAACACCGACAAGGGCTACGATCGCATGGTGCAAGAGATGCTCGCCGCCGACGAACTGGTCCCCGGCGACGCCGACGCGGTTCGCGCTACCGGCTTTTTGGTGCGCAACTGGTACAAGTTCAATCACAACGTCTGGATGGAACGCACCGTCGAGCATACCGGCAAGGCGTTTCTCGGCGTCACGCTCAACTGCACCCGCTGTCACGATCACTTTTTCGATCCGTTCACGCAGAAGGAGTTTTTCGCCTTCCGCGCCGTCTTCGAGCCGGAGCAGATCCGCACCGACCGCGTTCCGGGCGTGGCCGACATCAAGACGGACGGCATCCCGCGCATCTACGACGCGCAGGCCACCGTCCCGACATATCTGTTCACGCGCGGCGACGAACGGAACCCCGACAAGAGGAAGGTGATCGCGCCGGCGGTGCCGGCCGCGCTGGGCGGTACGTTCGAGATCAAGCCGGTATCGCTGCCGCGCTCGGAGGTGCGCCCCGACCGCCGCGATTTCGTCCTCAAGGAGACTCTGGCCGGCGGCGAGGTGTCCATCGAACAGGCCCGGCAAGCGGCGCTCAAGGCCCGCCGCAATGCCCTGTCCGCCGTTGCGCAGATGGGACCGGACACAGCGCTGTCCCTGGCCGCGCGAGCGCCGGCCGTGTACCGCGCGCTGGAGATGCTGGAACTGGCGGAGATGGACGAACGGATCGCCCGCGCCCGGCAGGCCGCCTTGAAGGCGGTGCTGCGCGTCGAGCAGATCGAGGAGGATGGCCGCAAGGATTCGGCCGAATGGAAGCAGGCGGCCACGGAGACGGCAAAGGCGCAGCGACACGCCGCCCTGCTCGAAGCGCGGCGGCAGGAGCGCGCCGCGCGGCTGGAACAGTTCTTCGCCACGGATAAAGTCAAGGCCGTCGCGGACAAGAAACTGTCCGACGCCAAGGCGCAGCTGGCGAAGATCAAGGCGGAAGCGAAGCAGCCGATCACCACGGCGTACGTCAAACGCAATGTGCCGACCTATCCGGCGACCAGCACGGGACGGCGGTTGGCGCTGGCGCGCTGGATCACCGACCGCAAGAATCCGCTGGCGGCGCGCGTGGCGATGAATCACATTTGGCTGCGCCATTTCGGCAAGGGCATCGTGCCGACTGAGTTCGACTTCGGCCGCAACGGTCAGCCGCCCACGCATCCCGCCCTGCTCGATTGGCTCGCGGATGAGTTCATGGCCCGCGGCTGGAGCATGAAACACGCCCACCGGCTGATTGTCACTAGCCGCACCTACCGCATGGACTCGCAATCGCACCCCGTCAACGTGACCCGCGATCGCGAC
Organism: Gemmataceae bacterium; assembly: GCA_036557825.1. Lineage (GTDB taxonomy): Bacteria > Planctomycetota > Planctomycetia > Gemmatales > Gemmataceae > JAJPHU01. The sequence goes on from DATBGU010000172.1 coordinate 112,759, forward strand.
AACCGCTTTCTGTGGCGCATGAACGCTCGCCGCGTCGAGGGCGAGATCGTGCGCGATAGCCTGCTCTGCGTGGCGGGGCAACTCGATCGCACGATGGGCGGGCCGGATCTCGATCATCATCTCGGCCTGACCTCGCGGCGGCGCAGCCTGTATTTCCGCCACGCAGCCGAGAAGCAGATGGAGTTTCTGACGCTGTTCGACGCGGCCAGCGTCAACGAGTGCTATCGCCGCAGTGAGAGCATCGTACCCCAGCAGGCGCTCGCCTTGGCCAATAGCTCGCTCGCCCTGGCCGAGGCCCGTTTGCTAGCCCGGTCGTTGTCCCAGCAGGCCGGAACCACCGACGCGGCGGCGTTCGTGCGTGCGGGCTTCGAGCAGGTGTTGAGCCGGCCGCCAACCGTCGAGGAGTCGGCCGCCTGTGTGCGATTTCTGCGCGAACAAGCGGCGCTGCTCGCCGACGGCAAGAAGCTGACTGCTTCCTCCGGCGCCGCGGCCAGCCCGGTGCCGCCGGCCGCCGACCCCGCGCAGCGCGCGCGGGAAAATCTCATTCACGTGCTCATGAATCACAATGATTTCGTGATGATTCGTTGATCGCCGCGTAGGGGGGATCTCGCCATGCCCATCGCCATCCACTGCCCTCATTGCCGGCGCATGCTCAAACTGCACGACGAGGACGTGGGCAAGATGGTGCGCTGCCCCTCCTGCGCCCAGGCATTCGCGGCCCGACGGGATGACGACGCGACCCTTCTGCCCTCGGCCGTGCCGGATTTCGAGTTGTCGTCGGGCGAACCGCCGCCTCGTCATGCCGTCCAATCGAAGCCTCCGCAGGAGGAGACGCCGCAGGAAAGACGCATTCCCCAGACAAATCCGGGAGAGGTCTACGCCGTTCAGCTCGACGAAGAGGCCACGGCTCCCGCGTACGAGGAAGAGCGCCGCCGTCGCCGCCGCGTTGCCGAGTGGGACGACTACGAATCGGACGTGCAGCCGCATCGAGGGACGCTCATCCTCGTGCTCGGCGTCCTTAGCCTGGTCCTCGCCTGTATCCCGCTCGCCGGCTGGATCCTCGGCGGCATCAGCATGACGATGGGAGCCAACGACAGCCGCCTCATGGACCAGCGCGTCATGGACCGTTCCGGTCGGACCATGACGAGAGCGGGGCAGATTTGCGGCATCCTCGGCGTTTTTTTCGCCACGATAATGTTCATCCTCAACATGGTGATTTATGTGAACAACCTCTCGCATCGCTGAACGAACGCAACGGTTGGGCGCAGCCCAACTTCAAAACGGTCCCGTTCCCGCGCACTTTCCCATGCGACGAATGGAAGAAGATAAGGCGAACGAACCGCGCGGCGTCAAACCGCATCGCGGCGGCGTCATTCTGACGATGGGGATTCTGACGCTGGTTTTCGCTTTCTGCTGCCCGTTCCTTTGTTGGATGATAGGAGGCATCGGCGAGAACATGGCTGGCAAGGATCTTCGCCTGATGTCCAGGGGGGAAATGGACGGCGCCGGTCTCGGCCAGACGCGAACGGGAAAGACGCTTATGGATGTTGGCCTCGTGCTATCGATCCTGCTGTGGATTGGCCTGACGATCCTTCGTTACACCGCGTTTCGGCGACACTGAATGCGGTGGGTATGGCGGCCGCAACGGTCGAAAGATCATCCCTCGCGCCCGCACGATTGAACTGGATGCAAACCCCGATTCGATACCTTTATCATGTCTACAACCATCGCGTGTCCGAACTGTCGGAGATCCTTGCAAATCCAGGAGTCCAACCTGGGAGAATATGTCCAATGCCCGTCTTGCCGAACTGCTTTCACGGCCGAGCTACCCGCTCCTTCAGAAAACCCTGCGGCCGTGGTCTCCTCGCCTCGTCAGGAACATCCGTGGCCCTCTGATCGGGAGGAGCCGTTCGAGGATCTGGATGCCGAGCGACGCGAACTGAATTATCCGGGCGTTCCCCATCGCGGCACTCTCATTCTCACTCTCGGCATCCTGGGATTGGTACTTTCCTGTTGTCCGCTGGCGGGCTGGATTCTGGGCGTCCTCGCCATGTCCCTGGGTAACGACGATCTGCGACAGATGGCCCTTGGCGGAATGGACCGCTCCGGCAAAGGATTGACACAAGCGGGCAAGGTTCTCGGCCTGATCGCTGTCATTGTGGCAACTTTTTCCTGTATACTGAACGGATGGATCCGACTGAAAAATAGTTGAGCGGAGCGATCGGACAACGACGCTGCATGGCGACCATCGAGTAACCACCTATGGACCGCACTGCCTTCGCCTCTCTATCGCCTGGCCATCATCCTCTCAGCCGGCGCGGCTTCTTGGCCGATCTCGGCATGGGTTTCACCGGCCTGGCGCTGGCGGCGATGCTGCACCGCGACGGCGTGGCCCGCGCCGGGTCCGACGGCTGGACGCCGCCCGACGGCAAGCCGCACTTCACTCCGAAGGCCAAGAGCGTTATCTGGTTCTTCATGGTCGGCGGCACCAGTCACATGGAGAGCTTCGATCCCAAGCCCGTCCTCACCAAGTACGCCGGCAAGACCATCGCCGAGACGCCCTACAAGGACGCCCTCAGCAAATCGTTCCTCAAGGACAATCTCCGCATCGTCGTGCCCGACGACGCCAACGGCAAAATCCGTCAGAAGCTCTATCCGCTGCAAGCCGGCTACCGCAAGCGCGGCCAAAGCGGCATCGAGATCAGCGATTGGTGGCCGCACGTCGGCGACTGCATCGACGACCTCGCCGTCGTGCGTTCGATGTGGACGACCGACAACAACCACGGCGCGCAGCTGCAATATCACACCGGCCGGCACAACCTGGAGGGCGTGTTTCCGACGATTGGCTCGTGGGTACATTACGGACTAGGCTCGCTCAACGACAACTTGCCGCAGTTCGTCGTGTTGGGCACGCCGTTGGCCGACTGCTGCGCCGGCATCAACGGTCACGGCGCCGACTATCTCGGCCCGGAACATCAGGGCGTTTTGCTCAAAGTCGATCCGAAAAATCCGCTTCCGTTCGCCTCGCCGGGCGCCGACAAGTTCCGCGAGGAGCAGCAAGCCGAGTTCGACTTGCTCGGCCGCCTCAATCGCCTGTCCGGCATCGAGTACCCCGACGATCCGGCCCTGCGGGCGCGCATCAAGTCGTATGAGCTGGCGTTCCGCATGCAATCGGCGCTGCCGGAGGTGTTTCAGTTCGAGCGCGAGACGGCGACAACACAACGGCTGTACGGTCTGGACCAGCCGGCGACGCGCAGCTTCGGGCAAATGTGCCTGGCGGCGCGGCGGATGGTCGAGCGCGGCGTGCGCTTCATCCAGGTCTTCCACGGCAGCAACGGCGGCGCCGGCGCCTGGGACGCGCACAGCGGCCTGAAGGCGAATCACTCGTCGCTGTGCGGTCAGGTCGATAAGCCGATCGCCGCGCTCTTGAAGGATCTCAAGCGCCGCGGTCTGCTCGACGAGACGCTGGTTTGTTGGGGCACCGAGTTCGGCCGCACGCCGGGCGCTCAGGGCGGCGACGGCCGCGATCATCATCCGTTCGGCTTCTCGGTCTGGCTGGCCGGCGGCGGCATCAAGGGCGGCATCGCCCACGGCGCCACCGACGAACTCGGCTTCCACGCCGCCGAGGACCGTCATTACGTCACGGACATCCACGCCACGGTCCTGAACCAACTCGGACTCGATCCGCGCCGCCTTGCCGTGCCCGGCCGCAAACGGTTGGAGATCGACTACGGCAAGCCGATCCGCGCCATCATTGCCTGAGAGCGATCCCATCTTGATTTTTTCCTCGCCATCCGCGCGAATACGGACAGCGTGCGGATTCCGTAGCGAACAGGAGTGCGAAGCATGGCCAGCAAACTCCCTATCCCTATACTGCGATACGCCTACGCGAAGGCAGCGGACGATTATTTGCGCAGCCTTCCGTTGGAGCATTTCATGGAATCAACGCCTCAAGCAAGGCAAAGGGAAATAACTCTCGAAAGCCTTGCACTGGTCAAGGCTCGCCGTCCGGACGTGCAGGTTTTCAACGAACTGCTGGTGCAGTTCCCCGTGCGCGGCCGGCGTCGCCCGGCGCAGGTGGTGCCCGATAACATGGTGGTTGTCTGGAAGGAACCCATCGAGGCGGAGGGCAGTTACGACGTTCCATTACAGCCTGTTCGCCCGTTCTGGACGTTGGAGTACGTCTCGCCATCCAACAAACGCAAGGATTACGAGGATAGTTTTGAGAAGTACGAACGGCTGAAGGTTCCCTACTATCTGGTCTTCTATCCCGATACGCAGGATCTGACTTTATTTCACCATAACGGAGAGAAATACGTCTCGAAGAAACCGAACCGCCGTGGCCGACTGGCAATTCCCGAACTCGACATCGAGGTAGCGTTGCTCGACGGCTGGGTGCGTTACTGGTTCAAGGGCGAACTGCTGCCATTGCCAGCCGACCTGCAACGCGATCTCGATGAGGCGAGGCGACAACTCGCCGAGGCCACACGTCGCGCCGAGACAGCCGAACAAGAAGTCGCCCGGCTGCGGGCAGAGATTGAGCAACTGCGCTCACGGCGAAATGGCGGTAGATGAGACACGGCATAAGGGCCGCCCACCAACTCTATCATCTTGATCGGAGCCAGACGGCTTTCCAACCACGCTTGCCATCGCGTCTGACAACCTGACCGCCTGACGCGAGCCACTTCACGCGCTCCACTTCGGACAGTTGCGTAGCCGCCTCTGTCTGTTCGTAAGAGAGCGATCGCATCGCCTGATCGCAGCATCGGGGAGCGGACGGTGCGCCGGGGACGTAATCGGCTGGAGCGCGCCGCATCTTACCGCAGAAGCGACAGACGTAGTTACGGTTGATTATCCGGCGCTTGACCATTGTTTTGTCCTCACAACCGAGGTTTCAACCCTTTTTCCTCTGCGCACTCTCGATCTTCGCCCACGTATCGCGCAGGGTCACCGTGCGATTGAAAACGAGTGCTCCGGGTTTGGAATCCGGATCGACGCAGAAATAGCCCAGGCGCTCGAACTGAAAGCGCTCGCCCACCTTCGCCGCCGAGAGGCTCGGCTCAAGGCGGCAACCCGTCAGCGCCACCAGCGATTGCGGATTCAGGTTCGCCTTGTAATCCTGCCCCTCCGGGTAATCGTCGGGGTCGGGCTTCGTGAAGAGGTGATCGTACAAGCGAACCTCGGCCGGCAGCGCGTGTTCGGCCGAGACCCAGTGAATGGTCGCCTTCACCTTGCGATTGTCCGGAGCATTGCCGCCCTTCGTGGCCGGGTCGTAGGTGCAGTGCAACTCGATCACCTCGCCGGTCTTGTCGTCTTTCGTCACGCCGACGCATTTGACGAAGTAGGCATAGCGCAGCCGCACTTCGCGGCCGGGCGTGAGGCGGAAGTAATCCTTCGGCGGATTCTCGCGGAAGTCGTCTTGTTCGATGTACAGCACCTTCGCGAAGGGGATTTTGCGCGTGCCGGCGCTGGGATCTTCCGGGTTGTTGACGGCCTCGAACTCCTCGGTCTGCCCTTCGGGATAATTGTCAATAACCACCTTGAGTGGTCGCAATACGCCGAGAACGCGCGGAGCGCGGCGGTTGAGGTCGTCGCGCAGGCAGTTCTCCAGCCGGGCCATGTCGATGACGCCGTTGAACTTGGCGACGCCGATCTCCTTGCAGAACGTGCGGATCGCCTCCGGGGTGTAACCGCGGCGGCGAATGCCGGCGATGGTCGGCATGCGCGGATCGTCCCAACCCTTGACGTGACCGTTCGTGACCAACTCGATCAGGCGCCGCTTGCTCAGAACCGTGTACGACAGATTCAGGCGCGCGAACTCGATTTGCTGCGGGTGGTAGATGCCCAGTGACTCGATGCACCAGTCGTACAGGGGACGATGGTTCTCGAACTCAAGCGTGCAGATGGAGTGCGTGATGCGTTCGATGGAATCGCTTTGTCCGTGCGCCCAGTCGTACATGGGATAGATGCACCACTTGTCGCCGACGTGCGGATGCTCGGCGTGCAGAATGCGGTACATCACCGGATCGCGCATGTTGAAGTTCGGCGAATTCATGTCGATCTTCGCTCGCAGCGTCCGCGACCCGTCGGGGAACTCGCCGGCTTTCATGCGACGAAAAAGATCGATATTCTCCTCAACGGAACGATTGCGATAGGTGCTTTCCTTGCCGCCCTTGAGATCGCCGCGGTAGTGGGCGACCTCCTCGCCGCTCAGATCGCAGACGTACGCCTTGCCGGTCTTGATAAGCTGCTCGGCCCACTCGTAAAGTTGCTCGAAATAGTCGGAGGCGTAATAGAGTCCGTCCCACTCGAAGCCGAGCCAGCGCACGTCCTCCATGATGGAGTTGATGTATTCGATGTCTTCCTTGACGGGGTTGGTGTCGTCGAAGCGCAGGTTGCACTTGCCGCCGTACTCGGCGGCGAGGCCGAAGTTCAGGCAGATCGACTTGGCGTGGCCGATGTGCAAATAGCCGTTCGGCTCCGGCGGAAAGCGCGTGTGAACGCGGCCCTCGAACTTGCCGGTCTTCATGTCGTCGTTGATGATCTCCTGGATGAAATTCCGCGACGGGCCTGTCTCCTTCGGCGTCTTCGCCGCGTCCGGCTTGTTTTCACGGTCCTTGCCCTTTCCCGCGTTCGGTGTGGTCATGGCTTGCCTACCTCGATCGGCCCAAACGGACTTCCGCACGAATGCTGAACATCTTATCGGGCGATGGAGGATTTCCGCAATGTGAGGGCGTCGGCGGTCGGCCCAACCCATTTTCACGTTCTTCTCATTGGACGCGGGCGAAGATCGCGCGTTAGGTTAACGGCCGCATCGGGGGGCGTGGGAAACGATTCGGTTCTACCTGCTTCTTCGGAGGTCATCATGACGAGACGATGGCTGGGTTTGGGTGCGATGCTGATCTTCGCTGCTCCGGCATGGGCGGAGACGCCGGCTCCGCTGGCAGCGGCGCCCAAGGGCTTCGACACCCGCCGCGAAGGCGTCGAGCGCGGCAAGGTCGCAACCGTCGAGTACGACTCCAAGAGCCTCGGCTTCAAACGAAAGATGGTCGTGTACACGCCGCCGGGCTACTCGAAAGAAACCAAGTATCCGGTCCTCTATCTGTTGCACGGCGCCGGCGACAACGAGACGGGCTGGACGACGAAGGGCGCGGCGGCGGCCATTCTGGACAATCTGTACGCCGACAAGAAAATCGCTCCGATGCTCGTGGTCATGCCCTTCGGCTACGCTCTGCCGCCGGGTTCGCCGACCGGCTTCGGAGGACCCGGGACTGCGGTGGCCGGTGCTTTCGTTCGACGCGCCGACGCCGACAAGAACGGCAAGGTGACAGAAGAGGAGTGGGTCGCCGCCGCACGGGCGTTCTTCAAGGAATGCGACAAGGACGGCAAGGGCACGCTGGACGAGAGGCAGATCGCCGACGGCATCAACCGCATGGTGGGCACGCGGCGCGGTCGGCCGGGCGGTCGCGGCTTTGGAGCGAACAACGACTTCGAGAACGACTTGCTCAAGGAAGGCATCCCGTACATCGAATCGCATTATTCCGTGAAGACCGGCACCGAGAACCGCGCCATCGCCGGCCTGTCGATGGGCGGCGGCCAGGCGCTGACCATCGGCCTGAAGCACCCCGATACGTTCGCCTGGGTCGGCGGCTTCTCCTCGGCCATCTTCGGTAACACGGCGGAACTCGTGCCGAGCGGCGACAGCAAGAAGTTCCGCCTGGTATGGCTCTCGTGCGGGGACACAGACACGCTGATGAACGCCAGCAAGTCCTTCCACACGTCGCTGGAGGACAAGAAGGTGGCACACGTCTGGCACGTCGATTCCGGAGGCCACACCTGGCCGGTCTGGAAGAATGACCTGTATTTGCTCTCGCAAATGCTCTTCCGCGACAAGTAAGCGCCCGGAAGGCCACAGAAAGCCCGTCGGAGCCCGCAGCGTAAGTAAACGAGGGCATGACCGGCGCCGATGCCTCGCTTGCGCTACGGGTTCCGATCGGAAAATCGCGAATAAAATCGCCGTGCTTCGGGCAATGAAGGAGATAGAACACGAATTCAACAGGCCGGGCCAAATGGCGACGCGACCACTACCTTCCATTCTCCAGCACCTCTGCCGGGCCGTCTTGCGCCAGTCGATTTTCTGACTTCCGACGGAGAACTCGACGGCGTGCGCCGAAATCATCTCATCTCTCACTGCTGGACCCAGCGCGACGGCGGTTGGGTGCTTGTATTCTTTCAGGACTTCATCCAGCCGGGAGGCGCGTAAGAGTCTGTGGTAGCGGGCCAGTTGGCACCTCGTTTGCTGTTCATAGGTCAGGCTTTCCAGCCTAACACGGAAGAGCGTCAGGCTGGAAAGCCTGACCTACGGAACAAACGAATGAGAGCCATCGACAAGAGACGCTGCCGAATCGCCGATAAGCAGCGACCCTTCCACAAAGCCGCACGCCGCGGCAAACTCCGCCTTGTTCCCGATCCCGTCGAGTCGGCCCGCGAAGCGGGACTGCGCTACGTCGGCGACGACCGGCCTGGTATCCGCCGCGTTCGCAAGGGCAAAGGCTTTCGCTATCTCGGCCCCGACGACAAGCCGGTCCGCGATGCCGATACGCTGCGGCGCATCCGATCGCTGGCCATCCCGCCGGCGTGGACCGACGTATGGATCTGTCCCCTCGCCAACGGACACTTGCAAGCCACCGGACACGATGCCAGGGGACGCAAGCAGTATCGCTATCATCCGCGTTGGCGGGCCGTCCGCGATGAGACGAAATACGATCGCACCATCGCCTTCGGCCAGGCGCTGCCGCACATTCGCTCTCGCATCGAGCAGGATCTGGCGCAGCCGGGCCTGCCGCGCACGAAGGTGCTGGCCACCGTCGTCCGCTTGCTGGAAACGACCCTTATCCGCGTCGGCAATGAAGAATATGCGCGAGAGAATGGTTCGTTCGGCCTGACCACGCTGCGCAACCGGCACGTCAACGTCGAGGGACAGACAGTCTGTTTCACCTTCAAGGGCAAGAGCGGCATCCGCCACCAAATCCGCGTGGGCGACCGCCGGCTCGCCCGCATCGTCCAGCGCTGCCAGGATCTGCCGGGGCAGGAACTATTTCAGTATCTCGACGCCGACGGCACGCCGCGCGACATCGACTCGGCGGACGTCAACCAATATTTGCAGGCCATCGCCGGGCAGGGGTTCACCGCCAAGGACTGCCGCACCTGGGCCGGCACCGTGCTCGCCGCCCGCGCCTTGCAGGAGTTCGAGAGCTTCGACTCGCAAGCGCAGGCCAAGCGCAACGTCGTCGAGGCCATCGAGTCCGTCTCAAAGCGCCTGGGCAACACCAAGGCCGTCTGCCGCAAGTGCTACGTCCATCCCGCCGTGATAAACGCCTATCTCGACGGATCGCTGCTGGACACGCTGCGTCAGCGGGTGGAGAATGAGATTGCCGGTTCGCTGGCCGAACTGCCGTCCGAGGAGGCCGCCGTCCTGGCCTTCCTGCAAGAACGACTTAAACACGAAGCGTCCGGCAAGTGAGGGACGCATGGCCGTCAACCTGCCGGCTTCCGGGACGCCGGATAAAGTCGCCATCACCCATCCCGAAAAGGTCGTTTTCCCCGCGCTGGGACTCACCAAGGGCGACGTGGCCGATTTCTACCGCCGCATCGCGCGCCGGCTGCTGCCACACCTGCGCGATCGGCCGGTGACGCTGGAGCGCCTGCCCGACGGCGTCGGAGACGGCAAGAAGCACTTCTGGCAGAAGGACATCCCGCCTCAGTATCCCGACTGGATCCCGCGCGCCGAGTTGCCCACCGAGGGCGGCAAGATCGTCCGCTACGCGCTGGTCAACGACGTGGACACGCTGCTGTATCTGGTCAACCAGGGCGCCTTGACCTTCCATGTCTGGCTGTCCCGCGTCGGCAGCCTGGATCGGCCGGACTTCGTGCTGTTCGATCTCGATCCGGGCGAGACGGATTTCCCGACACTGGTGCAGGTGGCCCAACGGCTGCACGCGATTTTGCGGAAACGGCGCGCGCGGGACTTCCTCAAAACGTCGGGCAAGAGCGGCCTGCACGTCCTCGTGCCGTGGACGGCCGAGGGCGGCTACGCCGCGTCGAGCGCCTGGGCGAAGGAGGTGGCGGAGCAGTTGGCGGTGGAGTTGCCGGAACTGGCCACGTTGGAGACGCGCAAGGCCGATCGCGGCCGGCGCGTGTTCGTGGATGTTCTGCACAACAATCGCGGCCATCACGTCGTGCCGCCCTACGTCCTGCGGGCCACGCCGCAAGCGTCCGTTTCGACGCCCTTGAGTTGGCGCGAACTGACGCCGGAACTGGAGCCGAGGGGGTTCAACGTCCACACGATATTCGATCGGCTGGCGCGGCGGCGCGATCTTCTCGCGTCGCTGCTGCGCCAGGGGGAAGCCGCCGGCGCTCTTGACAGGCGCGCCGCGGACGATAACGCTACCTAGAGAGCAACGTCCTCTCTTCTTGGAGTAACCGATGCCCGCGGAGAGATTCGGACACCCGCCGCCCATCGTTCAGTCCATGATTCTGGCGGACGGCATCCATCAAGATCCGTCCACGAAGAAGTGGTACATCCTCGGCACGCACAGCATCGTCGCGGTCTCCAAGTTTCCCGCGTCCATTCCCTTGCGCCTGTACATGGCGATCACGGAAACTCATGGCCTGACGACGCTGCGGATACGGATCATTGAGGTCGATGAAGATCAGGGACCGATTCACGAGTCGGCCCATACGGTCGATTTGCCCGATCCGACGCGCGTCTGGGAGATGACCTTCGGCGTGGCCGTCACCTTCCCCGCGCCGGGAAACTATCGTATCCAGTTGATGGCCGGTGAGGAATTGCTTCGCGAGTTGCGGCTGAAAGCTGCCGTGAGTGCGCAACCGTCCCCGCCCTTCCAGGATGTGTGAGGCGAGAAGAGGCCACCCGCCCGCGCCGCCGCGGACAGGTGAGCCTTGTTTACTTGCGATGACGGATGCGCGCCCGCATTCGGCGTTTCTTGCGCCCTACTTTACGCCGTCCGGTCCCGCGACGCCGGCTGCCCATGTCTACCTCCTGCCTGTCTTCACTTCGCTTTTAACAATATGCCCACAAGTCCGAGCCTGTCAATCCGGGGGAAAGGCTCATTGTAGAAACCGGGCCGCATCCGGCAAGTCTTCCACGGCCAATTCGGCGAACGGCCGACGGATGGCCGTTCGCCGTGCTTTCGTTCAACGGCCGATGCTCAATTCCGGCATCATGAGGATGACGCCCTCCTGCTGTATCAGCTGCAAGCGCTCCAGCGCCCGCACGATCAGGGCGACGCGCTGCGGGTCCATGTCGCGCAAATACGGCATCGCCCTCGCCGCTAGCGAAGCCGAACGACCGGCGAGCGGCCGGCGCGGTCCGGCGGCGTCGAGTCCCGGCTTCTCCTGTTGCTCTCCGGCCGCCTCTTCGAGCAGGCGTTCCAGGGCGTTTTTCGGCTCGGGCACGATGCGGACCTCGTAGTCCTTGAGCTTGGCCTCGGCGGCGACGTGATCGATAGCGTCGCGCAGCGTGCCGATTTTATCCACCAAACCCAGATCCAGCGCCTGCCGTCCGGTGTAGACCCGGCCGCCGGCCAATTCGTCGATCGGCTTCTTGAGCCGCTTGCCGCGAATCGCCACGACGTGGCCCTTGAACACGTCGTAGACTTCGTCCATCCAACCCTGCATGCGCTTGCGCTCCTCGGGGGTGAACGTCCGAGCGGAGCTGAGCATGGCTGAGTTCTTGCCGCGCTGGTAGGGCTTGAAGGTGACGCCGACCTTCTTCCACATCTCGTTGGTGGCCAGCTTGCCGCCGACCACGCCGATGGAACCGGTGATGGTGGATTCGTCGGCGAAGATGGTGTCCGCGCCGCAGGCGACGTAATAGCCACCGCTGCCGGCGATGTTGCCCATCGAGACGACGAGCGGCTTTTTCGCCTTCACGCGCTTGGTAGCGTCGAGGATGATCTCGCTGGCCACGGCCGAACCGCCGGGCGAATCGACGCGCAGCACGACCGCCTTGATGGACTTGTCGCGGGCGGCCTCATCCAGCGCCTTGCGGATCGCCGGACCGCGAGCCTCGTTGCCGCCGCTGAACGGCGACAGCGACCCGCCGCCCAGAACGATCGCCCCATCGACGTAGACGATGGCCACGGCGTCCTTGCCGCCGCCCTTCTTCTTGGTTTGACCGAGCATCTCGCTGAGGATGCGGAAGGCCGCGAACGGCGAGCTGAAATCGATCTTGGGCTGCTTCTTTTGTCCATATTTCTTGTCGAAAACGACGTTGTTGCCGTACTTCTTTTTCAGCATCGCCTCGAAGTCCTGCCGATGCTCCACGGCATCGATGAGTCCGGCCTTCTTCGCGCTGTTGGCCTGGTACGGCCCGTTGTCGATCCGTTCGCGGATCTGTTCGGGCGTCTTTTGCCGGCCCTTGGCGATGAGCTGAACGGAGGTGTCGTAGATGCCGTCGAACAGCCAGTTCTGCATCTTGTCGGCTTCGGGACTTGGCCCGGTGCGCATGAAGACCTCAGCCGCGCTCTTGTAAGCGCCGCAGGTGAGGAAGTCCGGTTTGACGCCGAGCATATCGAGCAGCCCGCGGAGATAAACGCCCTCACCGGATAGCCCCATGACCCACAAATCGGCGGTCGGCGCCACGCTGAGCCGGCTCACGCCCGACAACAGCGTGTACTCGCGCATGGTTAGCGAGTCGGCGTGGGCGTAGATTTCCTTGCCGGACTTGCGGAAGTGCTGCATAGCCTGCCGCACTTCTTCCGTCTGGGCTAGGCCGATGCTTCCTCCCTCCGGCAGCAGGACCACGGCCTTGATCGCCGGATCGTCCGCGGCTTTCTTCATGCGGGCGACGAGTTCCTTCAGAGTGACGCCGGTCGTGGGGCTGAACGAAAACAACTCGTCGGCCGGCAACTCGGTGACGGGACTGCTCAGACGAAAGACCGCGACGCGCGGCTTGTCGGGCTTCGCCTTTTTCTCCTCCTTTTTGTCTTCTTTCTTGTCGGTCGCGGGCGGATCGGCCGAGAAGCCGGCCAACGGCAGAAACGCCAGAATCCCCAGTACGAACAGGATGCGTCGCATCGTACGTCCTCCTTGGGACAGTGGAGATGGAATGGAGCCTGTATCGGATTGTTCGTCGGGTTGCCGCGAGGATTGCGGAAATCGCCCGCCGCGCGGCCGGCGCGGACTCTGGCACCGGCCGCGCCGACATGATAGCCTACAATTCGTCCACCGCCCAAGGGAGGATCGCATGAATTGGGGGAACGAACGCCGTGCTTGCGAAAGGCGTTGAGTCAATCCGATCGCTTCCCGGCCGCGTCGCGCTCGGCCCGATGCTGCTGCTCCTATTCGGCTGCGGCGGCGATCCCTCTCGGCCGGAACTGGTCTGGGGTCGGCGCGGCGTGCAGAACGGCGACATGGTTCGGCCTCGCGCCGTCGCCATCGACGCGAACGATCGTCTGTACATCGTCGATTTCACCGCCCGCATCCAGGTCTACGACCGCGACGGCCGTTACCTCGGTCCGACCTGGACGACGCCGGATTATCGCAATGGCCGGCCCAGCGGTCTGAGCCTCGACCGCGACGGCAACCTGATCGTCAGCGATTCGCACTATCACTGTTTCCGCATCTACTCGCCCGACGGCGTCGAGCTGCGCAAGCTCGGCGGCGACTCCGGCACCGCGCCCGGTCAACTCGGTTACGTCAGCGATGTGGTGCAGGACAGGGACAGCTATTACTACGTCGCCGAGTTCGGTGGCGACGATACGCAGCGAATCAGCAAGTTCGACGCGGACGGCAAGTTCGTCAGCTGCTGGGGCAGCAAGGGCAGCGAGCCGGGGCAGTTCTCGCGCGCCCGCGCTCTCGCCTTGGGTCCGGACGGCAACCTCTACGTCGCCGACGCCTGCAACGACCGCATTCAGGTGTTCACGCGCGACGGTCAACTCGTCCGCTGCTGGGGCCAATCCGGCTCCGCGCCGGGCCAACTCAAATATCCGTATGATCTAGCGTTCAACAAGGACGGCGTGCTGTACGTCGTCGAGAACGGCAACAACCGCGTGCAGAAGTTCACGGCGACGGGCGAATCACTCGGCTGCTGGGGTGGTCCCGGCCATGCTCCGGGGCAGTTCCATAACCCGTGGGCGTTGGCCATCGACAGCCGCGGACGGCTTCATGTGATCGACACCGAAAATCATCGGATTCAGCGGATCGCGTTTTGACGATGACAGGCGTTCTCGTGTCAGGCAAAGCGGAATCGCTGCGGAATGGGAGATGCGGAGATGTTCTCGATCTTCCGGGATGAGCGCGGCGGGGGCAACCAGGGATGGAGCCGACGCGAGCTATTGCGCGTGGGCGGATTGAGCCTGCTGGGGCTGAGTTCCGGCGACCTGGCACAGCTACGGGCCTCGGTCCCCGGCGATTCGGCATCGCGGCGGGGACAGTCCTGTGTGTTTTTGTTCCTGTTTGGCGGCCCGTCCCACATCGACCTGTGGGACATGAAGCCGGCCGCCCCCGCCGAGGTTCGCGGCGAATTTCGGCCCCAGGCCACCTCCGTACCGGGCATCGACATCTGCGCTCACTTGCCGCTCCTCGCGCGGCAAACGGACAAACTTTGTCTGTTACGGTCGATGACGCACCACATGAACGTCCATGGGCCGGCGTGCAGCGAGGTCTTCAGCGGCCGAGAATACTTCGGCCCACCGACAACCGACCAAGCCAGCCGGGAAGACTGGCCCTCGCTTAGTTCGCTGGTCATGCGCTACGGATCGCCGCGGCGGGGGCTGCCGCCGTCCGTCGTGTTGCCGTGGTACTTGCAGTTTCCCGGACAGCCCAAGCGGATCGCCGGTCAGACCGGCGGCCGCATGGGCGAACGCCACAGCGCCTTTCTGATCCAGGGCGACTTCGCCCGCGCCGACTTCGCCATCGAGGGACTCATGCTGCCGCGCGACGTGCCGCTGGACCGCGTCGGCAAACGGCGCGACCTGCTTCGGCGGATCGAGCCGGTGGTCCCGCCGATCTCCCTGGCCGAGCAGGTGGACCGCAACCGCGCCGCCGTGTATGAACTGCTGGAACATCGGGCCAGCGCGGTGCTAAACCTGAATCGCGAGCCGGTCGCGGTGCGCGCGCGTTACGGCCAGACCACGGTCGGTCAGAGCTTGCTGCTGGCCCGCCGGTTGGTCGAGGCCGGCGTCTCTCTCGTCACGGTCAACTGGCAGGACGAAACCAAGGTGGACGGCACCAACACCTGTTGGGACACGCATCAGAACAGCTTCGCCAAACTCAAGGATTTGCTCTGCCCGACCTTCGACCGCGCCTTCTCCGCCTTTTTGGAAGACCTGCACCAGCGCGGCTTGCTGGAGACTACCTTGGTGGTTGCCGTCGGCGAGTTCGGCCGCACTCCCAAGATGGGCCAGTTCTCGCAAAGCGCCAACACGAAGAAGACCGGCCGCGATCATTGGCCGCACGCCTTCACCGCCCTACTAGCCGGTGGCGGCGTGCGCGGCGGACAAGTTTACGGCGCCACGACGCGCGACGGCGGCTACGTCCACGACAAGCCGGTCACGCCCCCCGATCTGACCGCGACCATCCTTCACCATCTGGGCATCAATTCCACGCGCGAGTATGTAGATGAGTTCCAGTGGCTGAGCAACCGGCTCAGTCCGGGGCGGCGGGTTCGGGATCTCGGGTAGTCGTCCCAGCTCGGAACTGGATAGGAGTAACAGCGGAGGGCCGGAAGCGGGACCGAGTCGTGTTGAGTTATTCGCTGTCTTTCGACATTTTTTTAGAGATGCCGTTATGCCGTTTGCCCGGTCATTTCTTCTCGGCCGGGGCTTTCTCTTTGGTCTTGTCCACAAGCCGAAGACCGCGCTGGGCCAAAACGCGACCGTTGAAGTCGAGGCCGCTTCCCGAAGCGATGGCGGCGTCGCTCTGCCACATATCGAGCGCTTCGCGGAAGTAGCGAGTCGCTTCCCGGTCGCGGTTCCTCTCTTGCGCCAGCAGTCCGCGCAACACGAGGATGTCCGATTGCTCGCGCAGCAAATCCAATATGGTAAGTGAATGGTCCCAATACCGGCGGCGATTGAGCGGCACCAGCACCAGTTGAGCCGGCGATTCCCGCTGACAGTGGCCTTCCAAAAGCATACGCCCCACGAGCAACGCCAGGTCGCTTCGCAGCGAATCGACCTTTCCATCTTTCCCGGCAGGTGGATTCATCTGGGCAGATAGCTTCTGAAGAAATTTGTCGGCCACGGCATAATCTCCGGTGGTCGCGGCCCAGTGCAATCCGATCACATGGTAGAAGGTCGGGCCGATCGCCTTTCCCATTTGCGGCGTGAGCAACCCACCGACCTTGTCGGTGCGACCATGAACCAGCAGTAATTCCAGCTCCATCCGCGCGCCGTTCGCGCCAAGTTTCGTAATGTCGGAGGTCAAGAGAATATCGAGCGCCTTGCCCGGCAGGCCCATTCGCAGCGCCATAGCCGCCTGTTCGAGGACCGGACGCTCCGCCGATGCCGCCGCGAACTTTTCGAGTCGCTTTTCCACCTCCTTCTCCACCTGGGCCAAGTTGGCTTTCAACCCTTGGATGCGCCGGTCGAACCGATCGCGGTCCGCCTCTTTGGCGGGACCGGCGGCCCGAGTGCATTCCAGTACGCGGCGAAAATGGATGCGCATCAGATCCACATAGCCCATGTCCTGATAGAGCAAGGCCAGCTGGGCGTGGGCCTGGACCGTGTTCGGACGCAACTGGATCGCTTGGTTCCAAGCGGCCGCCATCTGCATTCGCCGCATCCGGTCCAGCAGGGTGAATTGCCGTCGCCAGGCGCGTTCACAGGTCCGAAAGGCCAGCCGGTAATACGCTTCGCCGAGTAGGAGATGAGCCTGGGCATCTTTGGGATCGGCTCGCAGGGCCACGCGCGCCGCGCGAACGGCGGCCAGCAGCACGTCGGTCGGGCCATCGTCTTGATAGAGGAAATAAGATGTCTCATTAGAGTGCATCAAGTGAAGACGCATACCGAGTTGCACGGCGGGACTGGGAAAGCCGTTCGCGAGGGTGGCCGAGCCCACGATCGCTGCCCCGCAACCAGTTGCCCACGTCCGCCGATGCTGCCGCTGGTATTGATCGCGGAGACTGTCGAAGCGCGCCAGCAAGCGAGCGGTTTCCTCGCGCTTACTTTTGGGCGTATCTTTCTCCCCCGGACCCTCCGCGGACAAGGCCGGCCGCGGCGCGAAAACAACCACGCCGAGAACAGCCATCAGGCTCACGGGAACGAGAAGTTTCCCGATGGCCCTTGCAATCGCGCGAGCAATCATGGATCTTCCTCCGCGGGCGAATCGACTGGCTCACGGAGAAGCTACCCGCTTCCAATGGCAAGTGCAACGGTTTGTGTCTCGGAATCACACGGTTGAGTTGCCAAGAGCCACTAAACGAGATGAACGACTAGCCCGGAGCGCCAGCGACGGGCCGCACAAGTCCGTCCCTAGCACTCCGAGCTAGTCGGCAAAAAGATAGTGTCTCTAAAGCCGGTTTTTCCAGATGGCCATCGAGTCAACGCGACCCAGCCAGGGAAGGATTCGGAACCAGATTGGAGGGGAACAGGGAACTCGGTATCCCTTCGTCGGCTCCCGAGTTCTCCCGTCCTCGACTTTTCCTTGCCTCGTCGCCGGTCGGCTGCGCCTTGTCCTCGCTGGCCGGGTCAGTTCGCCGCATCCGGACGACGAGAGGAAGCGTCAGGGTATCGGCGACGAGGCTCAGGCCCGTTTCCGCCGCTAGGACGAGAAGGATAACGGCCCCTCCTTGGCCCGATACCCCTCCCGAGTTCGGAGTCTGGATAAATGTCACATCCTTTTTCACGCCGCCGTAAATGTCCGGGTCTCCGCTCGCCAGGTTGCAGATCGTGCCGCAACCGCTCAACAGAAATGCGGCGGTCACCGCCAATGCCGCAATCCCGACCGTCTTCATGACCTGTCTCCGATCCGTGAAGCATCCGAGGGAAATGCCGGCGTAACGGCAGCTCTCCTCTTAATGTTTCGGCCTCGTGGGGTACGATCTATCGCCCGGCCTTGTCCATTTGCCCATCCTCCACTTGACGGCTGTGGAATCTTCGTCAAATCTGCTGACGAGGATTCCACTCGTGCGGATTTGTTCTTGCGAGGCGCCCGTGTGGCCTCCACAATGAGACGGGGCAAACCCGGCGTCGCACGCCTGCGATTCAGGCAAGGATCGGCAGCGGATGGGTTCACTCTTCACCTTCCTGACCGCGCACTGGCTCCCGGCCCTGCTGCTGGGCATCGCCCTGGCGACGCTGGCCGTGTTAGGACTGCTGCGCCCCCGCAAGATCCGCTGGTCCACACCGCTGCTCGTGGTGAGCGCCGCCCTGGCCGTGGCCGCAGTCGGCGGTCTGGCTCTGCCGCCGCGCTGGGCGTGGTGGATACTCGTCTACTCCGTCGCCATCTTGGGTTGTCTCTTCCTTCTCCTGGCTCTGACTGGTGCCTGGCAACGCTGGTCCGCCTACGTCGTCGCGGTGCTGGTGCTACTTGGATCCGGCGGTTTGTGGCTGGACGCAACCGGGTCGAAGTTCCTCGAAATCGGCCGCGATCTGCGCGGATTGACATTCCTGCATCCGTGGTGGCTGGCGTTGTTCCTGCTGGTGCCGCTGTTCTTCCTGCTCAGCTCGCCGCGCCTCAATCGCTCGGAACCGCGGCCGTGGATCGCGGTCGGACTGCGCAGCGCCGGTGTCATCTGCCTGTCCGTCGCCCTGGCCGAGCCGCAGCTGCGCCAGCCGAACGATCACGTCACGGTGCTGTTCGTCGTCGATCGCTCCAAGAGCATCCCAGAGGAGTGGGTGGACGATCTCGGCGGTGGCAAGAACGACCAGCGCGAACGCCGTGTCCGCGACTTCATCAACAACTCCGTGGCCCGGCGCGGCGCGGGGCACGAACGCGATCGAGCGGGGTTGATCGTGTTCGGGCGCCGGCCGCGGCTGGAACTGCCGCCCAGCGACGCGCCGCGCTTCAATCTCAAGGACGAGCTGCCGGCGGCGACGGACGGCAATTACACCGACATCGCCGCCGCGCTGAAGCTGGCGATGGCCTCCTTCGCCGACGACACCGGCAAACGTATCGTCCTCATCAGCGACGGCAACGAGAACCTCGGCAACGCCGAGGAGCAGGCTCGCCTCGCCAAGACGCTCGGCGTCGAGATCGACGTACTGCCGTTGGCCGCCGGACAGACCAATGAGGACGAGGTGCTGGTCGAGCGCGTCGAAGCGCCGCCGGTCATCGAGCAAGGCGCGCGCGTGCCGGTGCGCGTGCTGATCCGCAGTCACAATCCCAACGTCGTCGTCGGCCGGGTGATCCTCAAGCAGATCATCGAGGGGCAGAAGGCGCCGGCGATGGAGACGCGCGTCGTCGCCCTGCGGCGCGGGCTGAACGTCATCACCTTCACGCGCAAGCTGACCGACGAGCAGCGCTCGTACAGTTACGAGGCCGAGTTTTTGCCGGAGCGCGTCGAGGACGACAAGGGCGAGGTGCTGAAGCGCGAATTGCCGGGCGACCGCGTGCAGAACAACCGGGCGGCGACACATGTCGTGGCGCGCGGCCAGCGGCGCATCCTCATCCTGGAGGGCAAGGGCGGCGATCACCTCTTCCTGGTCGATCGGCTGCGCGAGGCGGGACAGGGCAAGTTCAAGATCGTCGCCGAGCCGGTCGCCCTGCTGGACCGCTACAAGGACCGCGATAAATTGGCCGTGTTCCTGAGCAATTTCGATTGCGTCGTGCTGGCCAACGTCGCCGCCGATCAGGTCAGCGAGGAGCAGCAGGAAGTGATCCGCAGCAACACGCACGATCAGGGTTGCGGACTGGTCATGATCGGCGGGCCGGAGAGCTATGGGGCTGGCGGCTGGCAGAACACGCCGGTCGAGAAGGCGCTGCCGGTGGACTCGGAGATCAAATCGTTGCAGGTTCTCGGCAAGGGCGGGCTGGTGCTAATCATGCACGCCTCAGAGATGGCCGACGGCAATTTGTGGCAAAAAAAGATCGCCAAACTCGCCGTGGAACGACTGGGACCGAGCGATGAGGTCGGCGTCCTGTACTACGATTTCCAAACCAAGTGGCACATTCCGTTGCAAGCGATCGCGGGCAACAAGGCGAACATCCTCGCTCAGATCGACAAGATGACGCCCGGCGACATGCCGGAATTCGACACCGCCTTGCAGATGGCCCATCAAGCCCTCATCGACCCGAAGAAGGAGCTGGCCACCAAGCACGTCATCGTCATCAGCGACGGCGATCCGCAGTACACGCCGGCCCTGCTGGCGGGCATGAAGAAGGACAAGGTGACGGTGACGACGGTCGGCGTCGCCTGCCACGGGGCCAACGAGGACCAGAAGATGGCCGCCATCGCCAAGGCGACCGGCGGCCGGGCGTACTCGGTCAAAGATCCGCGGCAACTCCCGGCCATCTACATCAAGGAATCGCGGCTGGTCAGTCAATCGTTCGTGCATGAGCGGCGCTTTACGCCGATCGTGCTGTTTCGCAGCGGCCCGACGGATCGACTGCCGGAGCAGGTGCCGCAGCTGCGCGGCTTCGTGCGCACCACGCCCAAGGCGTCGCCGCTAGTGGAAGTGTCCATGCAGACGCCGCGCTTCGCCGAGCAGGATTTTCCGCTCTTGGCGTACTGGCACTATGGTCTGGGCAAGGCGGTGGCGTTCACCAGCGATGCCGGCGATCCGAAATTCTGGTCGCGCGATTGGACGCAGGCCGGCGGCGGGCAGGGCGGACTGTACGGCAAGTTCTGGGAGCAGGTCATCGACTGGTCGCTGCGGCCGACCGAGAGCCGGCGGCTGAATATGACCACCGAGTTCCGCGACGGCAAAATCCGCATCCTGGTCGATGCCCGCACCGACGACAATCAACCGGACATTCATTTGAAATTGCGCGGCGGCATCACGCCGCCGGCCGGCAAGGGCGACGAGCCGGCCGAGCAGCGCGAGCTGAAATTCGTGCAGACCAACAGCGGACAGTACGAGGCGGAGGTCAAGGCCGAGGAGTCGGGTTCGTATTTCCTCAATGCCCAGGCGGTGCGGACGAAGAAGGTGAAGGGCCGCGACGGCAAGGAACACGAGATCGAGGAGGGCGTCGATAGCGTTCGCGCCGGCGTGACGCTGCCGTATTCGCCGGAGTTCGCCGAGTTGCGGAGCAATACGCCGCTGCTGGAGCGCCTGCGCGAGTTGACGGGAGGACGCAGCTTCGAGGAGGACGAGATCCTGCTGGCCGACGCGGCGAAGTCGGGCGCGGTGTTTCGGCCCGCGCCGGAGCGCGTCAAGAGTTTGCTGCCGTTGTGGTATTGGCTGGTGTATCTCGCGGCGGTGCTGTTGCTCGCCGACGTGGCCGTGCGCCGACTGGCGGTCGAGCCGGAGCGCATGGCCGAGCGCGCGCGCTATGTGTGGGCGCGGCTTCGCGGCCTGCCGGTGCCGGAGCCGAGACGCACCGAGGAAGTCGATCGCTTGCAGATGCGCCGGCCCGTGGGCGGAGGATTGGCACAAGGGCGGGCGATACAGCGCTTCGAGAGCGATGTGATACCGTCTGGCGGTCTGCCGCTCGGCGCGGACGCTACCAGCTCTCCGCCGCCGGCCGCGCCTCCGGGAGCGCAACCCGCCGCGCCCTCGCTGGGGGCGGCGCAGCCGGAGCCGGAGGCGGGCGATTATGCCAGTCGATTACTGAGGGCGAAGAAGAAGGCGCTGGAAGAACGAAAGAAAGACGGCGAAGAGAAGAAGGACTAACCACAGAGTCACAGAGAACACAGAGAAGAAAACGCCGAGAAGAGAACACAAAAAAACAGAACTAGGAACTTAATGATTCGATCGGATGTTTTTTTCTCTCTTCTTTTCTTCTCTGTGTTCTCTGTGACTCTGTGGTTAGTCCTTCTTCTGTTATAACTCTTCCGAACGAGGAATCATGACATCCGCAGCTTCGATGCAGCAGCGTGCCGAGGAGTTCCGCAAGGCCTACGGCCGCGTTCAGCAGGAAATCGGCAAGGTCATCGTCGGCCATACCGACATCGTTCATGGCGTCCTCACCTGCTTATTCGTCGGCGGGCACGCCCTGCTCGAAGGCGTGCCGGGACTCGGCAAAACTCTGCTCGTCCGCACGCTCAGTCAGGTGCTCAACCTGGGATTCAATCGCATTCAGTTCACGCCGGACCTGATGCCGTCGGACATCATCGGCACCAACATCATCACCGAGGCGGCCGACGGCAAACGCCATTTCAGCTTCCAACCCGGCCCGATCTTCGCGCAGATCGTGCTGGCCGACGAGATCAACCGGGCGACGCCGAAAACGCAGTCCGCCCTGCTCGAAGCCATGCAGGAACACAGCGTCACCGTCGGCGGAACCATCCACCGGCTGCAAGAGCCGTTCTTCGTCATGGCGACGCAGAACCCCATCGAGCAAGAGGGAACGTATCCGCTGCCGGAGGCACAGCTCGATCGCTTCTTTTTCAAGCTGATCGTCAACTACTCCGGCCGGGCCGAGATGGCGACAATCCTCGACCGCACCACGCGCGGCGACTGGCCGACCGCCGAGAAGGTGATGGACGGCGACGAGATCCGCCGCTGGCAACAGCTGGTGCGCGAAGTGCTCGTGGCGCCGCCGGTGCAGGACTATGCCATTCGCCTGGTGCTGGCGACGCATCCGGGCGGCGAGTTCGCGGTGCCCGATACGAACAAGTACATCCGCTGCGGCGCCAGTCCACGCGGGGCGCAGGCGCTGGTGCTGGCGGCCAAGGTGCGGGCGCTGCTCGAAGGACGCTACAACGTCAGCTTCGAGGACATCCGCCGCGTGTATCTGCCGAGTCTGCGCCATCGTATCCTGCTCAATTTCGAGGCGCAGGCGGAGAACGTGGCCACGGACGCGGTGTTGCTGCAAATTCTCAATGACGTCAAGGAGAAGGGATCCGACGTGGCCGCGACCGTCAAGGCGTAAAGGAGAGGAGCGCATGTCCACCGCGTTGAAAAAACTGGGGCCGGCCGATCATGGCCGACCGATGACCCTGGAAGAGTTCCTGGCCGCCCGTTCCCTCGAAGGCTACCAATACGAACTCATTGATGGGAAACTCTACGTGTCGCCTGTGCCAAATCTGCCGGAAAACCGCGTGGAGGATTGGGTCTACTTCAAACTCAAACTCTACGCGCACTATTATCCGGATGTCCTTAACTTCGCGAGCAACAAAGCCCGTGTCTTCGTTCCCGGACGCCGGCGAGTGACCAATCCCGAGCCGGACGTGGCCGCCTATCGCGACTTTCCGCTCG
Organism: Gemmataceae bacterium; assembly: GCA_036557825.1. Taxonomy (GTDB): domain Bacteria; phylum Planctomycetota; class Planctomycetia; order Gemmatales; family Gemmataceae; genus JAJPHU01. Next base: position 136,083 of record DATBGU010000172.1, read on the forward strand.
AACTTCCTTGGGCTTCCGTTCGCTGGCAGGATGTTAGCCCGATCCTCGTTGCCGAGGTCTTGTCCCTCGACGATCCCGACAAGGATCTCGTCCGCAACGTCGAGCTCTATCTGCGGGTGCCGTCCATCAAGGAATACTGGCTGTTCGATACCCGCGACGATCCCGAACAACTGCGCCTGCAAGTGCGCCGCCGCTATCGCGGCCGCTGGCGACTCCTGGAGTATGGTCCAGGCGATACGTACACCACGAAGCTCCTGCCCGATTTTTCGCTGGTTCTCGATCCCCGGAGTTGATCTCATGCCCGATGCTGCGCCGCCTCTGCTCGAACCTCAGTTCCTGGCCCGCCTCGAACAGCTCGAACTGGTATCGCGCAAAATCTTCCTCGGTCGCATGAAGGGCGAGCGGCGCAGCAAACGCAAGGGACAGAGCGTCGAGTTCGCCGACTATCGCAATTACGTCGTCGGCGACGATCTGCGCTTCCTCGATTGGAACCTCTATGCTCGCCTCGACCGCCTCTTTTTGCGGCTGTTCATGGAAGAGGAAGACCTACACTTCTACATCCTGCTCGATAACAGCCTATCGATGGACTTCGGCACGCCGACGAAGCTGCACTACGCCAAGCAGATCGCGGCGGCGCTCGGCTTCATCGGCCTGGTCAACCTCGATCGCGTCGTCGTCGAGGCGTTCAACGAACGCTTGACGCAAACGATGCCGGCGCTGCGCGGCCGGCGCAGTCTGTGGCGGCTGCTCGATTTCCTCACCAAGATCGAGGCGGCAGGGCCGAGCGACCTGGCCCAATCGTTGCGCAGCTTCAGCATCAAATCCAGCGGCAAGGGCATCGTCGTCGTCCTCAGCGACTTCATGGACAAGGGCGGTTACGAGGAGGCGCTGCGCTACCTCGTCGCCCGCCAGATGGATGTATACGTGATTCAGATTTTGTCGCAGGAGGAGATCGAGCCGGAGATCACGGGCGATTTGCGGCTGGTGGACGTGGAGGACGCCGACGTGGCGGAGATCACCGTCAGCGGCCCGCTGCTGCGGCGCTACAAGCAGAACCTGGCCGCCTACCGCGCCGCCCTGCACGACTTCTGCACGCGCCGCGGCGTGACCTGCCTGTTCACCAGCAATCAAGTGCCGTTCGATCGACTGGTGCTGACCTATCTGCGGCAGCGCGGCCTGGTGCGCTGAAGCGCCGCTTATTCCACCAAACCATAGAGGCGCGTACAGGCGACGGGGCTGCTGCCGGGGTTGATGTTCACCACCGCCAAGCCGCTGACGTTCAGCGTATCGGCGAGAACGGCGCCGGCCATCACGTTGGTGCTCGATTGGCCGCTCAAATTCACGTTCGCATGGGCGGCGTAGATCAAGCCGGTGACGTTGATGGCTCCCAGTCCGCCGATGCTGACCGCCGGACCCGAACTGGAGAACGTGCCGCGCTTCTGAAAGATGCTGATGCCCTTGTAAATGCCGCTGGTTGGCGGCGTGAGCTGCAAGCCGGCCAGCACGGACACGCTGATGGCGTCGCTGCTGGATTGCCAGTCGTTGTAGATCATCACTCCGGCCGTCTCCGTGGAGGCCGTTTGGATCTTGGCGGTGCTGGAAAGGGCAAATCCTCCTCCTTGCAAGTAATAGATTCCCGGTGTGCCATCAGCGTTGGCGTGCAGTGTCACCGTGGCCGAGCCGTTCACCGTGATGCCGCCGTTGTAGACGCCCGGATAGAGGTCCGTGTTGGTATTGCCGATCACCAGGTTCGTGCCCTGCGTCGAAAGCCCCAGCTGCACGAGGTCGGGAGCGGACAAGTAGCGGAGCGGGTCGGGGGTGGACGGGTTGGTCGTGATGGTGGGCGACGTCTTGCCGAGGCCGCTCAAGAACGACTCGATGGAAGCGATCAGGCCGCCGCCGCTGGAGGGGTTGAGCGTGATCTGCGAAGTGCTGAGTCCGGCGGTGCCGGTGAGGCTGACGGCAGTAGTGGAACGCGAATTGACTTGCATCGCGCCGTTGATGGACAACCCGGCAAGCCCGCTGACGGAGACGGCGGCGGACGCGGTGAGGCTGAACGAGGTCACGAGGTTGCTGAGGGGCGTCCACTGGCCGCGCGCCACGGCGCGGGCGCGGACTGGGATGGACCCCGAACTAAAGATGCTGCTGAACGTCCGTCCGGCGTTGTACTGAACGATCACCTCGACGTAGCCGGCCGGCACCGGCTGGCCGGCCTTCGATCCGCCCTGATAATTCTGCGGCGAGAGGTTGACGGTGACGGTGGACTGGACGCCGTCGTTGCTGAAGCCGTTGGCTGCGGCGTTGGCCAGGGCGCTGGCGGCGGCTGTTCCTTTTGGGTCCGCTCCCTGGTTGGTCGGGTAGTTGGCGAACAGGTCGGCGGCGGCGGCCAGGGCGGCGGCGTCGGCGGCGGCCTGAACGTGACGGCGATGCTCGAACAAGGCGCCGCCATCGACGGCGACGGCGACGACGGACACCAACAGCGACAGCGACAGCACGGTTAACGGCGTCACGCCGCCGTCCCGCGTCGGTGAGGGATGGAGCGACAAGCGCATGGCGAATCTCTCGTGCCCGGACAACTCAGTAGGACATCGGCACCGTGGAGGTGCTGCTCAGGGTGATCGGTCCCACCAGGTAGGCTTCGGGGAACCACTTGTAGCTGACCGTGACCGTCACGGTGTTCCCCGTCGGCTTCTCGTATTCCCGGCTCATGCTGAAGGGCATGTTGCTGTTCTTCCAGGTCACGGAGTACGACAGCTGCGACAGGTCGAGACTGGTGGCATAGGGGGCGATGGCGTTGTTGTAAACGTCCTGGGCGGTGGCCGCCGTGTTGCCGGTTTCCTGTTGATATTGCCCGCCATGCACCGAGGCGTAACGCGCCCCTTCGCGGGCCAGCATGGCGATCTGCTGATAGCGGAACACACCGTAGCCGCCGAGGACGGTGGCGAAAATGAGGAACAACAAGGTCGGCAGCACGATGGCCGATTCGGCGAAGGCGAAACCGCGTCGGCGGCGGGCGGGACGGCGGAACATGGACGTTCTCCTGTCAATTCGGAGTGGCGGGCACGACACGCATCCGCACCGTGCGCGTCAGATTGATCGGGTTGGACAGACCGGGGTAATTACTGATGGTTTGGAAGGCGTAGCTGACCGTCACCTCGACGTAGGGGTTGCCGGAGTCGTCGGTGCCGTTGCTTGAGGAGACACTTGGCAGGGGATTGAGATTATTGTTCTGGGCATCGGCCTGGGCGGCGGCCTTCAAGGTCAGGTAAGGCGATTCCGCGGCGGCGGTGGGATCGCTGCCGTACAGGGCGCCGTTGCGGGCGCAGTTGGTGATGATGGTGTAGTGGTAGTAAAGGCGGGCGAAGTCCACGGCGGTCAAAAAAAGCAGGCCCAGCAGCGGCAGCAGTAGCGCCAACTCGACGGCCGACGAACCGGGGCGAAGAGCTTGCCTCCGCGGCGGAATACGTTGGCGCATGTGGGACTCCGGAACGCTCGGGAGAGTGCCGTCTGAAAAGTAGGTCACATTTCGAGAGGAAGCAAATCAATCCGTTTTGTATCGACCGTCCGACGGCCTAACCGCGATGCGCATTTGACTCGCTTCCCACCATGAACTATGAGACTCATAGCGCTCCACAGGTACCAGTGTGCGCGGAGCTAATGAGGCTCGGCAACGAATGGCCGACCGTTTTCACACCCGACAGACCGTGCAAGGGTGCACGGACGACTCGCCAGACTCTTCGGGGCCGGCTCCCACGACGGACGACGGACGGCGGAGAGGCGAACCGGCATGTCGATGCGCGGATTGAGGACGTCTCATGCAAGTCGCGGTGCTTATCCATAACACCTCGCACTCGTTGGCCCTCCAGCTGCGCGAGATGTTGCAGGCCCGCCTCAACTGCCTGGCCCCGGCGCTGGTTTCCTTCGACCAGGCCGAGGAAGTGCTGGCGCGCAGCCGGACGAGCCTGTTGGTCGTCGTCCTGTCGCCCTTTCCCGACCGCGCCCTGACGCTGCTGCGGAAGATCCGCGCGTGCGTGTCCGGTCCCGTCCTCGCCGTCGGACACGCCTCCGATTCCAAGCTCATCCTGCGGGCGCTGCACGAGGGCGCCGATCACTACCTCGACGAAACCGACCTGGAGAAGCAGTTCGATTCGGTGGCGCGGCGCTTGCAGCTCAAGGAAGAAGGGACGCGGCAGCCGGCCGGCCAACTGCTGGCCCTGCTGGGCGCCTCCGGCGGCACGGGTGCCAGCACGCTGGCGGTCAATTTGTCGGGAGTGCTGGCGCGCGACGCCGCTCGCTGCGCCCTCATCGACCTCAAGCCGGGCGTCGGCGACCTCGCTGCCCTGCTCGACCTGAAGCCGGCGCACAACCTTGCCGACCTGTGTCTCAACGCCGCTCGCATGGACCGGGCCATGTTCGAGAGCGCCCTGGCGGCCCACACGAGCGGCATCCATCTGCTGGCCCCGCCGCAGATGTACGAGGACATCCGCCTGGTCACCCCCCAGGGCGTTCACAAGACGCTCAACCTGGCGCGAGACAGTTTTCCGTTCGCCGTGGTGGACTTGGAAGATTGCTTCCATGAGGAGCAGGTGGTGGTGCTGCGGCAAGCCGACATCATCCTGCTGGTGCTGCGCCTCGACTTCACCTCCTTGCGAAGCACGCGCCGCATCCTCGACTGTCTGGAGCAGGCCGGCATCGGCGGCAATCGCGTGCAGCTGGTCATCAACCGCTACGGTCAAGCCAAGGAGTTGCCGCTGTCGCAAGCCGAGGAGGCGCTGGGCCGCAAAATCCCCTACCTCGTTCCCGACGATCCGCGAACGATCAACGCCGCCAACAACGCCGGTGAGCCGGCCGTGTTCCGCTCGCCCTCGGCCAAGGTATCGCAGTGCATCGTGCAGCTGGCCAACAGTTTGACCAAGCCCGACGGCAAGTCGTCGAGTGGGAAGCAAGCGGTTCGCGGCGTGAATGGTTGGCTGGCCGTGTTTCATGGATAACCTCAGCCGCTTGCGGCGTAGCGGGCGGGACGCCCGCGCTCCGGAGCGCGGGCGTCCCGCCCGCTACGCCGCATGCGGCTGCCCGAATCAGGTGACAATCCCATGCCCCGCAGTTCCGCCGAGGACATCACCGCCCTGGAAGGCGAATCGTGGACCGACATCGAGGACGTTCGCCGCGGCCCGTCGCAGGTGCTGGACGATCGCCGGCGCCTGAAGGCCCAGCTGCATCAACAGCTGATCGCCGGCATGGATCTCTCCGTCCTCGGCTCCATCAGCCGCGATGAGCTGCGCTCCGAAGTGCGCCGCATGGCCGAGGAGCTGAGCCAGCGCAGCTCCAATCTGCTCAACCGCGCCGAGCGCGAGCGCCTCGTCGCGGAGGTTCTCGACGAGACGTTCGGCCTGGGACCGCTCGAACCGCTCATGGCCGACCCGACCATCAGCGACATCCTCATCAACGGCCATAACGTCGTCTACGTCGAGCGCAACGGCCGGCTGGAGCGCGCCGACGTCGCTTTCACGGACGCTCGCCATCTTCTGAACATCATCCAGCGCATCGTCGGCCAGGTCGGGCGGCGCGTGGACGAAACGAGTCCGATGGTGGATGGCCGGCTGTCCGACGGCAGTCGTATCAACGCCATCATTCCGCCGCTGGCGCTCGACGGCGCCCTGGTGTCGATCCGGCGCTTCGGGGTTCGGCCGCTGCTGGCCAACGATTTGGCCCAAAAGGGAGCGCTGACAGAGGAAATGATCGCGTTTCTGTCGGCATGCGTGCGGGCCAGGCTGAACATTCTTATTTCGGGCGGGACCGGCAGCGGCAAGACGACGCTGCTCAACGCCCTGTCGGCCTACATTCCGCACGACGAGCGCGTCATCACCATCGAGGACGCGGCCGAGCTGCGCTTGCAGCAGCCGCACGTCGGGCGGTTGGAAACCCGTCCGCGCAACGTCGAGGGCGTCGGCGAGGTGACGACGCGCGATCTGGTTCGCAACGCTCTGCGCATGCGGCCCGACCGCATCGTTATCGGCGAGTGCCGCGGTCCCGAGGCGCTGGACATGCTGCAAGCCATGAACACCGGTCACGAAGGCTCGCTGACGACCATCCACGCCAACGACACGCGCGACGCCCTGGGCCGGCTGGAAATGATGGTCGGCATGGCCGGCTTCGATGTGCCGATGTGGGTCATCCGCAAGCAGATCGCCTCGGCGATCCACATCATCGTGCAAGCCACGCGCCTTTCCGGCGGCGCGCGCAAGGTGGTGAAGATTTCCGAAGTCACCGGCATGGACGGAGAGAACCTGGTGATGCACGACCTTTTCGCCTTTAAGCAAACCGGCGTGGATGAGCAGCGGCGGGCGCAGGGCTATTTCCACACGACCGGCCTGCGGCCGCACTACCTTGACCGCCTGGCCTCCTGCGGCGTGGAACTGCCCTTGTCGCTGTTCGAGCGTCGCATTCTCACCAGCGCCAGCGCCTAGCGCCAATTTTTGGCGAGCCGGGAGCGTAAGCGACCGGAGGACTCCGGTCGCTTACGCTCCCGGCTCGCCAGGTTGATATTGTGTGGAGACATTTTCGTGGGCTTGTCGCTGTTATTGGTGCTGATGTTCCTGGCCGCCAGTCTTGGGGTCGCGGCGGGCTATTCCATCTGGAAAGACCTGCGCCAGCGCGATTCCTTCCGCGCCCGCCGGCGTGTCGAGAGCGAGTTCCAGAAACCCGAAATCAGGTCCACGCCGCGCGCCAACCTGTTCAAGAGCGTCAACCAGTTCGATCTCAACGAAATCGCTCCCGACCATCTCCCCAACCTCGACGCGCCGCTGACGGAGCCGGAGCGCGCCGACCTGCGCGCGCGTCTGCAAACGATGCTGGCGCAATCCGATCTGCCGCTCACGCTGCGGCAGCTGGCCATGATTTCGATCGGAGCGGCGCTGGCCGGTGCCGCGCTAGGCCTGTTCGTCGGCGGTCCGGTGCCGGCCGCAATCGGGTTAGTCTGTCTCGCCGCCGCGCCGCTGTTTTACGTCCGCCATCGACAGAAGGGCCGCCACAATCGCCTGCTGGCGCAGTTGCCCGCCGCCTTCGACCTGATGGCCCGCGTGCTGCGTTCGGGCCATTCGGTGCCGCAGGCGTTTCAGGCCGTCGCCGAATCGTTGGAGCCGCCCATCGCCGGTGAGTTCGCCTTCTGTCAGGAGCAGCAAAACCTCGGTCTGTTGCCGGATGCGACCTATCGCGATCTGGCTCGGCGCACGGGCGTCCTGGAGGTGAAAATTTTCGTGATGGCCATGATGATCCAGCGGCAAACCGGCGGCAATCTGTCGGAGGTGCTGGAGCGCCTCGCCACCCTGGTCCGCGAGCGCGTACGGTTGCGCAACCACGTCCGCACCCTGACGGCCGAGGGACGTTTGCAAGCGGTCGTGCTTCTGGTGCTGCCGCCGGTCATGTTCTTCGTGATGCGACTTATCAATCGACCCTATGCCGACGTGCTGCTTGAGCATACCGGCTTGCTGGCCGCCATGATCGCGTCGATGATTGTGGGAGCGCTGTGGATACGCAAGATCATCCAGTTTGATTTTTAGATCGCATCTCTCGACTAGCCCGGAGCGCCAGCGACGGGCGCCCGTCGCTGGCGCTCCGGGCTAGTCGAGAGATCCCAATGCGAGGCCGTATTGGATGCTCGACAAAGGCTGGATCAGCATGTTGGTATTTCTGGCCACGAGCGGACTCGTGCTGGCGTTCTTCATCTGGCGCAACCGCGACATCTGGCAAGCCGAGGCACGCATGCGCGGCCTGGGAGGAACGCCGCGCGAACGGCCGAGCAAGGGTGGATTGAGCAAACTGCTGCTGTCCCGACTGCCCAATGTGGGCACGCCGCTGTTGCCGACCAACGAAGCGCAGCGCGGCCGGCTGCGACAACGGCTCCTTGAGGCCGGCATTTACGACCGCAACGCCCTGCCGTTGCTTCTGGGCGTGAAGTTGCTGCTCATGGTCGTTCCGCTTCTGCTTACGGTCGCCCTCGCCGTCACGGGGTTGCTGTCGCCCCTCCGCGCCGTTTTTGCCGGCATCGTGGGCATCAGCGCGGGGATGATCGTTCCTGGACTGTGGCTGGATTATCGCAAAAAAAAACGTCAGATCAGTCTGCGCCGCGCCTTGCCCGACGCCCTGGACATGCTGGTGCTGTGCGTCGAGGGCGGCGTCAGTCTGACCGGGGGCTTGCAGCGCATCACTGCGGAATTGCACTCCGCGCATCCGCTGCTGGGCGTCGAGATGGACCTGGTGCAGCGCGAAATGATGCTCGGCGTCTCCGTCGGCGAAGGCATTCAGAAGCTGGCCGCGCGCACCGATCTGGAGGAGATGCGCAATCTCGCCTCGGTCCTCATCCAGAGCGAGCGCTTCGGCACCAGCGTCGTCAAGGCGCTGCGCATCCACGCCGACACGCTGCGCCAACAGCGCCAACAGCGCGCCGAGGAACTGGCCCAGAAGGCGGCGGTCAAGATCCTCTTCCCCACGCTTCTGTGCATCTTCCCGGCCATCTTCATCGTCATCCTCGGCCCGGCCGCCTTCCAGATCCTCGCCATCTTTTCGCGCATGAAGTGAAAGCGACCGAGGCGGGTGATTTTTCGTTCTATACTCCTTGTAGGCCGGAAACCCAGGGAGCCAGTCGTGGAACGCGCCGCTTTCTTCGAGCGATTACGGCAAAGCCGCTTGCTGACCGAATCCGAGTTGGCGCAGGCGGCGAGCCGATTCGGCGACGCCGATCCGACGCAGAGCATCGCCGACGCCCTCGTCAAGGAGGGCGTGCTCACCTCGTTCCAGGCCCGGCAGGTATGCTCCGGCGACACCCAGCCGTTGGCCCTGGGTCAATATCGACTTCTCGACGAACTGGGCCGCGGCGGCATGGGGCGCGTTTACAAGGCGCTGCACACCATCATGGGACGGGTGGTCGCCGTCAAGGTCATCGCGGCGGATCTGGTTCGCGATCCGGTCGCCGTCGAATGGTTTCGCCGCGAGGTGCGGGCCAGCACGCACCTGGCCCATCCCAATATCGTGATGGCCTACGACGCCAACGAGGCGGACGGGCTGCACTTTCTGGTTATGGAGTACGTTCAGGGTGTGACGCTGGACGCCTTGGTGAAGCGGGACGGCTCGCTGCCGATCGAGCAAGCCTGCGTCCTGATGCGCCAGGCCGCCCTGGGTTTGCAGCACGCCCACGAGAAGGGCATGGTGCATCGCGACATCAAGCCGCACAACCTGCTCCTTCCACATCCCGACGGCGAACGGCACCCCGACGCATTGGTCAAAATCGTGGATTTCGGCCTCGCTCGGCTGCACGGCAAGACCAAGGGCGACACCATCGCCCTGCGCGGCGAGGCCGAGGTTTTGGGCACGCCCGATTACATCGCCCCGGAGCAATCGCGCGACATCCACGCCGCCGACATTCGCTCCGACCTTTACAGCTTGGGCTGCGTCTTCTATTTCACGCTGGCCGGTCGGGTTCCCTTCCCCGGCGAGAACGCCATGGAAAAACTCATCAAGCACCTGATGGACGAGCCGGAGCCGTTAGAGAAAGTGCGTCCCGAAGTGCCTCCGGCCGTCGCCGCCGTCGTTCGGCGTCTGATGGCCAAGAACCCGAGCGACCGTTATCAAACCCCGGCCGAACTGGCGCGGGATCTGGAGCCGTGGATCGCCCCGCGACCGAAAGCGGTCCCGAACGACCGATCGCTGCCGGACGATCCGAAGCTGACACGCAAGCTCGACCGCGTCGAGGTGTTTCCGCTGTCGTCGCACCCGCAGGAGGAATCGGAACCGAACCTGCTGGAACCACTCTGGAAGTACGCTCCCGGCGACGCGCGCCGGCAACAGACGCGCGACACGCTGACGCTTTCGCAACCGCAAGACACCGAGGCCGTCACCGCCGAAGCGCTGAAGCTGAAGAAAGTTCCACCGCCCGCCGCAAGGGACGATGCCGACGACACGTTTCACGAAGGAGCCGCCGCGGCAATATCCGCCCCACCGGCGAACACCGACCCCGCGCGAGGACGGCAGTCCGTCGAGGCGGTGCTGCGCCGATTGTGGCGGCGATGGACTGCCCTCGTCGAAACCATGCTCGTGGGGCGCGGGCCTTCCCGCGTCAACGCCGACGAGTATCGAACCGTTCACACTTCGTTGCTGCAAGCGTGTCGTTCGGCCCATGAGTCCGCCGCGTCGGCCGAAGCCCGCGCGTTCTATCAGGAGGTGCTTTCGCTCGTCCAGCCGTGGCTCAATTTGCAGACCTTCGTCCACACCGAGCCGGACATGCTCGCGTCCCTGCTGCGGCGCTGCAAGCAGATCGAGTTGGAACTGAACGGTGGCAAGGTTCCCTGGACGGTTCGCCAATGCGTCGGCCTGCTGCTGCTTTTGCTGAGTCCGATCGGCCTGGCCCTGTGGTACTGGAACTCCGGCCGTTTCTGGCTGCCCGCGCTCTTGCGTTCGCTGCGCGGAGATTTGGCGTCGCTGTCGCTGCGCGCGGCGTGGAGTCACCTGCCGGCGCACCCCTCGCTGCTGGTGGCCGTCGCGTTCGTGTTGGCGATTCTCATCTCGGCCTATCTGCTGTCGAGCAGACCGCGCATCTGACCTGCCGCGAACCAACTCCCTTCATCGCCTTCTCTCGGCTCCTCGTTCCCGCGTTCCATTCGCGGATAAAATGGTAAGAGAAGGCGTGGTCGGGCGCGCCATCTCGACCGCGCTTGCAGCGGCCTTACCGGATGATGGATTTGAGATCGAGACAAGGCGATGGAGATGAATCGAGATCCCCTTGGTGAATCCAGCCACTTCGACGGCCGGCGCTATTTCAACCCATCGGCTCGGGAGTACGGCCATCGGGTGTGGCACGTCCTGCGTTGGATGGCGAGCCGACGGCCGGCGCGCTGGCCGAAGTGGATCGACGATCCGATTCCGCCGCGTCCGCAGGCCGTCCCGGAGCCGCACCGGATCGCGGCCACGTTCGTCGGCCAATCGACGTTCCTGCTTCAGTTCGACGGGGTGAACGTGCTGACCGATCCGGTGTGGTCGGACCGCGCCAGTCCCGTTAGGTGGGCGGGGCCGCGCCGCGTCCGCCGGCCGGGCCTGGACTTCGACGCTCTTCCGCCCCTTCATCTCGTGCTGGTCAGCCACAATCATTACGACCACATGGACCTGGCGACGCTGCGCCGTCTGCAGCAGCGCTTCGATCCGTTGTTCCTCACCGGCCTGGGCAACCGGTGTTACCTGCGCAAGCGCGGCCTGTCGCGCGTCGAGGAGTTGGACTGGTGGCAGACGTTTCCGGCGCTCGGCGGGATGCAGGTGACGATGACACCGGCCCGTCACTTCAGCCGGCGCGGTCTGTTCGATCGTCTGCGCACCCTCTGGGGTGGCTTCGTCCTGACGGCCGGAACCAAGCGCGTGTTTTTCGCCGGAGACAGCGCGTACGACGATCATTTCCAGGAGATCGCCCGTCGTCTGGGGCGCCTGGATCTCGCTCTGCTGCCGATCGGCGCGTATGAGCCGCGCTGGCTGATGCAGGCGGCCCACATGAACCCGGAGGAGGCGGTGCGAGCGCATCTGGATCTCGCCCCGCGCTTCAGTATCGGAATGCACTTCGGCACCTTTCAGTTGACCGACGAATCCATCGACGCGCCCATTGAGGAATTGCGCCGGAGCCTGCGGCAATATGGCGTGAAGGAGAGCGAATTTCGCGTCCCGGCTTTCGGCCTAACGGTCCTCGTGTAGAGGCTCGCATCCCCATCTTCAAAATTCCTGCTGCGATGAGAGCAGACCTCCTCTATCATCCTGATAGAAGCACCACTCGCTCGCTCAACCCTCGGCCGCAGGACTGATGAGACATGTATGATCCCCACTCCGTGCGTCGCAGGCGTCTTCTCCTCGTGCTCTGTTTGCTAGTGGCGTTCGCCCTGGGCGTGCAGGTCGAGCGGCGCGGCTGGCTGCCGGGCGGACACGGACAGACGCCGCCCGGTGTTCAGCAAACCTTCCGGCCCTTCTGGGAAACCTGGCACCTGGTCCATGAGCGCTACGTCGATCAGGAGAACGTCAAGGATGACCGCATGACGCAAGGCGCCATCCTCGGCATGCTCGCCTCGCTCGGCGACGTCGGCCACACCACCTACCTGACGAAAGAAGAAGTGCAGAAGCTGAAGGAGAACCTCCAGGGCGAACTGTACGGCATCGGCGCGAGCATCAGCATGCGCAAGCAGCGGCCGACGATTCTGTACACGCTGCCGAAGTCGCCGGCCCGCGCCGCCGGACTGAAGCCGGGCGATGAGATCGTCAAAGTGGACGGCAAGGACGTGCAGGGGCTGCCCCTGCAACAGTTGGTGAAGCGCATCACCGGGCCGGCCGGCAGTGAGGTGCATCTCACGGTCCTGCGCGGCTCTCCACCGGGGCCGGTCGAGTTGGACATCAAGCGTGCCCGCGTCGAGGTGCCGGACGTGGCCTGGCACATGCTGCCGGGCACGGCGATCGCGCACGTGGCCATCCGCAATTTCGGCCAGCACACCGACGACCAGCTGCGGGCGGCCCTTGAGGCGGCCCGCAAGCAAGGAGCCAAGGCGCTGATCCTCGACCTGCGCGGCAACCCCGGCGGGTTGAAAGAGCAGGCGGTGAAAGTGACCGGTGAGTTCCTCAAACCGGGTCAGGTAGTGTTTCTTCAAAAAGACGCCAAAGGCAACACGACGGCGGAACAGACGGAGGGCAACGGTATCGCGCAGGACATTCCGCTCTGCGTGCTGATCGATGAAGGCTCGGCCAGTTCGTCCGAGATTTTCGCCGGCGCCATTCAGGACCACGAGCGCGGCAAGCTGATCGGCACGCGCACCTTCGGCACCGGCACGGTGCTGGGAGAATTCACGCTCAGCGACGGCTCGGCGGTCTTGCTGGCCATCAGCGAATGGCTGACGCCCAAGGGACGGCAAATCTGGCACAAGGGCATCACGCCCGACATCGAGGTGTCATTGCCGAAGGACGCCTCCCCCGTGATGCCGGAAGCGGACGCGAAGTTGACTGCGGAGGAACTGGCCAAGAGCAGCGATACGCAGCTGCTCAAGGCCGTCGAGGTGATGAAGAAGGAATTGAAAAGAGAATAATAGCGATTCTATTCTGCCCGGCTTCGGAATCCGGCGTTGATGGAGGCGAAGGCGGAAGCCGGCAACCCTCGTGGTAAGCGTGCGAAGGAGCAAGCGGCTAAGTGCTCTCTCCTTCAAGTGTGCTTCAAGAACCTTCATGAGTATCCATAAGCTCTAGCAGACCGGCCACGCGAATAAGATAGCTGGAGCCTCAGCGCCCGTCTCCGCGTGAGCCGACCGCTGAGCGTGACATTCGGCGAAGGGAGGGTGTCGAGATGAGCGAGCTTCAGACCAGAACCTGGGCCCGGCTGGATGCCTACGAGGCTGCCCACCCGGAGCACCCTTATTCTACCTTGCTCCGCCTGCGGGCTGCCAATCCCCAGGCCAGGTCCCAGGAACTCGCGGAGGTGTTAGCCAGACACACGGGTGGCCCTATCTCCGCCGCGACTTTACGCCGGCTGCTGCACGACGCCCGCCGCAAGTTCGCCGAGCTGCTGCGCGACGAGCACGACCAGCCTGAACTCGCAGGAACGGAGACGGCTGGAATGTATGAACGCTTTACTGATCGAGCTTGCTTGGTGATGCAGCTGGCCAATCAAGAGGCGCAGCGCTTCAACCACGAATACATTGGAACCGAACACATCCTCCTCGGCCTGGTCAAGGAAGGCTCGAGAGTTGTTGCCACCGTCCTGAAGAAGCTGGACATCGATCTAGACAAGATCCGCCTGGAAGTCGAGAAGATCGTTCCGTCCAGGACGGACATGGTCACCATGAGCAAGCTGCCGTGGGGGCCCCGGGCCAAGAAAGTCGTTGCGTATGCCATCGAGGAGGCCCGCAGCCTCAACCACAACTATGTTGGAACTGAACACGTGCTCCTGGGCCTGCTGCGCGAACAGGACGGCGTGGCCGCCCAGGTGCTAATGAACCTGGGCTTCAAGTTGGAAGATGTGCGCAAAGAGATACTGTACGTGCTGGGGCAGAACCCGGTTTCGGATGAAGGTGCCGCTGATGCAGAATCCTGACTACATGACGATGATGCTGCTGCAACGGCTGCAGCAGCCGGGGCCAGCATGACGGGTAACCGATGCCCTACGCGCTAAACAAATACCCGGCAACAATGCGACCACGCTCACCACCAGAATCGCTCGGTTCAGGTCTTCATCTCCTTGGGTTTGGTCGTCAGCAAAAATCCTCTTCATCGGTTCAGCGTCTCTTTCGCTCGTACCAGCCGCGATTCGCGTAGCACGCTCGGGAGTTCATTTGCTATCCGTCAGGGATCCCCAGCCGATCTCCCACTCGTTCGGCTTCCTTTGCCGGTAGTTCTCCAGGCGTTTCTTGGCTTCCTCGGGAAAGGGCGGCGACAGACGGAGAGCTTTCTCTTGCCAGCGAACGGCATTGTCAAAATCGCCGTTTTTGGCATAGTAAGACGCTAACAGTTCCCTCCAGATAGAATCCCCTCTCACCAAGTCGAGGTTCTGGCAAGCCCTTTTCGCGGCCTGACCGGCCTTGGCGACATCCGTGGTGAACACGGCGAAGAGAACCTGAGCCTGGGCGAAATCCGGCATGAGTTGGGTGGCCTTTTCCAGATCGGCCACAGCGTCGGCCTCCGTAAACGGCGTTTCCTTGTTCCGCTCCTCCAACGGATTCTCCGCCTTAATCTGTCGAAGCACCCATAGGCGAATTTGTCCCCGGCGAAAATACGCCTGAGCAAACTTGGGATTGAGTTCAATCGCCTTGTCATAGTCAGCCAGGGCCGCCTCATAGTTGGGTCTCGAAATGGGGCCCCCTCCTTCGGCGTAGATATTTCCGCGGCAATAGTAGGCATTGGCATCCTTGGGATTGCGATGGATCGCTTCCGTCATGCGGCCGAACTCACCTGCCCGCCAGCGGCGTTGTCGGGCAGCTTGTGCTTCATACTTTGTCAGATAATCGTGGATCGGCCACTCGTTGCGCTTCTTGATTCGGTAGTATTCCAGGCGTTTTTTCGCCACTTCGACATTCCAGGTCACCACCTTCAGCGCCTTCTCCTGCCAACGGACGGCGTTGTCAAAATCTCCGTTTTGAGCGTAGAAGGACGCCAGCAGCTGCAAGCAGATCGGACCCTTGTAGTCCGTAAGCTCGCAAGCCTTTTTTGACGCCTCAATGGCTTTGGCGATGTCCTTGGTGTTCACCGCGAGAAAGAGCTGAGCTTCCACGAGCTGGGGATCGAGCTGGATCGCTTTTTCCACATCGGCCAAGGCCTCAGCCCTCTCGAACGGATGGTCCCGTAAGCGAAGCTGTCCGCGGTTGAAGTATGCCTTGGTAAACTTGGGATCGAGTTCAATAGCCTTGTCATAATCGGCCAGGGTTTGCTTATAATCGATGGCGCGGAGGCTGCCATAGTCCAGTTGCGCGCGAGCATTGGCGCGGTAGAAGTAGGCTACGGCATCCTTGGGGTTACGTTGGATCGCTTCCGTCGCGCGACCGATCTCCGCGTCGATCTTCGCGCGGCGCTGCTTCCACAGATGTCGCTGATAAGCTATCTCACTTTTGAATCCCGAGCCGATGTAGGCGAAGACGGAAGCCGGCAACAGGATGACCACGCTCACCGCCAGAATAATTCGGCTCATCGTTCCGTCTCCTTGTGTCTGCTTGCCGAGAGAAATGCTAATCCTCCGCTCGCCCTATTTTACTTGGGCAGGACGTGTTATCCAGTGGCGACCACCGGCACCGGCGTTTACAATCCTTCTCATGCACAACGATACGCACACCCCCGAACGTCTTCGCCAGGCCGTCAATCGACAGCGGTTGCTCGACACGGCCCAGCAGCTCGTCGCCGTGCCCAGCCGCACCGGCGAAGGGGGCCCGGTCGCCGAGCGCCTGGCCCAACTGCTGGCCGCCGACGGCTTCACGGTCGAACGCCCCTCCGCGAACCATCCGTCCGCGCCGGCGGTCGTTGTCCGCCTCGACAGCGGCAAGCCCGGCCGCACCCTGCAATTCAACGGCCATCTCGATACGGTTCACTTGCCGTTCGTGCCGCCGGCGGTCGAGAACGGCAACCTCACCGGGAGCGGTTCGTGCGACATGAAAGGCGGCACCGCCGCTGCCGTCGAAGCGCTGCGCGTCCTGCGCGATACGGGATCGTTGACGGCCGGCGCGGTGCTGCTGACGGCGCACGATCTGCACGAAGCGCCATGGGGCCTGGGACAGCAACTCAACGCCCTGATCGCCGAGGGTTACGTCGGTGACGCCGTGCTTCTGCCGGAGCCGCTGTGCGATCGACTGCCGATCGCCGGCCGCGGCAGCGCCACCTGGAAGATCGTCATTCGCCGAGCGGGTCCGCCGATCCACGAGGTCATGCGGCCGACCGATGAGCCGAGCGTCCTCGCCGCCGCCGCCGAGTTGATCGCCCGTCTCGGCCGGCTCAACGAACGTCTGTCGGCGCACGTCGATCCGCAAATCGGCAGCGCCAGCGTGTTCATCGGCCAGATTCACGGCGGCGAAATCTTCAACCAATATCCGCAGGAATGCTGGCTCGAAGGCACGCGCCGCTGGCTGCCGGGCACATCGCCCGCCGAGGTCGAACGCGAGTTCCGCGCTCTGCTCGCCGACCTGGCCCGCGATACACGAACGACCGTCGATCTCACCTGGACGTTCATCCGCGACGCCTTTTTCCTGTCGCCGGACGATCCGCTGGTGAACGCATTCCAGCAGGCGTACACGACGATCGGCGGTCAGCCGTTGGCACTGGGACCGAAGCCGTTCGTCGATGACGGCAACAGTTTTTATGGACTCAAGAACATCCCGGCGATCACGCACGGCCCGCGCGCCGGCGGACAACACACGGTCAACGAGTGGGTGGACATCGACGATCTGGTCCGCGTCGCCCATCTGTATGCGCTAACGGCCGTTCTATACTGTCAGGAGCCACGATGACGACCGCAACCCTGCCCGATCTGATTTCCGAAGCGCAGACGACCGAGGAACAGTTCCTCCGGCATATTTTCGTCCGCGATCAAATGGCCGAGTGGAGCAAGCATCCGCTCATCATGGCCCGCGCCGACGGCGTCTGTTACTGGGACGTGAGCGGCACGCGCTACCTCGACGCCCTGTCCGGCATCTACGTCGTCTCGGTCGGCCACAATAACCGCCGCGTCATCGAGGCGATGCACGAGCAGCTCGATACGCTGCACTTTTCGCCGCCGATGCACGGCACCAATCCGGCGGCGGTGCAGCTGGCGAACCTGTTGGCGGAGTTGGCCCCCGGCGATCTATCGGCCGTCAAGTTCCAGTGCGGCGGCTCCGAGGTCACGGAGGCGGCCATCAAGCTCGCCCGCCAGTATCATCGCCTCACCGGCTCGCCCGGCAAGTACAAGGTCATCAGCCGTTATCTGTCGTGGCACGGCTCGACGCTCGGTTCGCTGTCCGCCTCCGGCCTCAAATCGCGCAAGACGGTCAACGAGCCGCTCGCTCCCGGCTTCGTTCACGTCTTTCCGCCGACGTGCTATCGCTGCCCGTTCGGCAAGAATTACCCCGACTGCGGCATCACCTGCGCCACCCTCGTCGAGAGTGTGATTGACATGGAGGACGAAGAGACGGTGGCGGCGATCATGGTCGAGCCGATCGGCCACACCGGCGGCATCATCGACCCGCCGCCGGAGTATCTGCCGATTTTACGCGATATTTGCGACCGTCATAATATCTTGCTCATCTTCGATGAGATCATTACAGGCGCCGGTCGCACCGGCCATCTGTTCGCGGCCGAGACGTTTGGCGTGCTGCCGGACGTGCTGTGTACGGCCAAGGGCATCGGCGGCGGCTACGCCCCGCTGTCGGCGATGATCTGCCGCGAGCCGATCGCCGATTCGTTCTGGGGCCCGCTTGCCGAGAATCCCGGCTTCGTTGAGGGCCACACCTTCGAGGGCAATCCGCTGTCGTGCGCCGCCGGCCTCGCCGTGCTGCGTGAGATCGTCGAGCGCGATCTGTGCGCCAACGTCCGCGAGCAGGGCGAACGGCTGCGTCAGGGCTTTCAGCGATTGGCCCGCAAGTACGGCATCATCGGCGACATCCGCGGCAAGGGACTGCTGCAAGGCATCGAGTTCGTGCGCGACACGAAGACGAAGGAGCAGTTCCCGAAGGACGTGGCGTTTGGTGTGCGCGTCGGCCGACGGGCGCTCGACAACGGATTGCTATGTCGCTTCGATCCGAACTGGTTGGCGTTCGGGCCGGCGTTGGTGGTCACGGCCGAGCAGATCGACGAGATGGTAGAATTGCTGGATAAGAGCATTGGCGAGACTTTGGCTACCCTCGAATGATTGACCGAAGAGACGGAAACGATGACGCTCCTCAGTGATACTTCCCCAGAGGCCGAGAAGGTTCTCGAATCGGTTTTTCAGCAAATGCCGATGGGGCGGAAATGGCAGTTGATTGAGGAAACCTATACCGAAGGACGAGCGATTCACGCTATCGGCGTGCGACTGCGCAACTCGTCCGCGACCTTGCGCGACATCCACGTTGATTGGCTGCGGGCGCGACTGGACTTATCCATTCCCGAGCCGCCCGCCCACACGAACTTCCGGCCCATCCCCGCACCGCGCAACCTCGTGCATCTCTTCCACCTTTTCGCGCAGCTCGACATTCCTTGCGTCTTGGGTGGATCGATGGCGAGTTCCATTCACGGCGTGGTTCGTTTCAACTGCAATGCCGACATCACGGCCGAACCGTTTCCCGGCAAAGAAGCCCAACTCGTCGCCGCTTTTGGTGAGGATCATTACATCAGCCTGCCGGCCGTTCGGCAGGCTGTGCGGCAACGATCGTCGTTCAACATCATCAACACCAGCACCGGGTTCAAAGCCGATGTGTTTATCCGCAAGGATCGTCCCTTCGAGCAATCGGCCATGTCGCGGCGGCTGACGGTAGACCTACCCGACGCGCCTGGAGAGCCTTTATCGCTGTACACCGCGGAGGATGTGATTCTGTTCAAGCTGTGGTGGTATCGTCTGGGGCAGGAGTCGGCGCATCAGCAATGGGCCGACGTGCAAGGGGTGTTGAAGGTGCAGGCCGACAAGCTCGATCAGGCGTATCTGGATCACTGGGCCGCCGACCTCGGCGTCCGCGATTTGCTCGAGCGCGCTCGCCAGGAAAGCGGCGTCTGATGGCTTCTCCTTCGCTCGTACCGGCGCGTCTGTGCATCGTCCTCGCCGCGCTCTTGTGGAGTACCAGCGGCGCCTTCACCAAAATCCTCCGCGAAGATACCGGACTCGGCCTCAACTCGCCGAGCATCGATCCGCTGTCGATCGCCTTCTGGCGCGTCGTCTTCGCGGCCGTCGTGTTTCTGCCGATGGTCCGTCCCAGCGAACTGACGTTTCGACCGGCGCTGTGGTTGACGGGACTGTGCTTCGCGCTGATGAACGCCCTGTTCGTCTCGGCGATGGCGCTCGGCTCGTCGGCGAACGCGATCCTGTTGCAGTACACGGCGCCGATGTGGGTGTACGTGATCTGCGTCGGCGTGCTGGGCGAAGCGGCGGACCGGCGCGGCACGGTGACGCTGATAATCGGTCTGGTGGGAATCGCCATCCTGCTCGCGGGGGGATGGGCGGGGAGTCAGCTGCCGGTCGTCGCCCTGGCCGCCGGCAGCGGGTTGGCCTACGCCGTCGTGATGATCGGTCTGCGCGTGCAGCGCGGCGTCTCGTCGCGCTGGCTGACGACGTTCAATCATCTGTTCAGCGCCGTCGTGTTAGCGCCGTTCGTGTGGCATCATCCGCTGCCGAGTTGGCCGCAATTCGCCGTGCTGTGCGTGTATGGGGCGGTGCAGATGTCGCTGCCGTACTGGCTGCTCGCGGTCAGTCTGCGTCGCCTCAGTCCGCAGGAGGTCGGCACGCTGACGCTGATCGAGCCGGTGCTGAATCCGCTGTGGGCGTACCTGGTCTCGCCGGCGACCGAGACGCCGACGGTGTGGACCCTGGCCGGCGGCGCGTGCATCCTCGGAGCGCTGGTGTGGCGCTATTGGCCGGGACGCAAAGAGATTGTATAGACCCGGACTTGCCTGGGGCGAAAATCGGGAGATACGCATGACCGAAGCAGAGTGGATGGCTTGTACGGACCCCAGACGGATGCTGGAGTTCGTGCGTGGTAAGGCCAGCGACCGCAAGTTACGATTGTTTGCCTTGGCTTTCGTCCGGCGGATGTACCCACTGCCGGACAAGCGCAGCAAACGCATCTGGGCGACAGTGGAGCGGTACGTAGACGGATTGGCAGATCCAGCGCAACTGCGAGTCGCTTGGGCTTCGGCCCGCTGGGCTGCCAACGTGGCGACACGCCAGACCGATGATGAAACTGAAGGGGTTAGGTGGCTTCTCGCTGCTCTTGCGGAGGAATCACCTTCATGGGTGATACGAGGTATTTATGTGCCTGCAAGCCCCGCCGAACGAGAATCTCACGAAGCGATACAGTGCCGCATCCTCTGCGACCTCTTCGGCAACCCCTTCCGGCCTGTGGCTATCACTCCCGCTGTCCCGATCTGGAATGATGGCACAGTCTCAAAGCTCGCCCAAGCCATCTACGACCGACGTGCCTTCGACCGCCTATCCATCCTCGCCGACGCCCTGGAAGAAGCGGGCTGCACCGACGCCGACATCCTGAACCACTGCCGCCAGCCGGGCGAGCATGTGCGCGGCTGCTGGGTCGTCGATCTCCTGCTCGGCAAGTCGTGAACGCAAGATAATGCTCAGGGCACGCCGGCTTCCTTTGCGGCAGCCGGATCAATTCGCTTCAACGCCTGGGCCACCGCATCGTGAACATTCTCCTCTTGCTGTTCGTCCTTCCATAGCGCGATCAGCACCGGCACGAGCGCTTTGGCTTCCGGCCCATTCTCACGCAGCGCCCACGCCGCCCAGAGACGGGTGGTCTCTTCCTTCAATCCCAGGTGCAGCAAAGCCGTCGCTTCTTCTCGATCCGCTGGACTGAGGCGAAGCAGTGCCGATGCGGCCTTCGTCCAGACAGGCACATCATCGTCCTTCAGAAGTTTTCGCAGTTCAGCGATAGCTTGGTCCTTGTGCCGAGGACTGATGCGAGCCAGTGCCGACGCCGCAGTCAGGTTCGAGTTCAAGATGGCGACAAGCGCCGGCACCGCCGCTTCGGCCTCGGGACCGATTTTACCCAACGCCTCGATCGCGGCGCGACGCTCCCAGTCTGTTCCCTTCTTTAACCCTGCAAGGAGAGCAGGCACGGCCGCCTTCGCGCCGGCGCCGATGTCGCCCAGAACCTCGGCCGCATCGCGGCGGACGTTGATCTCCGGGTCTTGCAATGCATCGAGCAGCGTGGGCACCGCGTCTTTGGCGGCGGAACCGATAGCGCCGAGAGCACGGATGGCGTTGCGTCGCGTGTTCTGTTCTTCGTCCTTGTTCTTCACGAGCTTCGCCAGCGGAAGGACCGCCTCTCGTCCCGTTGGACCGATGCCGCGAAAGGCGTACGCCGCATCGCTACGGACCTCTGCGCTGCGATCGGCCAGGGCCGCGATCAGGGGCGTCACGGCCGGCCCAGTTTCCGCGCCGAAACCGCCCAGCGCTCGCGCCGCCCAGGCGCGCACGCACTCCTCTTCATCCTTGAGCGCGTCCAGGAGCGGCGGCAAGGCCACCTTCGCCGGAGGGCGAACGGCGCCCAGCGCGAGGGCGGCATAAGCGCGCACCATCGGCGCCCGGTCGCGCACGGCTTCGAGCAGCAGCGGTAGGGCCGATCGTGCATCGGGGCCGATTCCCGCCAATCCATAGGCGGCCATGGCGCGCACGTCCGCGTTCTTGTCCTTCAAGGCGGCCGTCAGCGCCGGGACGGCCGACTTCGCTTTGCGGCCGAGTGAGGACAGAGCGTAAGCCGTGAAGGCCCGGACGTTGGGGTCCGCATTTTTCAGGTCCGCGATGCGCGCCCGGACGGAGCGATTATCGTCCAGATAGTCCAAATCATCCCGCAGCACGCGGAGGAGCAGTTGTTCCTCCACGGTTTCCTTTTCCTCCGCCGTCGCCCTTGGCTGGCTGGAGACGAAGGAAATCAGCAGCAGACCGAGAGCCGAAAGGGTCCGCATCCATTTTCGCATCGGAGGCTCCCCAGCAGAGAAATTCGGGACGAGGTGCGTGGGATCGGCAGGGTATCCGATCCGGCGCGGATACTACCCGCGACCCCCTCGGAGGGCGAGATCAAAATGCACTACTGAGACGCGAATGATTAGCAACAAGCCCGGTGCGCCAACGACGGGCCGAAACCTCGTCGCTGGCGCTCCGGGCTTGTCGGGTGAAAACCGTCCATTCCCTTAAAAGTATCGTCTACGGCGATGTGGAAGACAACGTCCGAGTGTCCTTGCGGATCTCAAGGATGCGGTCCAGCTGGGTCAGGTGAAAGATCTCGAACAGCTCCTCGCGCACGTTGAACAGGGTCAGTTGGCCGCCGACCGCCTGCAATCTTTTGTGCAGCGCGATGAACATGCCCAGCACGTCGCTGAAGAGATACACCACGTTGCCCAGATCGAGGGCGAACCGGCAACGGCCGGCTTCCTCAATGAGGCGGTGCAGATCCTCACTGACGAGAGGCAGGTTCTGCATGTCGAAAAGAAAACGGTTGCCGCGAAAGTGAACGACGGTGACATCTCCGAGGTCTTTCACCTCGAACGAGCGGGCGGACATGGGGCGATCTCCTTCGTTAGGTTGACATCAGGGCCCGGAATCGTAATGGAGAGGAGCATTTCTTCGGCGAAGAGCCCGCAACCCTCCGTGCTGCCGAATTAGGAAGATGACAAAAGCTCCTCCGTCACGCCCGTGACGCGCGAGGAGCTTTCATAACTCCGGTGTCCCACGCCGTCAGCAGCGAAGGACAACCTCAACAATTAACAAGCCGATAGCGATCTGTCAAGAAGTCAGACCACTTTTCTCGTCGACGATCGCCGGACGGCCGTTCAGTGGCCCTCCAGCCATGCCCGCACCTCGTCGATGACCGGATCAGGGGTCGAGGTGCCCGCCGTGAGGCCGACGAGGGAGCAGTCGGCGAACCACTCCGGCCGCAGTTCCGAAGCGTTGGCGACGAGGTAAGCCGGCCGACCCAGGCCGCGCGCCAACTCGGTGAGCTTGCGGCTATTGTTGCTGTCCGGCCCGCCCACCACGACGACGACGTCCGTCGCCGCCGCCAAATCGCGCAGCGCCTGCTGGCGGTCCTTAGTCGGCTGACACACCGTATCGAGAAAGCGAAGGTCCGTCCGCGGGAAGCGTCGCCGCATCGCCTCAACCAGTTGCAGCACGCGCTCCAGCGGTTGCGTCGTCTGCGAAACCACGCCCAACCGCAGATCCGGCTCGCGCTTGATGCGCTCGGCGAGTTGCGAAAAGTCGGCCTCGTTTTGAACGATGGTGCAATCGTCGAGATCGCCGACGAGGCCGCGCACCTCGACGTGTCCGGGTTGGCCGATGACAACCGGGTGTCTCCCGTCGGCCACCAGGCGGGCCAGGGCGCGATGGGCGCGCGTCACGAGCGGACAGGTGGCGTCGTGGACGGCCAGGCCGCGATCGCGCAGTTCCAGGCGTACGCGATCAGCGACTCCGTGGGCGGTCAGCAGCACGGCCGGGGTGTGGATCTCGTCCTGATTGTGGACGCGGACGGCGCCGGCGGCGTCGATGCGGGCGACCACGTCGGGATTGTGGACCAGATCGCCGAGGATGGTCAGCGGTCCCTCGCGCGTCAGCCCCAGGGCGAGGTCGATGGCGTCGCGTACCCCGAAACACATGCCGAAATGTTCAGCCATACGTACTTGCATGCGATGATTCCTTCTCTCCTGGCCGGCGCGGTAGGTCCGGCGAGCCGAGCCGGACCCCAAGTGCCGCTCGGCTCGCGGCACCTACAATGAACCGTCCGTGGATGTTCCGAATTAACCGTGCCTCAGGCGCGGTTCCGGCCGCGGCCCTGCTGCACGATGGCTTCCAGATGATCGAGGTAGTTCGTGAACGCTTGCCTGCCGGCGCGCGTGAGTTGGCAACTCGTCTGCGGCCGGCGGCCGACGAATTGCTTGTCGATGATGACGTAACCCTTCTCTTCGAGTTTTTGCAGATGGACGCTGAGGTTGCCGTCGGTCATGCCCAGGGTGTCGCGCAGTTCGGTGAAGGTGAGGCGCGGCGCCGCCGCCAGCGCCGACACGATGGCCAACCGGCCGGGCGCGTGCAGCAGCGGGTCGAGTTCGTCAAAGAGACGGTGGAACGTATTCACGAAGGCATCCCCTTGCTTTCGCCGCGGGCTGGTGCGCGGATCACGCCACCGAACGATACAGGCGGATGGCACGTTCGCGCCGTTCCTCGCTCAGCAGAGCGAACCCCAGGGCCAGATGTCCCAGGCCGAAGGCGACGCCCATCATGACGACCGACAAGCCGGTCCCCAGGACCAACGTCAGCGCGCCCAGGGCGAGCATGGCGACGCCCAGCCAACGGATGCCCGACGGCGCGTAAGTGGACGTGGCCAGCGCTCCCTGGCCGTAGCACAGCATCCACACGCCGGGTAGCCACAGATGATCGCCGCGCGCGAAGAAGAACACGGTCAGCGCCGCGGCCGCCGCCAAGGACGGCGTCAGGGCCAAGAGGACCATGCGCGTTTGTCGCGTCCAGACGCGCTCGCCGACCTCGCGGCCGCGCAGCAGGGTGCCGACGAAGCTGCCGGTCAGCGAGCTGGCGAAGACGAAGCCCCAGATGGCCGCGAAGAGAGCGGGATCGCCGGCGTCGAGAAAGAGGAAAGCCAAGGCGCCGAGGATGGCGAGGGTGCCGGCCGCCAGGCTGGCCCCGGCCGTCAGCAGCCGATACTGGCACGTCCGCTCCATCAGCGTGCGAATCACTTCCAGCGTGTGCGCGGCCTGTCGCGTGTCCATTCCGACCTCCGTGCAAATTGGTTTGCCATGCAAAGTAATCTACCCTCCGCTTCCAATGCGGTCAAGCTCAAGGTCCGACCTTGGGGCAGGCGGTTGACAAAGCTATCCCGGATCGACAGGATGGCGCGGTTGTAGCATTGAAATCCCTCCGCCGTAGAGAGCATCCCGATGAACACCACGCGCCGATTTCGAGAATTATTGAAGCAACCTGGCATCATCCGCAGCCTGGGCGCGCACGACGTTTTCACCGCGCGTCTGATCGAGGCGGCGGGGTTGGAAACCGTCTTCCTCGGTGGGTTCGGCACCTCGGCGAGTTTGCTTGGCCTGCCGGACGTAGGTTTCATCACGCTGAGCGAGATGGCCGACGCCGTGCGGCGCATGGCGATGCGCGTGGACATCCCCCTGGTGGCCGATGGCGACACCGGCCACGGCGATCTGCACAATGTCGTTCGCACCGTGCGCGCGTTCGAGCGCGCCGGGGCGGCCGGCGTCCTGTTGGAAGATCAGGTCACGCCCAAGCGCTGCGGTCACTTTCAGGGAAAACAACTCATCCCCGCGGCGGAGATGGTCCTCAAGTTGCGGGCGGCGCTCGATGCTCGTCGCGACGCCGATTTCGTCCTCATCGCTCGCACCGATGCGCGGGCCGTCGAGGGCATCGACGCCGCTATCGAGCGCGCCAATCGCTACGCCGAGGCCGGCGCCGATGTGTGCTTCATCGAGGCGCCCGAGAGCCGGCAGGAACTGGAACGCATTCCGCGCGAGGTGCGCCGTCCGCTCTTGGTCAACATGCTCACTGGCGGCGTCACGCCGATTCTGACCGTCGAGGAATTGGAACGTCTCGGTTACAAGATCGTCGTTTGCCCCATCGAGACGCTGCTGGTCGCCGGCAAGGCGATTCAGCGCGTCATTGAGGCGCTGCTGAGTCGCGGACGGGCCGACCTGCCCGAAAGCGAAATGATGACCTTCGCCGAGGTCAAGCATGTGCTGGGGCTGGATGACGTTCTGGGTCTGCGTGACAAGCTGGAGAAGCGCTGAGCCGGAGTGAAAATCGAAAAAGTGGGACGCGCCGAGGTTCCGGCCGGCAATATACGGTGAGGCGATCCGGCAAACCGGGAGACAGCATCATGGCCGGCAGTTCGATGAGCGGCGTCGTGCGGCAGCTGCGACGGGCGTTGCTCCGTCGGGAAGTCGATGGCCTGAACGACGGACAGCTGCTCGACTGTTTCCTCGCCGAGCGTGAGGAGGCGGCGTTCGAGGCGCTGGTGCGCCGGCACGGGCCGATGGTGCTGGGCGTATGCCGGCGCGTCTTGCGGCACGAGCAGGACGCTGAGGACGCCTTCCAGGCCACCTTTCTCGTGCTGGCCCGCAAGGCGGCGTCGGTGTCGCCGCGCGACCTGGTCGGCCACTGGCTCTACGGCGTCGCCTGCCGCACGGCCCTCAAGGCGAAAGCCGCCGCCGCTCGACGACGCCTATGGGAAAAACCAATGGGCGAACCACTCCTCCCCATCTCGTGCCCCGATGAGGCTCAATCCGAACCGGAAGCGCTGCTCGACGACGCCATCCAGCGTTTGCCGGAGAAATACCGCGTGCCGCTGGTGCTGTGCGAGCTGCAAGGCGCGAGCCGGCGCGAGGCGGCCCGGCGACTGCGCGTTCCCGAAGGCACCCTGTCGAGTCGGCTGGCGCGAGCGCGGCGGATGCTGGCTCGCCATCTGACGGCTCGCGGCGTTGCCCTGCCCGCCGAGGCGCTCGCGCCGCGGATCGTCACGGCGGCGCTGCCGGCCGCGCTGATCTCATCCACCGTTCAGACGGCGCTCGGACCCGCGTGCACGATCGCGGCCCCGGTCGCCGCCCTGGCACAAGGAGCAATGCAGACCATGTTCCTCGCTCGACTCAAGATCGTTCCGTTCGTCCTGGTCGTCCTCACGGCGACCGGCCTGAGTGCGGGCCTTCTCGGCCACCGCGTCCAGGCCGAGAAACCGGCCGCGAACAAGCTTGCCGTCAAGGCCGCCGACAAGCCGAAGCCGCAAGTCGGTCCGACCATCCCAGCCACGGTGCAGAGTGTGGACGCCGGCAAGCGCACTCTCACGGTGCAAGTGCAGGCCGAAAAGGGCAAGAAGGAGCGCGTCGAGAAGACGTTCGCGTTGGCCAAGGATGTCAAGGTACTGTTGCTGCACGGCCTGGTGAAAGAGACAAAGGCCGGAGCGCTGGCGGACCTGGCCGAGGGCGTGCCCGTCGCGCTGCAACTGTCGCCGGACGAGAAGATGGTCCTCCGTATCGAGGTCCACGGCGGCAGCCTGCACGGCGCGGTGAAGGCGGTCGATGCGGACAAGAACACTGTCACCGTCGTCAGCAAGAGCAAGGACGGCGCGGTCGAGAAGACGCTGGAGTTGGCGAAAGGAGCCAAGATTCTGCTGGATGACGGACTGGTCAAGGGCGGCGCGAAGGAAGGCAAGCTCAGCGATCTTTCCGAGGACACGCCGGTTGTGGTGCAGTTCTCCGGCTACGATCGCAAAACCATCGTCGGCATTTCCGCCCACGGTCCGAGCGTACACGGTTCGCTCAAGGGGGTGGACGCCGGGAACAACACGATCACCGTCACCGTCAAGGAGAATGCCGCCGTGGAGGACAAGACCTTCCCGTTGGCGAAGAGCGTCAAGTCCGACGGCGGTAAAGTGACCGATCTCACGGCCGGCGCCACGGTCACGTTGCAGCTGTCGGTTTTCGACAAGAAGACCGTCGTCGCCGTCCACGTCCACGAGAAATGAATAAGAGGGGATGAACCAGAGAACATCTCTGGTTCTCTGGTTCCCAAACTCTGTTTGGGAACCGTGTTGGCGAAACTCCGTTTCGCGGGAACCCGTTCACGCCCGCAGTGCGAAACGGAGTTTCGCGAATAGCGTTCCCAAACAGAGTTTGGGAACGAGGAAAACAGCGAGAGCGATCAGCGCGATTTCGCGCCGCTTTTCTCGCGGGCGTGGGCCAGGACGCTCGCCAGCGTGACCGGCTTGCCGCCCTGCCGTTTGCTTTCGTCGGCGGCCTCCATGAAAGCGTAAATCTCGAGCGTTTCCTCGGCCGTCACCGGCGGCTTGCCGCTCTCGAAAAACTTGCAGATCTCGACCGCGAGCGGTTCGTAGCCGGTGAAGCCGTCGCTCGGCCCAACGCCTTTCGTGCCGAACACCGTCGCGCCGTAGTCCTCCTTGCCCTTGTGAATACCGCGGAACGTGCCGACCCGGCCGTCCTTCCATCGGCCCGTCACAAACTCGACGTTCTCCGTCTGCACGCGCGTCACCGATTCGCAGCCTGGTCCCATGATGGTGAACAGGATCTCGACGCCGTGGATGCCGTACCAGAACAGATCGGGATGATGTGGCTCCAGGCTGCACGGACTGTAGGCGTCGCAGCCGAGCACGTCGCCGAACTTCGGGTTGCCGCGCACGGCGCGAATGCCCTTGCTGAAACGCAGCGACGAGCTGGAGAAGCACGGCGTTCCCGACTCCTTCGCCAGCCGATAAATCTCGACGGCGTCGGCCAGCGAGCCGGCCACCGGCTTGTCGATGAAGACGGGCTTTTTCGCCTTGAAGACCGGGCGGACCTGTTCGAGGTGCGGCCGGCCGTCCACGCTCTCCAGAAACACCACGTCCACTTTTTTTAGCAACTCGTCGATGGAATCGACAATCTCGACGTGATACTTATCGCGCAGCGTCTTGGTGAAGCCTTCGAGGCGATTCTTGCTGGCGGGGATGTCGGGACTGCCGCCGGGATACGCTGCCACCACGCGCACCCGCGCCAGGGCGCCCTCGGCCTTGGGATCATTCAGCGACCGCGTGAAGGCTTCGACGTGCGAGGTGTCCAGGCCGATGATGCCGGCCTTCAGCGGCGGCTTGTCGCCGCCGCGCGCGAAAAGAGGAACGAGCAGAACCAGCAGGAGAACGAGCGTGAGACGGAGCATGGGAGTGTCCTCGATAGAAGGTAGAACGCGAAGCCTTACGGTTTGACTACATACAGAAACGCGCGCGAGAGCATCCCGGAGGCCGCCTGCGCGGCGCCGAGTCCTGTGTGGACGCGCAGGACAATGGTGTTCTTCTTGCCCGGTTCGATCGCCTCGCTCACGTCGAGGTCCATCTCGCAGGTGGGTCGTTCGTATGCCTCGTGATACGGACGGTGCCCCACATAGCGGCCGTTGACCCAGCCCCACGCTTCCGTCTCGACGGTCGGAGCATAGAGGTGAACTTTCTGTCCCTTCGCCGACACGGGCACATCGACCATGAAGCGATACCACATCGCTCCCATGTACGGATAACCCTTCTTGTCCATGTGGCCCTGCAAGTAGAACGGCCTTGTCGTCAGGATCTTCGGCCACTCCTTGTCGTCGAAATTCGGAGCTTGCCAGTCGGAAAAGCGCCCCTCGTCGCGCGGGTCGATGTGAAACGGCACCTTGTCCGGCAGGACGGCCACCAGCGTGCCGGTCTTGCCGGACACGCGATCGGCGAGCTTCTGGTAATACTCCTTGCGAGCCACCAAGCCCCAGTAGTAAAAGCCGGATTCGAGCTTGTTGCCGGCGTCGTCGGGCGTGCAGAAGAATGGGCTGAGGGCGGAGAGTTGCTTGCGCTGCCCCAGCATGAGATCGGCCTGCTTGACGGCCCCGACGAAGTCGCACGCCCACTCCGCCGCCGTCATGGCGAGATAGCCCTTCAAATGCTCCAGGATCAGCCGATCCGCCTTCACGCGCTGGCGATACGGATCGCGGTCGGCCAACTTCTCGGCCTGCGCGACCTGCTTGCCCAACTCCGCCACCAATTCCGGCGTGTAGATATAGGGCAGAATACGGTCCTCATGACCCAGCAACGGCGTCTTCTCCATCGCTTCTTCCAGCGCGTCCCAGAACGCCCGCGCCGGCCCCGCGGTGGGACCGTACCAGCGCGTGAAGAAGTCGGCCACGAGCGCCTCGGCGTCGAGGTCAGCGTCCCACATCATCCGCGCCCGCAGATAGCGCGGATAGATGCCGGATTCCATCAGCACCGTGCGGCCCTCGTCGGCGAAGCCGATGACGCCCCATTTTTTCAGTAGCGGCATGTCGCGGCGATGCTTACGCGCCAGCGGGATCGGCGTGCCGGCCGAAACCAACATGATGTACGTGTAATCGTAGAGGAACACATTCCGCGACAGCTCCGCCCAGCGGCGGATCATCTGACCCTGACGATAGGTTTGCCAGCTGCGCGGATCGTCGTAGGCGTGCAGCGTGTCCGACCAGATGGCGGCGAACATGATGCCGACGTTCGGCTCCAGCTTCACGCCCAGGGGCGGCGTGTTGCGGTTGGCGTAGCCGTTCGTCGTGAGGAGGTGATTGGGAAACTCCTTGCGGACCTCGCGCGCCACGGCGTTGACGAAACTCAACCACTCCTCCGAGACGCTCAACTCTGCCGCCACGCCGACGCGGCCGACGAGATCGGGAAAGCCGAGGTTGCGCTTGACCGTCTCCGGGTTGTAGTCGCGCGGCAGGCCATCGTCGGGAGCGAAGCCGGTCGAGATCATGGTCGGATCTTTGCGGAAGCGTTCCTTGATCGTCTGGGCGGCGAGGGCCACGGCCTTGGGATTGGTCAGGTTCGGCAGGGCGGTATCGCGCTTGCCCTCGGCGTTAAGCGCGAACAGTTCCGGCTGCGTCTTGACCAGATCCGGCGGAATGAGGCCGCGCGTGCTGCTGTCGCCGGGCAGCGTGATGAAGTTCGCCGTCGGGTTCATCTTGTTGTGGATCTTCCAGCGCGCGTCGGGTTGACGATTGGCGGGCGGCATGTGGCCCCACCAGTTGCGCATCTTGAAGGTGGGCTTTTGCGTTACCTCCACGTCGGCGACCGTCAGCGTCGCCTGCTTGGGCACCTCTTCGCCGAAGTCGCCGGGCATGAACCAGCGCACTCCGAAACGGCCGAGCAGTTCGGCGACGGCGTACTCGGTGCCGTGATACGGTCCCTCATCGTTGCCCGCCAATACAAGTTGATCGCCCTTGCAGAGGATGACGAAACCTTCCTCGTCGCGCTGGGGCGTCAGGCCGGTGGGGATTTTCTTGTCGTGGGGCTGCGTCCGCTTGCTGCGGCCGACGAGAACGACGGGTCCGGCGGGAGCGGCATCGTCGGCGACGATGGGCAGGCGAGCGCCGGAGATTTTCTGAACGTACTGCTGCAAATCGCGGGCGGCGGCGGCGATCTTGCGGGCAACGGGCAGCTTGTCGGTGTATTCCTCCGGTTTTGGGTCGGCGTCCGCCGTCAGGGCGGCCTTCGCCACGACAATGGTCGCGCGCGGCTTCCCGTCCTGCACCAGCGTGACGGCCGCCGTGACGGCCGTGCTCGGCGCGGCGGCCGCGAGCAGCAGGCCGGCCAGCATTGCGAAGGGAGGCGACAGCAAGGGAGAGCGAGAAGGCATGGCGCGGTTCCTTGATGGCAGCAAGAATGCAGGCGGGCGGTCGGACGGCCTGCCATCATACCAGCAATAACGCGGCGAGCAATTGTTTGCGTTCCCCGATGACGAACAGGGCGTGCGCTACCAGGCGAGCCGGACTTGCCCTACACTAACACCGCTCTTTTCCCATGCACGAGACAACAGCGCCCGAACAGCAAGGAGATGTTCCATGCGGAAAACCGCAGTGTGTCTGGGTGCGGCCGGCCTTCTGCTGGCGGGGCTGTGCGCCGCCGCCGGCGCCGACGAGGCCAAAGACAAACGGGACGCAAAGGAGAAACCGAGCGTGAAAAAGGAAAGCTTCGGCAAGACCTCCGACGGCGTTGAGGTGTTCCTCTACACCCTGACCAACGCCTCCGGCACCAAGGCCAAGATCATGACCTATGGGGCCATCCTCACCGAGTTGCATGTGCCGGACCGCGACGGCAAGCTCGCGGACGTTGTTCTCGGCTTCGACAACCTGAAAGACTACCTGGCTGGCCATCCCTATTTCGGAGCGACGGTCGGCCGGGTCGCCAATCGCATCGCCAAGGGCGAATTCACGCTCGGCGGCAAGACGTACAAACTGGCCGTCAACAACGGACCCAATTCACTGCACGGCGGCAAAAAAGGCTTCGACAAAGTCGTTTGGGAGGCCGAGCCGGTGACGGTGCCGGATGCGGCGGCGGTCAAGTTCACCTACGTCAGCAAGGACGGCGAGGAGGGCTATCCCGGCAACCTCACCGCCACCGTGGTTTACACGCTGACGAACAACAACGCCCTGCGCCTCGACTACACGGCGAAGACCGACAAGGCCACGCCGGTCAACCTGACCAATCACAGCTACTTCAACCTCGCCGGTCCCAAATCCGGCGACATCCTCGGCCACGAACTGACACTGAACGCCGATCGCTACACGCCGGCGGACGACACGCTCATCCCGACCGGCGAGATCAAGCCGGTCAAGGACACGCCGCTGGACTTCACCAAGCCGAGGAAGATCGGCGAGCGCATCGAGCAGATAAAGGCCGATCCGGTCGGCTACGATCACAATTACGTGCTCAACAGCGGAGGCAAGGAATTGGCGCTGGCGGCGACGGTGCGCGAGCCGAAGAGCGGCCGCGTCATGGAGATGTACACGAC
>DATBGU010000173.1:0-4314 GCA_036557825.1 Gemmataceae bacterium
CGTAGATCCGTCCCTTGTACACGACCGGCGACGCATAAGCGGCGGCGAGCTTGCGGCTTTTCCACACCACTTCGGGCTTGCCTCCCTCGGAAAGACGCAGGGCGACCGAAGGGGTGCCCGGCACGATAATCAGGTCTTCGACGACCACCGGCGAGGGGATTGATCCCAGATTGTCGCCTTTGTAACTCCACAATATCTCGCCGCTGTCCACGTCATAGGCGGTGATGTCGCCGGCCGTTTGAAACAGAGCGGCGGTTTTGCCGTGGAAGCGCGTGACTGCCGGTGTCACCCAGTTGATGTCGCGGCGGCGCGGCACTTTCCAGCGATTGCGGCCGGTCTTGGTGTCCACGCCGAGGGCGAACGAATCGCCGGCGTTCTCCAGCGGTAAGAGCAGCGTATCGCCGGCCAGCACTGGCGAGGCGGCCATGCCGACCTGATTGGAGATGTCCGGATAATCGCGCTGCAAGGCGCGATACCACAGCAGATCGCCATCGCGGTCGAAGGCGGCGAGGTCGCCGGTGGCGAACAAGGCGTAAACATTTCGGCCGTCCGTCACCGGCGTTGGGCCGGCCATGGATGTTTTCGGATGGCACATGGTACTGCCCGTCGAGGCAACCTGGCGCTCCCAGAGCTTCTTGCCCGTGCCGGCGTCGAAGCACAGCACATGCAGACGCCGTTCGCGGTAGCCTGAGCCGGCGGTGACGTAAACGCGGCCGCCGGCGATCACCGGACCGGATACGCCGCGGCCGGGTAGCTCCGCCTTCCAGCGGACGTTCTCCGTCTCGCTCCACTTCGTCGGCAGGCCGGTTTCCTCGGAGACGGCCGCGCCGTCCGGACCTCGGAACTGCGGCCAATCACCAGCCGGCGCGGCTGCCGGCGACAACACCAGACCAACGAACAACAACCATTTCCGCATCACTTCACCTCTCCTCGTTTCGTCGTGTTCTCCGTCTTCACGGCGATCGGCGTGAAAGGCACGGCCGCCCCCGTCGCGTCGCACAGACGCACCTGGAATTTCCACTCCTGCGCCCAGTCTTCCGTCTGCTCGTTCTGGCACACCTTCACGAGCAGTTCGTTGCGACCAGCCTTCAGTGTGGCCGCGGCGATGTGCTGATCCAGTTCCATGCCGTGATGGTACTCGTCGCGGTGAAAGACCTCCTTGCCGTTGAGGAAAATCTTGAGGCCGTTCATCGAGCCGGCGCGGATCTGGATGGGCCGTTCACTCGGCGATTCGAGGACGGCGTAGGCGTAGGCGACCACGCCCTTCTGTTTGCCCAGCACCTTGTTCAGATCGACCACGCCGAACCGATCCTCGGTCGTGTGCGTGGTCCAGCGGGCCTCGGCTCCCTTCTTGCCCGTGTAGACGGCCTTCGGATCGACGCGCTTCTCCGGCGGATAGGCGGTGTCGAAACCTTTGTTTCCGGTATTGTCGAACGGAACGACAAAGAGCCATCGCCGCACGAAACCGAAATGGGCCGGCACATCGACCTTGACGCCGAGCTTGTCCAGTTCCTTGGCGATGAGATCCACTTGATCCTTGTCGCAGGCGCCGGTGAGTGCTCGTTGATAGGCCTGGCGCGCCGCATCCTTGTCCCCCTTGTCGAGACGAGTCTGCGCTTCCTTGAGTACGGCAGCGACGGCGTCGCGGCGCAGTTCCGGGCTGGGATCTTGCAGCATCCCCGGCAGCAGTCGGTCGGGCGTTTTCGGATCGACGCGGCACAGCCATTCGTAGGCGAGCCGGCGCGCGGCGCCGTTGTGACGCTTTTGACGAACGAACTGCTCCAGCTGCTCGGCCGGCAGCGGCCTGCCGTCCGCCAGCGCTCGCTCGCCGATGGCATCGAGGGCGGTGCGCAGCCAGTTGGCGGACACGGCGTCCGCGTCGTCCATCGCTTCCAGGATTGCCGGCAGTGCCGACGGTCCTTGCTGCACGACTTCCTTCCAGGCTTTCGCCGCGGCGGCGTTGCCCGCGCCTTCGCGTCCCACGGCCCGGAGACGAGCCAGGGCGTCCGCGGTTTCTCCGCCGTATGAAGAAGCCGTTAACAGAAACAAAGCGATCCATTGCCAAGAGCCGACCCGTCGCATAGGATGGCCTCCATCCCAGTCTGTTTAATCGACAAACTCTCCTTTTGATTGTCCGAATCGAGAGGAACACCGTCCATAGGGGAGGGGCGGAGAGGCCATACAATGGCTTGCGAGCGCCTCGCGGGGCGAGGTCAAGCAGTGGGGAGAGGACGGACAGCGATGCGGGCGATTCAGGATTATTACGTGGCCGCCGACGCCGTCGTCACGGGCGACATCGTCCTGTCGGCGGGCGTCAACATCTGGTTCGGCTGTATCCTGCGCGGCGACCTGGCGCGCATCACCCTGGGGCCGCGCGTCAACCTGCAAGACGCCTGCGTCGTCCACACCGACTACGACAGGCCGCAGGTGATCGAGGAGGGCGTGGTGGTCGGCCATCGGGCTGTGCTGCACGGGCGTTTCATCGGCCGCGACACACTCGTCGGCATGGGCGCGCTGCTGCTGTCGGATTGCGAGGTCGGGGCCGAGTGCCTCATCGCGGCCGGCACCCTCATCACCGAGAGACGCCGCATTCCGCCGCGCTCCCTGGTCATGGGAGTGCCCGGCCGGATCGTTCGCGAGGTCAGCGAGGAGGATTTGCGGCGGACGCAAGCCATCTCGGCCCATTATCTGGAACTGGCCCAGCGCTACACACACGGCGCGTTCCCGGCGCCATGGGAGCGGGAGGGCCGGATGTAACGGCTGGGCAAGACGGTGACGGCCGATTGTCACCGGGAATGCGATTCCGGTCCGGGCCGGCGTCGTGGTATCCTCAAAAGAGGGGGCCACCAATCCGCCGGCCGGGCCTCCCAACATCGTTCGCTGCCCACGGGCGCGGGCGGCGCGAGGGACGAAGGTGTCCGGGTACCCGATCGCCGCGCCCACGAGGACTAGGGCGGTCGAAGCAAGGCTGCGAGGGCCAGGGCGTGACTGCGGAAACACTTGTGCAACCTTCAACCCTCAGTGCCGGTGCTGCCTACGCGGACGCCGTGTCGGATCGCCGCGCCGACATCGACGCCAAAATGGTCCGGGTTGCGGAGTTGCTGAAGGAAGTCGGCTGCGAAGGACTGCTGCTTCTGGACCCGGCCAATTTGGCGTGGCTGACCAGCGGGGCGATGTTGCGCGGCCTGAACGATCCAACCGCCGAGCCGGCCGTCTACTGCAACGGCGAGCATCGCTGGATCATCGCCAGCAACGCCGATTCGCAGCGGCTGTTCGATGAAGAAGTCGATGGCCTGGGTTTTCAGCTCAAGGAATGGCCGTGGCACTGGGGCCGCGATCAGATCCTCGCCGACCTGTGCCAGAACCGCAAGATCGCCTGCGACCGCGCCGTCAACGGCGTCGTCAACGTGGCCGAGCCGGTGCGCCGCCTGCGCCGCCGCCTGACGGTCTACGAACAGGCCTGCCAACTCGCCATCGGTCAGACCGTCGCCCACGCACTGGAGGCGACGTGCCGCACCCTATCGCGGGGCGAAACCGAGCGCGAGATCGCCGGCCATCTCAGTCATCGCCTCATCCATCGCGGCATTCTGCCCGTGCAGGTCGGCGTCGCCGTCGATGGCCGTTCGCGCCTGTACCGCCGTTTCGGTTTCACGTCCTCGACGCTGGAGCAGTACGCCGTGCTGACGGTGACGGCCCGCAAGTACGGCGTCCACGTGACGGCCAGCCGCTCGATGTGTTTCGGCGCGCTCCCGGCGGACTTTCGGCAGGACCATAACGCCGTCTGCCGCGTCAGCGCCGGCTACCTGGCCGCGACCTGGCCGGACGCCGTGCCGCGCGAGATCCTGCTGGCCGGCCGGCGCATCTACCTCATCAGCGGTTTTGAACACGAATGGCAGCAATCGCCGCAGGGTCACCTGACCGGCCGCGCCGCCGTCGAAATGCTGCTGACGCCGCAGACGGAGGAACTGTTCCAGCCCGGCTGGTCGGTGACGTGGAACGCCAGCGCCGGCGCCGCCAACAGCTGCGACACCTTCATCATCACTGAGGAAGGCGCGAAGATCGTCACGCCGACCGAAGTTTGGCCTCTGAAGCGCATCCGCATCCAGGGCGCGGAGTTCGTCCGCCCCGATGTGTTGCAGCGCTGAAGCCATTCCCATCCTTTCCCAACGATAACGCGAACCGTTCGTCCGTCGCGGGCCATCGTATCATCCGGGCCGCAGAAGAAAGGAGGGTTCGCGGACTCCCATCGTTCCTTGCGCCCGTATCCGGGGTAGAATGAACATGGGTCCGAACCAGTGTGGATGAGGGTGCCAT
>DATBGU010000174.1:0-2452 GCA_036557825.1 Gemmataceae bacterium
ACCGAAACTCGGAACCACCAAACACGATGATTGTCCCGCTATCCTGCCGTTCATCCGACACGCTTAGTCGGAGGAGGCTGCGCAACGAGAGTCCGGGTTGTTGCACGACCTCTGTTGCACAGCCGGTCGGTCAACAAAGCCTGTGGGCTTTGACGCGGTGGAGGATGACGAGGATGTGGCCTTTTGTCCCTCACTTGCGGACGCCCAACCGTCGGTCGTAAAAGTTGCTCTGATCATCGCGCCCTGCTGCGGGCATCAAATTGGCCCGTGCAGGAGCCCACGTATGGGATGGACTATCGGTCCCAGACCCGAACTGACCATCCGGGCCAGCGGAGATGATCTGGAAGGAATCCGCTGCCAGAAAACGCGGCGTCGCGTCCTGCTCCTCGGCGTAAGGCCAAACCTTCAGGGTAGGACAATCTGTTCCCCCGTAGCGGTTATAACCAGCCGGCTCGCCATAGGAGCTGAAGTAGGCATAAGGCTGTCCCCGGTGGTACGGGTCGAGGTAGGAGGAGAACCCGCGTCCATGCAGATCCCGCAACCGGTAGGAGTAGAAGGCGAAGTACGGCCCCCTTCGCTTGCCTCCGCGTGCCGTGGGATCATGCGAGTTGTCCGCGAAACCCAGGCAGTTTGCCGTATCCCCAGTGTGAGAGGGAAGACCGCCCACGAAGAAGACCAGGCATTCGTCGCCCTCCAGCACCCAGTCGCCCTCGCACTGCCCATCCCCGTTCCAGTCGATCCGGCAGCCGGATGCCAGATCCAGTTTGGGCCAGAGCTTGTGTAGGTAGTGGACGGAGTCGAAGTCGAGCGTATGTGGTTGGTTTCGTTGAGGGTAATTGCCCGTCTCGCTTAACTTAATGCGGCTGGGAAGGTACGAGACGCGGAAATCCTCCTGGAAGCCATCCACAGCAGCCTGCAACTCGGCCAATTCTGATCGCGCTCGGATCTCGATCGTGTTCGATACACCGCATCCGGCGGC
This sequence comes from Gemmataceae bacterium, assembly GCA_036557825.1. GTDB lineage: Bacteria > Planctomycetota > Planctomycetia > Gemmatales > Gemmataceae > JAJPHU01. Next base: position 980 of record DATBGU010000174.1, read on the forward strand.
GACGATCAGCAAGCAAGTTGTGCATAGCTTCTTCATGGCTCGCCCCCTGACCGCGGTTTCTCAACAGGCGTTGATCGCCTGGACGATCTCACTCGCCGCGCCGACGATAGCGCTGCCGAAAAGGCCGACGGCGGCACCGTCATCCCCGGCCATGCTCTCCTCCCTGCAATTCTCCCGCGCCGCACGGCCGCACTCCAGCGGATTCGGGCGACGCCTCCGCCGTCATTGGGCCGGACGCCGGGCAGCGGAAGCCGGGCGGGCGCTTGAGGCCGGGAACGCGCTTGACGGGGCTGGGGGAAGGCTCAATGATGTGCGGAGGGAAGACCGGCCACGCGATTAACGGTTCTTCGAGCTTCAGCGCCGTGCGCGCGTGGGCCGGCTGCCGTAGCCCGTCGGCTTGTCGCACGGGCAGCATTCAGCGCCGTGCGCGCGTGGGCCGGCTGGTGAGTTGTGACGTTCGGAAGAAACCGGAGATCGCTGCTTCCCGGAGAACAGACGCGCCGGGATGATGCCTGACCGGTGTGGGCAGCGGTTCACACAGGTGCGAGCACGGAAGGGATCAGGGATGTTCATCTTCTTCCTGCCCATGATCGTTGGCTTCACGCTGCTGGGTTGCCTCATTGGTTTTGTCGTGGGCCGCAAGGCGTGGGGTTACGCTGGAGGGGTGCTTTTAGGCATGGCACTGGGTCTGGCTCCGGCCCTGGTTGGCTTGGCGGTCGGCATGGGCTTGCTGTGGCGCTCTAACCTGTTGCCCTGACTACGCAGGCAAGACTGGCTTGGTAGGCGAGCCGAACGAGTCGTTGCGCCAGACCGGCCACGCGAATGACGGTTTGTCGTGCTTCCCCTCCCTTCAACTTGCGTTGATGTAACCCCTTCAGTAGCATCGGCTACCCTAGCGGTCCTAAATTTGGGACGTAAAGAGAGGGGTATGGCGTCCCATCCGCTCCGAGAGGCCATCCTGGGACCGTTTCCAAAGCGAATGACGGCCGTCGGACGTTTGACGCCGACGGCATGCCCTGCGATAATCCCGCACAACAGAATATCCTTTTCGGTTCGCCTCTTTTTTGTCAGGAGGATGCCTGCAATGACCACCGCAACCACGCACAAAGCTCGCGCCGTCAAGCCCCCAAAAGTCAAGGACCAGCCCCTTTTCATCGGCGGTAAATGGCTGGACAGCGTCTCCGGCAAGACGTTTCCGACCATCAACCCGGCCACCGGCGAAACCATCTGCCAGGTTGCCGAGGGCGACAAGGCCGACATCGATCTCGCCGTCAAGGCGGCTCGCAAAGCATTCGAGGACGGACCCTGGCCGAAAATGAATGCCTCCGAGCGCGGCCGACTGCTCAACAAACTCGCCGATCTCGTCGAGAGCCACAAGGACGAGTTGGCCGCCCTCGAATCGCTCGACAACGGCAAGCCGCTGCGCGATTCGCTGGCCGCCGACCTGGCGCTGACCATCAAGTGCTATCGCTA
>DATBGU010000175.1:0-3245 GCA_036557825.1 Gemmataceae bacterium
GGGCCGCAAGAGCTTCGGCGAACCGCCGCCGTACTTCGCTGCCGCCTCCGCCACCACCGGCGAGAAAGACCCGCTGACCGGCAAGACGCCGGAGCCGAAGTTCCTCGACGGGCCGGCCGGCAAGTTCACGCCGGAGGACGACCCGCGCCACGCCCTGGTGGACTGGATGGCGCGGCCGGACAATCCGTTTTTCGCCCGCGCTCTCGTCAACCGTATGTGGGGCCATTTCCTCGGCCGCGGTCTCTATCACGAGGTGGACGACCTGCGCGAGACGAACCCGCCGTCGAACCCCGAACTGCTCGACGCCCTGGCCCGCGATTTCGTGCGGCACAAGTTCGACGTCAAGCACATCATCCGCACCATCGTCAACAGCCGGGTGTATCAGCTGTCCTCCGAGCCGGCGCCGGCCAACAAGAACGACCGCCAGAATTACGCCCGCTATTACGCGCGGCGAATGCCGGCCGAAGTGTTCCTCGACGCCGTCAACCAGACGACCGGCAGCAAGGGCGGTTTCAGCGGCGTCAGCTCCAACGCCCGCGCCGTCGATCTGCCGCACGAGGGATTCGGCTCGTACTTCCTGGACACGTTCGACCGTCCGCGACGCGTGACGAGTTGCGAGTGCGAGCGCTCCAGCGGGGCGACGCTGGCGCAAGTGCTGCTCTTGGCCAACTCCGACGAGATCGAAGCGAAGATCGCCGCCGGCGACGGCAAGCTCGCCCGGCTGATAAAGGAAAAGAAACCGATGCGCGAGGTCATCGACGAGCTGTACCTGACGGCGTATTCGCGCCGGCCGATCGCCGAGGAATCGCGCCGGACGCTGGCCCATATCGAGCGAGCGGACAACAAGCAGCAGGCGCTCGAAGACGTGCTGTGGGCGATCATCAACACGAAGGAATTCATGTTCAATCATTGACACGGCGAAACCTCCGCTTGCGGGCGGGACGCCCGCGCTCCGGAGCGCGGGCGTCCCGCCCGCTCCGACGCAAGCGGCAAAGGAGATCCTCATGCTGGAATTCATCGGTCGTGGTCAGCGCACCTGTGACGGCGTCAGCCGGCGCACGTTTTTGAAAGTCGGCAGTCTCGCTCTCGGCGGGCTGACGCTGCCGGGATTGCTGCGCCTACGCGCGGCGGAGAAGGCGTCGAGCACGCCGCGGCGGTCGGTGATCCTGATCTGGCAGGCCGGCGGTCCCAGCCACATCGACATGTACGATTTGAAGCCTGACGCTCCGGCCGAGTTCCGCGGCGAATTCAAACCGATCAAGACGAACGTGCCCGGCATCCAGATCGGCGAGCACCTGCCGCATCAGGCGCGCATCATGGACAAGCTCGCCATCGTGCGCTCGGGGTATCACACCAACGCCGGGCACGGCATGGGTTCGCAGTGGATGCTGACCGGCTATCAACCGACCATCGAGGTCAACGACAACATCTATCCGTCGTGCGGCTCCGTGGTCGCCAAGATGCTGGGATCGAATGAGCCGGGCCTGCCGGCCTACGTGAACCTGCCGCGCGTCCTCAACCTTGGCAAGGCGGCGTATCTCGGCGCTTCGTACAATCCGTTCGCCCCGGACAGCGATCCCAATTCGAGCGGCTTCCAGGTGCGCAATTTGAAGCTGCCCGGCCGCGTCGATGCTTCGCGTCTGGGCCGGCGGCGCGAACTGCTGCAAGACCTCGACCGCATGCGCCGCGACGTCGATACGCGCGGCGACATGCTCGGACTCGACACGTTTTATCGCGACGCCCTGGAGATGGTCACGAACACCAAGGCGCAGCAGGCGTTCGACATCCACAAGGAGCCGCCGGCGCTGCGCGATCGCTACGGCCGTAACGACCTGGGCCAGTGCTGCCTGCTGGCGCGGCGTCTGGTCGAGTCCGGCGTGACGTACGTAACCGTGCAAGCCGGAGGCGGCTGGGACACGCACGGCGACAACTTCAAGCAACTCAAGGACAACTTGCTGCCGAAGTACGACCGGGCCGTCGCCGCCCTGGTCGAAGACCTGTGCGATCGCGGCCTGCAAAACGATGTGCTGGTCATGGCGATGGGCGAGTTCGGCCGCACGCCGCGCATCAACCCGCAGGCGGGACGCGATCACTGGCCGGGGGCGATGTCGATTTTGTATGCCGGCGGCGGACTCAAGATGGGCCAGGCCATCGGCACCACCGACAGCAAGGCGGAACATCCCACCAGCAAGCCCGCCACGCCCGGCTGCGTGCTGTCCACGATGTATCACGTCCTGGGCATCGACTACAACCACTCTTTCTACGATCAGGCGCAACGGCCGCTCCAAATCCTCAATGAGGGCGAGCCGATCGCGGATCTGATCGGATAAGGAGCGATGGAGAGACGGATCGATGGGTGAAGCGGGAGCGAGGGCAAACGGCACTCGCTCCCGCTTCACCCATCGATCCGCCCTGTAGGAGTTGAATCCGGTGCTGGCGCTGCCGGGAAATGGGTATAATAGCACGAAGTCCCGGAGGGTGACGCCATGAATGCGATCCGCATTCGCAAGACCATTGATTCAGAAACATTGCACCTGCCCGAATTAAAGCCGCTGCTTGGCCGAACCGTGGAAATCATCGTGCTGGAGGAAGATGTCCGCTCCACCATTCAACCGGGCACGGGGAATTGGGGAGCGGCCATCAAGGCGGTGGAGACGTTGGAGGATTACGATTTCGACGCCGTCGGGAGGCAACGTGCCTACGACCTGGAACACGCTAAGGATCACCTGCCATGATCCTGGTTGACGCGGGAGTGCTGATCGATTTTTTGCGAACCAAGGATGCGAAGTTGGACCGCTTGTTCCGCACCGAACCGGTCGCCGTTTGCGGCGCGACTCGCGCGGAAATCCTGGCGGGCGCTCGTAACCCCCAGGATCGACAACGGCTGATGCAGTTCCTCGGAACCTTTCAGCAAGTGGGAACCCCAGAGCCACTGTGGGATCTGGCCGGTGAAACCTTGGCGACGCTCTACGCTCGCGGTATCACGGTCCCTTTTCCGGATGCCCTGGTCACCACCATCGCCATCGAGAACGACATCGAAGTTTGGGCGCGCGATCCGCACTTTCGGATCATGCAAACAGCCCTGTCCCGCCTCAAGCTCTACTCGGAGCCGCCGTGAGCAACAGGCTTCACCGCTCGCCACGTAAGAACAAGGAAATACGCATGACTTGGCTGCGTTCGCCATTTCTCATCATCGTCGCGGTGTTCGCGGCATCAGTCTTGTTCTCGCACCATGTACGGGCCGA
>DATBGU010000176.1:0-44207 GCA_036557825.1 Gemmataceae bacterium
CGAACCCGTCAGGCCGTACCGCACCGGGCGCACCGAGGACACACTTTCCCCTCGGCTCCTCCCCATCGTTATCGTCATCAAAGCCCGCAATCTTGACGAAAGCCGCAGGGCCGAAGCTCGGCTCCCGCCGGGCCCGAGGCGCCCCCGAGAATCCCCGCCGCGGAGACTCTTGACACTCAAATTGTTGATGTGTAAACTATAGACGTGACGATCAAAAGGCAGCCACGGGAGCCCGGGATGGCGGGAGGGCGCTTGCAGGCCGAGTTGAGGAAGAGGCGGCCGTTCGAGTCGCCGGAGCAGGAGGCGATCCTCAACCTGCTCCGGACGAACGACCGGATCCAGATCCGCTTCGCCCGGCTGTTCCGCGAGCATGGCCTCACGCCGTCGCAGTACAACGTCCTGCGCATCCTGCGGGGCGAGGGCAAGCCACTGCCGATTCTGGAGATCGCCAACCGCACAATCGCCGTCGTCCCCGGGATCACCGGTCTCATCGACCGCCTGGAACAGGTGGGCTTCGTCAATCGCCTGCGCTGCGAGAAGGACCGTCGGGTCGTCTATGTCGCCCTAACCGATCGCGGGGCCACGATCCTGGCCGTACTGGATGAACCGCTCGTCGCTCTGCATCGCAAGCTCCTGGGCCATCTTTCTCCGGCCGAGTTGAGGGAACTCATCCGCCTGCTGGAAAGGGTGCGTGGGCCGCTTACCGAGTCCGATCAATAGCGTTTTTTTTCGTCCATATGATTGATGTATCAACAATTTGCACGTAAGTAAAAAGGAGGTGAGCATGATCCGCATACGCAAAGCCGGCGAGCGAGGCCACTTCGACCACGGCTGGCTCGACACCTACCACACGTTCTCGTTTGCCGACTACTTCGACCCGGCCCACATGGGATTCCGTTCCCTTCGCGTCATTAACGACGACCGCGTCCAGCCCGGTCAGGGGTTCGGGATGCACGGCCATCGGGACATGGAGATTGTCACTTACGTCCTCGAAGGGTCGTTGGAGCACCGGGACAGCCTGGGAAGCGGCTCGATCATCCGGGCCGGGGAGTTGCAACGCATGACTGCTGGAACCGGCGTCCGGCACAGCGAGTTCAATCCTTCGGACACTCAATGGGTCCATCTCTACCAGATCTGGCTGCTGCCGGAGCGAAAGGGGCTGCCGCCGAGTTATGAGCAGCTCGCTGTCGGCGAGGAATTGAAGCAAGGCCGATTTCGTCTGGTCGCCTCGCCCGATGGTGCCGACGGCTCTCTGACCATTCATCAAGACGCCCGCATCCATCTGGCCTCGCTGCTGCCCGGACAGACGGTATCCCACCCGATCCAGCAGGGTCGGGCGGCCTGGCTGCAAGTCCTTCGTGGGAGCGTGAACTTTCTCGGTAACAAGCTTGCCCTCGGCGATGGAGTGGCCGTCACGGACGAGGACGCCGTCGTCGTTGAGGCCGCTGTCCCTTCCGAGGTTCTGTTGTTCGACCTGGCATAATGAGGAAATCCATATGCCGAATGTTCCGCGGTCCGTTGACTGCCCTCGGGGGTGTAACGAAAAACCCCTCCCGATTGTTTGGGAGGGGTTTTGTACCATCGGTCGCCCGATCTTCCATCAGATTGGTCTGTTTTGCTGCCGATCATTCGATCGTGTGCAAGCCATGTCTTTCAGCAATAACCGACTACCCCCAAGGGGACTCGAACCCCTGTCTTAGCCGTGAGAGGGCTATGTCCTAGGCCGCTAGACGATGGGGGCAAATGCTTGCCATTTTTGGATTTACGTCAATCCTTTTGCTTCAGTGCCATGGTCCTTGACACCCGTAGAATCCAAACGGTGGCCGGGTGTGAGTCAGACAAACCGGCCCGAACACAGCAACCCACCTTTGAGGAGATGTTGCCATGTCCGATGTTCATTCTACCCCGCCTGCTCCGTCCGGCAAGCCGGAAAAACCACGCCCCGATTTCCCCTCTTGCCCAGCGCTACGATCGGTGGCCTGGAACAACACTCCGCGACGCTCATCCTCGGCCTATGACCGCCGGATACGGATCGTGGAAACTTCCGGCTGGTCCTTGGCGGTGGTGACTGCCCCTCTCATCCTCCAATGGGACAGCACGACCGGGTAAGTGTATGAGGGGAACACTCAGTGGGCTGATCCCCCGGTAAGGGGTGCGGCAGCACTCAATTCAGCTCGATCTTGTGTTCCTGCTCTCCCGACTGGACCTCATAGGCCAGCCCGGATTGCTCGGGGTTGCCGTACTTGAGCGGGATCGGCAGCGACGGAGCGAGTTGGCCGCCCGGCATGTCCTTGGGCGGTGGATGGCGGCGGTCGGCCGGACGGACGAGAGACGTCGTCACACTGATTGTAACGGAACCAGGCGGCAGATCGGCGATCGAATAGCTGCCGTTGGCAATGGTCGCCGTGCCGACGATGTTCTTGTTGGCGTCGAAAAAGTTGACGCTTCCCGAGGGCAGCGGGTTGCCGCGATAGGTGACCTGCCCCGTCACGGTCGCCCTGCCGCCGCAGCCGGCGCCGCTCAGTACCAACAGCGAGACGGACAGGGCAAAGGCGCCGCGCCCGCGCACGGCGGCGAACAATTTCCTCATGGTTGATCCTCTCTTTTCAGGCGAAATCTTTGTGGCGCTGGAGGCGCGAAAGCCGGCTTACCAGTCCGAACCCAGGACCAGGCCGTCGTTGGGAATGAGGGCGAGATTGAACGTGTACGTGCTCATGCCCTGCGCGATGTTCCGCACGCTGCCGTCGCCAAGTCCGGCCAGGATGGCGCCGGTGTGGCCGCTCGAGGGGACGGTGTAATTGCAGGTGTTGGTGTTGTAGCCGATCTGATAGATCGTGTTGGGAGGGGAGACCCAGTAGCCGGCCGCGGGCAGCCAGGTGTTGCCGGTGGTCGTGGTGGCCCAGTAGCCGCCGCCCTGCGTGCCTCCCCCGTTACAGACGCCCATTTTCTCGATCCAGAAAATGGTGTTGGAAGTGCCGTCGCTGATGGCGGCGGGATAACGCGTGTTTCCCTGGCTGCTTGTTACCAGGCATGTCGGGGCCGTGCCCGCCGTAGCGGAATACGCCAGCTGCGTCTGACCGAACACCAGGGCGTTGTCGGCGTAGGAGGTGAATCCCTGACCCGGCTGAATCGACGAGTCCGACGGGCACATGTAGGACTTGACGTTGGTCATGTTGTACGGCGAGGTCCACGCGTTGCCGGCGCTCTGCATGCCATTGAAGACGTTCTGCTGCTCCATGTAGGGCAGCAGCCAAACGTGCGGGCCGGCGTACAGCGGGTTCGACGAGAAGGCCGGATAAGTTCCCATCAGCGGAGGCAGTGCGTTATAGGTGTCGTTGGCGGTCTGTGTCGCCAGACCGATTTGCTTGAGGTTGTTCTGACACTGCGAACGGGCGGCGGCCTCGCGCACTTTCTGTACGGCCGGCAGCAGCAGGCCAATCAGGATGGCGATAATGGCGATCACTACCAGCAGCTCGATCAGGGTGAAACCACGTCGAGGCTTCCGCGAAGACGGACTTGGCACTACATTGCTCCTATGAAAGAGAAGTGAAACAAAAGACGCTCCCCTCCTCCGGCAGTGGAGGGGGGACGTTTCCAAGGGAGAGGGCGAGGGCGGGCGCGGATGGGGCGAGAGATGTTCTCGCGAGGGAGAAGTCGTTAGGAACTATTTTTCACATTTAGATGCTCTTCCGAACTCCTGCGTGGCGTGTCCGTATCGGGTAGAGGGCGGTTTCGTGGAGTGGGGATCCCTCCAGCGAAGCATTCAGGCGCTAACTCATCTAGCAAGTCGCGCGCCGGCGGCTGTCTCCCCCGCGAGGATGGTAGGGAGACACGCAGATGCTTTGAGCTAACTTATTTGACCGAGAGAGTTTGTGGATGAGAAAGGAGGGAGGTGGGACATCGATCGTGGGCACGGTGAATTAAGGAGCGGCGCGGGTGTTGTATGAAGTTTCGGCAGCGTGCGGCGTTATCGAACATTTTCATGTGCTCATGCAACTATCTGTTCTAAATAATTCGTAAGGTTGAGCTGGACGACGATAAAAAAACGCCCCGCTCTCGGCGAGAGCGGGGCGTTGCGTTAGAGTGCGACGAAGGAGCGGTTTACACGAGGCCCTTGAGGGGCTTGCCGTCGGCGATTTCCAGCGGCCGGCCGAGATTGTCGCGCACCTTGGTGCCGGGATCGATGCCGAGGCCCTTGAAGATGGTGGCGAACAGGTCGCCGATGCTGGCGCGGTCGTCGCCCTTGACGTCCATGCCATCTTTGCTGGTGGCGCCGAAGATCTGGCCGCCCTGAATGGCCCCGCCGCCCAGCACGACCGACCAGCAGCGCGCCCAGTGGTCGCGGCCGGTGTTCTGATTGATGCGCGGCGTTCGGCCGAACTCGCCCATCCACACGACGACGGTGTCCTTCCACCGGCCGCGATCGACGAGATCCTTGACCAGCGCGCCCATGCCCTTGTCCAGACGCGGGCCGTTGCCGTTCTTGAGCGTATTGAAGATGTTGGCGTGATTGTCCCAGCCGCCCAGATCGACCTCGACGGCGGTGACGCCGTGCTCGACGAGCTTGCGGGCCAGGAGGCATCCCATGCCGAAGCCGTTGCGCTGTCCGCCGTAGGCCTCGATGACCTTGGCCGGTTCCTTGTTGACCTCGAAGACGGTGCGCAGCGGCGAGATGGTCAGATCGAAGGCTTTCTTGTAAATGGCCTCGTGCGACTGGGCGGCGCTGCCGGCGGCCTCGCGCTCGGCGGACGTTTTCAGGTGCGGGAAGGCCCCTTCAGCGAAATTGTCCTCAACTGTGTAGAACAGGCGCTGACGGCGGCGCTGGCGCTCCACCGTCTCCTGATCATTGCCCAGTCCGGGGGACTTGATGTTCTGCGGCGGTTGGCCGGCGTTTTGCACGGTGAAGGGGGCGTACATCATGCCGAGGAAGCCCGGCCCGATGCGCTGGGCGGTGCCGCCTACGCCGATGAAACCGGGCAGCGGCAGTTCCTTGGGCGTCAGCAGCGACGAGGCCGTGGCCCCGATGGCGGGATACTGCACGACGGGACTGGGTTGACGTCCGGTGTTCATCAGCACGGTGCCGCGTTCGTGACTGCCCTCGTTGGTGACCAGCGAGCGGACGATCGACAGGTTCTTGAACTGGCCGGCGACGGTCGGCAGGATTTCACTGATTTCGATGCCGGAAACGGGCGTCTTGACGGGCTTGAACTCACCGCCGGTCTGTTCGCCGGGCTTGAGATCCCAGAGGTCCATGTGGCTGGGTCCGCCGCCCATCCACAGAACGATGAGGCTCTTGTTGTTTTTCTTGAGCGTGGGGGCGGCGGCGCGCAGCCCCTGCCAGAACTGCATGCCGGGCACGGCGAGGGCCGAAGCCGCCGCGACGTGCTTGAGGAAGTGCCGACGATTCATACCCGCGGACATGGAAACCCCCTGTTTCATGGTGGCGTCATCGCCCGGACGTGGATCCCGGCCGACAACACCAGCTTGGCCCCAACCCGTTGATCTGTCAAGAATGTTCGATGATTGCCTCGCGCGGAAGGCTCAATAACGCTTGGACGCGGCCGTTTTTGCCAGAGTTCCCAAAAAACGCGCTCACCCGGCCGGAAGGATGCCGGGCGGATTGCCCTTGCCGATTGGACGACCCGGTTCGACAATCAGCAGCGAGGGGATCGAACCGTCCTCGAAGGGCCGCCGTCGTGTTCCTGATCGAACCGAATGAAACGCGTTATGACCTGCGCTGGCGCATGTTCGGGACGCCGGTGCGCGTCCACCCCATGTTCTGGATCATGAGCGTGGTCCTCGGTTACGACGCCACCATCAAGCAGGGGGTGGGCTTCGTGCTGGCCTGGGTGGCCTGCGTGTTCGTGTCGGTACTGCTGCACGAGTTCGGCCACGTGTGGATGGGCCGGCTGTTCGGCTCGCCCGGTCACATCGTGCTGTACAGTTTCGGCGGCCTGGCCATCGGCAGCAAGCAAATGTCTCCGCGCTGGCAGCGCATCCTCGTGTCTTTCGCCGGTCCGCTCATCCAGCTGCTGCTGCTGGCCGCCATCTGGTTCGGTCGAGACTGGCTGTTCCAGATGATCCCGCCCGCGTCGCGACGGGCCGCTTGGTCGATCTGGTTCATGCTCTTTGAGATCAACTTGCTGTGGCCGCTCTTGAACCTCTTGCCGATTTGGCCGCTCGACGGTGGTCAAATCTCGCGCGAAGTGTTCCAGGGCGTCCTGGGCGAGCGCGGCACCGCCGTCTCGCTGGGGATCTCGATGGTGGTGGCCGGCTTTCTCGCGGTTCACGAGTTGATGGCCTCGCGCGGCCGGCCGCTGCTCCGCCTGCCGGAATGGGAATCCACGTCGCCGTTCGTGCTGCTTCTGAAGGGCATGTGTGAATACGGCAGCATGTTCATGGCCCTGTTTTTTCTGCTTTTCTGCGTCAGCAGCTTTCTGGCCCTGCAAGCAGAAAACGCGCGCCGCCATCCCTGGCGCGAGGACGAATGGACATGATCGACCGGCGAATATTGCCGTGAACCTTTCCGTCGTGCCGCGCGTCTGACGAGTGTTCGGACACGGAAGGGCGAGCCAATGGGCGATGGCAGCCGTCTCGAAAGCGGCCGAGCAGCAATGCCTTGAGGGTTCGACTCCCTCTCCTTCCGCTCTCTTCAACCCATCCCACCGCCGAGACGTGCATGAGAATGCGCCGATGCGGGATGCAATCGGACAAAGGTTAGGCGGCCGAACTCAGCGTTAGATAATGATACTGCCGAAGGCGAGGAAGACGCGACGTGAAAAAAGAAGGGAATAGGACTCGCTTAATCGGCAGACGCACTTGAAGCGCTCCTCTTTAAGCCCCTCCTCCCGTCAGAAACCCCCAGCGGAGTTCCTGGTCCTGCACATAGTTCTTTCCCAGCGTCAACGCCGTCATCGCCTTGGCCATCTCGTAACCCAGATAGAAGGCGTGCGACGGGTCGATGTCGGCGCGTTCTTGCATCTGAGCGAACAACTCGAACGGATCGCTGCCTTGCAGGAACATCGCATGGTTGAGGACGTGCAGCAGACCGCGCTCCGCGAACAAGCGGAAATTGCGGTCGGTCACGCGCGACGCCAGGTCGGCCAGCATCGCCTCGCCGTGTTCGCGCAGTTTCGGATCGCGCAACAGCACGAGGTTCGGCTCAACGTGCTTGGGCAGAACGCGCTTCGTGCAGGCGTGATAAACGAGGCGGCGAGCCAGGTCTAGCTCGCGGACGCAACTGCGGCACCAGTTGATGACCTGCGTCGTCAGCACGCTGCGGATGCCGACTTCCTGACAGAAACCAAGCAACATCACGTTGATGCCGGCCGAATCCACGTCGGTCAATTCGGTGAGATTGCCGACGCCCATCATCATCTCGGCGTCGGGATAGCGGCGGCGCACTTCGAGATAGCGTCCCAGCGACGCGGCGAAGCCGAGGCCGATCGGCTCGATCACCGGGTCGATGCGGTATTTCACCCCCCAGGCTTGCAGCTTTTCAATCGTGGCGTCCAGTCCCTCCAGCGTGGCAAGCACGTCCGGCAGGACGACGACCTCGCAGCCCCACGAGCGCGCCGCCGCGACGTTGCCGCTGTTGACGCTCAACACCAACTCGGCCCCGGAGGCAATCGCAGCCTCGACCTCGCGCGGATCGAAGCTGTCGATGGACACGCGCAGCCCGGCCTCGCGCAGGGTGCGCACCGTGTCGCCGACTTCGGACCAGGTCGAGCCGGGATCGCAACCCACGTCGATGATGTCGGCGCCGTCGGCATGCAGCGCCTGGGCTTGTTTCAGGATCTCCGCGCGGCTCAGACGGGGAGCGTGGTTGATCTCGGCGAGGATGGCGATGTCGTGCGCGCCGTAATCATCGCGCGGAGCGGCGGACGTGCGGAAGAAGTCGGGCAGGTCGCGCAAATCGGCGGGGCCGCGCTCGATCGCGGCGAGTGCCGGCAACGCGCTCATGTCGCCCTGACACAGACCGGGCAGGATGACGCGATCGACCCCGGCGGGGATGTTCAGATGGCGGGCAATCCACGGCGTCGTGGCCAGCGCGGCGACGGTGATCGGCAGCACGGCGATGTCGAAGTCGAAACCGGCGCGCGGCGCCAACTCTTCGAGCGTGCGGCGCAGCGACGGCTCGGCGAGTTTGCCCGTCACGAACAGCAGGTGAGGACGTTGCATGCTGTCAGCATAACAGGCATTGGTTGTTTGGCGAGCGCGACGCGCTCACTTCTTTTCCTGCTTGTTCCACCAGTCGAGCCATTTGCGCGCGGCCGCGATCCGGCCTTCGCGGTTGGCGTCCGCGTCCGGTCCAAAGTCCTCGCCGGTCAAATCTTTGAGCGCTTCGTGAGCGCCCTCGCGAACCGGCACGCGCGGCTCGCGCAGCAGGGGGATGATCTCAGGGATGAGCGGTTTGCTGCCCTTGCGCGCCGCGGCCAGCGCGGCGGCGCGGCGAATCTCCGCCTGCTCGTCGCGCAAGTACGCCGTCAGGGTCTTGTCCGTCATGCGCGTCAAACGCACGACTAACGCCTCGTGTACGTTCTGCTGCCGCTCGCCGGTGAGCTGCTCCACGGCCAGCGCCAGCGCCACGCTGAAGTCTGGACCTTTGCCGTCGCGCATCTGTTGCAGAAGCGAGGTGTAGCGCGAGCCGCTCGCCTTCACCAAATCGGCCGCCATACGAGAAGCGGCGGAATCAGCGGGCTTTTTCTCGACAGGTTTCGCCTCAACAGGCTTCGGCTCGACAGGTTTCGGTTCGATACGTTTCGGCTCGGCGGGAGCGTCTTGCAGCGGTTTGGTGATCGCCGCTGGATATTTGCCCTCGACCGGCGGTTTGGTGTCCTTGCCTTCCAGGCCCGGCTTGAGATCGGCGATCTTATCGGGCAGCGCCACGCCGCCGATGCCGCCGCCCTTGAGCATACGCTCGCCGGGATCCTCGACCTTGCCGGTGAGCTTGGTAGTCAGATCGGGAACGAGGTTGGCGCGCTTGAGAAACAGCAGGGCGAAGCAGGTGTCGGCCCCGCAGTCAGCGTAGTTGCCCAGCCAGGCGCCGTTGGCTTGCTGGTTGGCGACGAGGACTTCGGCGCCCCAGGCATACCAGTCTTTTTTGCCGATGGTTTTGAGATCCAGCGCCACGGCCACGCGCTCCAGCGACCAGAGGAAATAAAAAGTCCGGCCCCCCACCTGGGCGATCGGCAGCCGTTCGCCGGGCCGCCGCCGCGCCCCTTCCACGGGCTGACCGACGGCGGTGCTGAGGGCCACCAGGCCGCGGCGGAGGTTCGGATCCTTGTTGATGTCGCGCGTGTATTTGCCGTCCGGTTTCTTCTCCCGTACTTTCTCCGAAAAATTGCCGTCCGCCACGGCCAGACCGAGCAGGCCGGCGCAGGTCATGCTCGCGGTCGAGTTGGCCATGCGGCCGCGCGCCATCCCTTCCTCGAAATAGCCCCAACCACCGTCGGCGTGCTGACTGGCACGGAAGCGCGTCTCCACTCGTTTCAAGGCGTGCTCGACCGGCAGTCCGTAGCGGCGTCCGACCCACAAAGCGAGCGTGGCGAACTGGGTGTTGGAATTATCGCTGCCGACTACCTGACCGCTGCCGCCGGCGCGATTGAGGAGGGCGAGTTGTTGCTGGATTTCCTTGGGCAGATCCTTGGCGGTGCGCTTGACGGCGCCCGGCTTCGGCAGTTCGCGACGGCCGGTCAGTTCCTTGCGCTGAGCGAGCTTGTTTTGCAAGCGCCGCACCTCGGCGGGGCTTACCGGCGGAGACTGATAGTTCCAGCCGCCCGTCGATGTCTGACCGGCGAGAAGGCGCACGGTGAGCGATTCAATGAGCGGAATGTCGGCGGGGTCGCCGAGGCGGTCGAGGAAGAGGATCGTCAGGACGATCGAGTAATTGTGGGTGAGTCCGAGGCTCGCCTGTCGCACGGCGTCGGCGGCGCGGAGGACGGCCTTGTCGTCGGCCGCGGCGCCGCACTCCAGCAGAGTCAGGCCGGCCAGGGCGGTGGCGCCGATCTCGGCGTGCGGCCAGGTGCCATTTTCGGCTTGCAGGGTTCGCAGCGCCTTGACGCCCTTGTCGATGGCCTTGTTGACGGCGTCCTGATCGACGGCCCGGCAGGATGGTCCGGTGATCCCCAGCACGACGATGGACAGCAGGCCCGTTTGCAGCAGCTTCGCCATGAGATGCCCTCCGCGATGGGAGCCGAGTTGTTCCTCTTTCGCCAGGATAACCTCTCCGCCGGCAAATGTCAGCATCCGAGATGCTGCCGATGCAATCGCGGTGCCGCGCGGCTAGAATGACAAGGTGAAGCCTCGCGGTTGGCCCACATCCTCTTTAGGCGAATCATGGCGCTCCCCATCCACCATTTGCCGGTCCTGCAAAACTGGGACTGTCACGTTTGCGGCACCTGTTGCCAGGAATATCGGGTCACGATTACGGAGGAGGAGAAGCAGCGCATCGAGGCGCAAGGCTGGGACCGCGACGCCGACCTCGGAGGACGCGAACCATTTATCGAACACGGCCGGCGCAAGGGCCGGCGCTACCTACTAAACCATCGCGAGGACGATAGCTGCGTTTTTCTCAGCGACAAGGGACGCTGCCGCATCCACGAGCGTTTCGGCTACGAAACCAAGCCGCTGGCGTGCCGGCTGTTTCCGTTCGTGCTGGTGCCGGTCGCCGACGAATGGCGTGTGGGCATTCGCTTCGCATGCCCGTCGGTCGCCCACAACAAGGGCCGGGAGATCTCGGCCCACAACGCCTCGCTGGCGGAGTTCGCCGCGCGCTTGGCGGAGCGCGAGGGGCTATCGCGCCGGCCGGACGGATCGCTGACGGCGCCTCCGCCGCTGGAGCGCCGGCCGAAGGTCGAATGGCCCGAACTTCTGCGGCTCGTCGATGTGCTTCTCGATTTACTGCGCAACCGCCGCGAACCGATGGAGCGCCGGCTACGCAAGTGCCTGTCCCTGGCCGCGTCCATGCGGGGACTGCGGCTGGATCGTCTCGACGCGCGGCAGATGCGCGACGTGGTCGATGTGCTGGCGGGGGGCCTGGACCACGAGGCGCCGGGCAATCCGATGCTGGTGCCGCCGCCGGGCTGGATCGGCCGCATCCTCTTTCGTCAGGCGGCCGCGATGTTCACCCGCAAGGACCACGGTCCCAAGCGCGGCCTGCCGGGTCGCGGTCGGGTCGTTCTGTTCCTGGCGGCGTGCCGGTTCTCGCGCGGGCGCGGAGCGGTGCCGCGCATGCACCAGGAAGTGCCTCCCGTCACGTTCGAGGAGTTGGAACTGCCGCGCGGCCCGCTGCCGGTCGACGCGGAGGAGATCCTGGAACGCTATTACACGCTCAAGGTGGGAACGTTGCAATTCTGCGGGGCCGCCTCGTTCGGATTACCGTTTTGGGAGGGGTTCGAGTCGCTGGCCCTGACGTTCCCCATCTTGATGTGGCTGTCGCGCGCCTATCGGGATCGTCCCCGGGCGGACGCGATCATGCAGGCGCTGACGATCGTGGACGATCATGTCGGTTTCAACCCGGTCCTCGCAACTCGCCGCCAACGTCTCAGTTTCCGTATCCTCGCGCGGCGCGGCGAACTGTCCCGCTTGATCGCGTGGTACAGTCGCTGATGCTCCCGGCTCGTCAAATCGGCGCGACTTGAGCTTGCCCATCCGCCGCGTTCTTGTTCTGATCGCGTTCGCCGCCGTGGGGCGAGCGGAGGGACACGAACGCGATGCAAACGCGAATCCTCGACCTGGATGACAGCCTCGTTCGGCAACACCTGCTCGTAAGCCGATCGCACGCCGAGGTTCTGCCTCTGCGCGATTGGGGTCCGTCCCTTCGCCTCGCCTGTTCGCACGGATCATTCCGGCGTTTCGAGGATCGACTGGCGACGCTCCTCGGTTGCGAGCGCGACCGGCAACCATTATTGACCTTCATCGGCTCCGGCGATTTTCATCACGTCAGCCTGGCCCTCTTGCGCCGTTTGCGTCGCCGATGCAATTTACTGGTGATCGACAATCACCCTGACTGGATGCGCGGCATTCCCTTCTTGCACTGCGGGACGTGGCTGTACCACGCCGCCCGGCTGCCCTTGGTCGAAAAGATTTTTCATCTCGGCGGCGAGGTCGATTTCGACAACGCCTATCGCTGGCTCGCTCCGTGGTCGATGCTGGAGCGCGGGAAAATCCTCGTCGTGCCGGCTCGCCGCCGCTTCCGTGGCCGGCGCTGGGCGCGGATCGAGCATCGTCCTCTGCGTTCTCATGCCGCCGAGTTCGCGGGGCGCGCGTCGATTGAGGAATGGCTGGCGCCGTTTCACAACGAGTTGACGTCCCGGCCGCTTTATATCTCGCTGGACAAGGACGTACTGCTGGAATCCGAGGCGGTGGTCAACTGGGACTCCGGCCATCTAACCACGCCTGAAGTGTTGGCTGTGCTGGAGGCGTTCGTGTCGGCGACCGGCGGCGAACTGGCCGGAATGGATGTGGTCGGCGACTGGTCGACCGTTCGCCTGCAAGGGCTGTTCCGTCGCCTGTTCCACTGGACGGAGCATCCCAGTTTGACGGTCGATGCGGAGCAGGCGACGCGCCGCAACGAGACGTGGAACGTGCAACTTGTGGATCACCTTCTCCGTTGGAGCGAAGGGTCGAGCGTCCAACGTCAGCCGGCTGTCGGGTTTCCCCTGACAGCCGGCTGACGCCGGCCGCCCGCCCAAGACAACTGACAACACCATGTCAGCAACGGCGGAGAACGCCGACTAGGACGCCGAGGATGCACGATTGCGAATGGGGGTCCACGACGATCGGCTGCATCTTGCCGTTGGCCGGCTCCAGACGCACTTGCCCTTTCTCGCGGTGAAAGCGTTTCAGCGTCACTTCGTTGTCGATCATCGCCACGACGCGCTCGCCGTTCTCCGCCGTTTCTTGTTTGCGAATGACCACGAGATCGCCGTCGTCGATGTGGTCCTCGATCATCGACTGGCCGCGCACGCGCAGGGCGTAATGGTTCGGCCCGCAAAACAGATCGCTGAAATTGACGCGGTCCTCGTTGGCCACCGCCTCGATCGGCGTGCCGGCGGCGACGGCACCGAGCAGCGGAAGCTCGGCGCCCGGCGGGCGATGATCGACGAGCTGGATGGCCCGCGCCGACTTGCCTTGTCGGATGATCAATCCCTTGCGAACGAGGGCCGTCAGGTGGCACATCACGCCGTTGGGCGACTTGATGTGGAAGGCGTCGCCGATCTCGCGCACGGTGGGACCGTACCCGCGCGACTCGATCTTGTCCTTGATGAACTCGTAAATCTCGCGCTGCCGATGCGTCAACGAACTCAAATCCGCCATGACCTTCCCCTTTGTCAAGAGGTTTGGGTGAAGTTGATGTATGCTCAGGGTTGCACAACCCGTTTCGCTCCCCGCCTCGTCGTCTTCTCTCCCTGTATCGAGCCTCTGTTAATGTGTACCTTAGTATATTAGACGCCCGTACACAAAAAAAGAGAATTTTTTGGTGCCGGCCCGCGATTCGTGTATGGTCATGCGAAGAGGACCGAGCGCACGTCCCGCTGCTTCTCTGGAGATGCAACATGATCCCGTCGGCGCCGTCGTGGTTCGCCCCGACGCTGTCCGCCCTGCTGGATCGCCGCGACCTGTCGCCCATGCACATGTGTCAATTGATGCATGACATTTTGAACGGCGCGTGCGGCGAGTTGGAGACAGCGGCGCTGTTGGTGGCACTGCACATGAAGGGTGAGACGCCGGAAGAGTTGGCGGCGGCGGCGGCGGTGCTGCGCGAGTATTGCGTGCCGCTGGCGTCGGGGCGCGACGATGTGCTGGACACCTGCGGCACCGGCGGCGACGGCAGCAGCACGTTCAACATCAGCACGGCGACGGCCCTGGTGGCGGCGGGCGCGGGGGTGCCGGTCGTCAAGCACGGCAACCGCGCCATGTCCAGCCGCAGCGGCAGCGCCGACGTACTGGCGGCCTTGGGTGTGCGGGTGGAGCTGGATGGGAAGGCGGCGCGCGCATGTCTGGATCGCGCGGGCATGACGTTTTGCCTGGCGCCGTACTTCCATCCGCGCATGAGCCACGTCGGCGCGGTGAGGCGAAGGTTGGGCGTGCGCACGCTGTTCAATTGCCTGGGACCGCTGGCCAATCCCGCCGGCGCGGCCTATCAACTTCTCGGAGTGGGACGGCCGGAATGGCTCGACCGACTCGCGGCGGCGCTGGCCCGTCTCGGTGTTCGCCGCGCACTCTTGGTATGCGGGCGCGACGGACTCGATGAGGTTAGCCTTTCCGGTCCCACTCTGGTGCGCGAGGTGACGGGCGGCGAGGTGCGCGAACACGAGTGGACGCCGGAGGATTTCGGATTGGCCGCCTGCCGGCTGGAGGATCTGTGCGTCGAGGGGCCGGAGCAGAGCGCCGCCGTCATTCGCGCGGTGTTGGGCGGCGCGGAGGGTCCGGCCCGGCGGATCGTTCTGGCCAACGCCGCCGCGGCGCTGGTGGCCGCGGAAAAAGTCGCCTCGCTTCCCGAAGGCGTGGCCCGCGCCGCCGAGTCGATCGCCAGCGGCCGCGCCGCCGGAGTCCTCGCCGATCTCGTCGCCCTGTCGCAGTCGCTCTCGAACGCGAAAGGGAATTGTTGATGGCACGCAAGGTCATTATCGTCGGCGATCCGGGGATCGATGGGGCGTTCGCGGTGGCGCTGGCACTGCGCGACCCCGAACTAGACCTGATCGGCGTGGCGGCGACCTCCGGCAATGTAACCGCGGAGCAGGCGACGCGCAATGTCCAGATCCTCATCGAGCAGCTCGACCCGCCGCGCTGGCCCCGCCTGGGCGCCGCCCTGCCAGTCGAATATACCCTCGACGCCGTGAAACTGCACGGCGCCGGTGGACTGGGCGGCGTCGATTTTCCCTGCGCGCAACTGCACCATCCGCATCCCAGCGACAAGCTCATCAGCGATCTGGTCCATCTTCATCCCAAGGAAATAACGGTCGTGTTGATGGGGCCGGCCACCGTCTTCGCCCGCGCCCTGGACCGCGATTCCGAAGTGGCCTCGCTGGTTGAACGCATCCTTTTCGTTGGTGGAGCGTGGCACGAGCCGGGCGACGCCAGCGCGACGGCCGAGTTTCATTTCTTCTGCGATCCCGCCGCGGCGCGGCAGGTGCTTCGCTGCGGCGCGCCCATCACGCTGCTGCCGTTGGACGTGACGCGCAAACTGCTTTTCGCGCCGACGGAACTGCTGCAACTACCGGCCTCGGAGTCGCGGACGACGAGCTTTCTGCGGCAGATCGTGCCGCAGGGCATCGCCGGCACCGCCAGCTTGTTCGGCGTCGAAGGGTTCCATCTGCAAGACGTGCTCGGCCTCGTTCCGTTGGTGCTCCCTAGCGCGCTGACGACGCGCTCGTTGTCCGCCGACGTCGAACAGCGCGGCGAACTGACACGCGGCATGAGCGTTTTCGATGCCCGCTGGGGCAGCAGCGGCAAGGCCAACGTCGAACTGGCGACCGGCGTCGATGTCCCGGCCGTTCGGCAGTACATTCATCGCACGCTGAACGCGGAGTAAGGCATCGCAACCTCGTCTTGCAACTTTTCACCGACCCCATTAGGGTAGGCCCGTTCGCGACTGGGAATGCCGCGCCAGGACGGCGCGACTCCCGAGGCGGATGGACCCGCATCTCCCGCCTCCCCGTGTGCGCGACCGTGTGAGCGACCTTCGGACCATCGCCTCTCGAAGCGACCCGCCCTCCGTGTCTACATGGCCCATCGCCGTCCGCGCGGATGGCTCCGCGCCGGGGACGCTCATGCGCGAACTCCCTCCAGGCCCAAGGCAAGGATGCTCCCATGGTCCGGAACGGACTCATTGTGTTGCTGTTCGCCGGTCTGCTGCTTGGACTGGCGTATGTGGGCGGCCCGGTTCGCGGCGAGGATGCGGAGAGCCGAATACGCACGCAACTCGCCGTGCAGACGGCGCTGCAACAGGGTCGCGATGAGTTGCAGCGCGGCAATTATGGTGCTGCCGTTTCTTGCCTGGAAAAAGAGATCGCGCGGGTCGATGGCAGCCGCGAGTACATGAACGCGCTGCGCGAGGCGTACCGCGGCTACATTCACGAGTTGAACCAAGCCCAGCGCTTCGCCGAGGCGCGGCCCTATCAGGAACGCCTCAAAATCCTCGATCCGGGTTATCACCTGGAAATGAATGCAGGACACTCCTCCGTCGCGCCGGCCATTGCCACGCTGGCATCGCAGACCTCTCCGCCCACCGCGAAACCCAATCCGCCGGCGCGGCCCACGCCGACCAAAACGTACACGGCCCGGCCGCAGATGCCCGAAGAGCCGGACCGTTTCTCGGCTGACATCAGCGCGCCGCTTTCATCCTCCAGCGGCACAGCGCCGTCTCAGGTCGGCGACTTGCTTACCCGCGCCAAGCAGGCGTTTGACCGCAAGGACTACGTCGCCGCCAATCGCCTCTACGATGAGGCGAACCGCGTCGATAACCACGCCCTCACCCCTTACCGCGAACTGTGGGCGTTTTGCAAACTGTGCTGCGTGACCGACGATGTCAACAAGTCGGGCTGGTCGCCTCCGACGGAAGCAGAGAAAGAGATCCTGGCGGCGCTGGCGCTGACCGATTCGCCGCAACTACAGCGGCAGGGCAAGGAGATGCTGCGGACCATTCAGGATCGCCGCATCGAGATCCGTCATACTCCGGCCCAAAACGGTCGATGGGCCGAGGCCGAGACGACCAATTTTTGTGTCGTCCACATGCAATCGCGCGATCTGGCCGAACAGGTAGCGCGCGTCGCCGAGACGACGCGGGCCGCCATGATCCGCAAGTGGTTCGGCGAGGAGTCGAAGCCTTGGGAGCGGAAATGCCGAATCATCCTGTACGCCACAGCGGAGCATTACGCGCGCGGCTCCCATTCGTCCGCCGCCTCTCCCGGCCATTCGACGATGCAATCCGAACCCGATAATCCCGAGCGCGTGGTGTTTCGCCGCATCGAATTGCACTGCGATGTGGCGGACATGCTCACGCACGTTTTGCCGCACGAGACGACGCACGCCGTCCTCGCTGGGCGCTTCGGCCGGCATCACGTGCCGCGCTGGGCAGACGAGGGGATGGCCGTCCTCACCGAGCCGCGCGAGAAGATCGACCGCTATCTGAAAAACCTGCCGACGCATCATTCCAAACATGAACTCTTCCCGGTCGGCAAGCTGATGGGTATGGCAGAGTATCCCGATGGCCGTCTGGTGACGCCGTTCTACGTGCAGAGCATCTCGCTCGTGGAATATCTGTCGTCGCAGAAGGGTGGACCGCAAGAGTTCGCGCGCTTCGTCCGCGATGGTCTGGAGGGCGGCTACGAGGCGGCGCTGCGGCGTCACTACGGCATTCAGGACTTCAACGATCTCCAGGATCGCTGGTCGAAGGCCGCCCTCGGCGGATCGTCCGGGGTCGCGGCGATCTATCCGCTGCGGCAGTAACACGGTTCGCGATCACGCGCCCACTTTTCCATTCCATCGGCAAATCTCTTCGCCATTCCGCTCCGTCCGGATCGCTGTACAATGCCAATGCCCCGGCCGACGGCGGCCGAGCGCGGCATCTGATCCGGGCGAGGAGAGAGCGGTTCATGGCTCTTCTGCGTTATCCCACCCCGCGGGAACTGGTCGAGGGACTGCAACAGCGCGGCGAAGGCGCGCGCGAACAGTTGCAGCAGATGCTGCGCGCTCCTCTCGAACGCCTCATGGAAGACCTAAAAACGCGCCATCACCTGCGCCACAGCAGCGAAACGCTGACGCGTCACGCGCTGCACGCCGCCGAAACCTATCTGCGCACTCGCCCGGTGGCGGCCTTCGCGTCGATGACCTGGGCGGCATTCCGCGCCGGCGCATTGCTGCACGTCGCCCGCTTGACCTCGCAGCCATACGGACAGCGCGCGGGCGCGGTCGTCGCGCCGGGAACGCTGCCGCGTTCGCTTCGTTACAACACGGAGACGTTTTTTCAGCCGCACGAGCGGATCGGCGACTACTGGTTCGGCGGCGACTGGTTCGGCGGCATGGAGTCGGCCGACGGGTCGCTGTGGGTGCTGGTGGCCGACATTACCGGGCACGGCTACTACGCCTATTTGCTTGCCAGCACACTGCCGGACGTGTGGCGGACGTGCTGGGAGTCGGACCCGGCCACGCCGGTTGAGTTGCTGGGTCAGATGCACGATTTGCTGGCCGAATGCTTGCCCGAAGGCGTCTACGTCGAATGCACGCTGGTACGGCTGCATCCCGACGGTGAGGTCGTCGCGGTGCCGGCGGGCGGCTCGCGCCTGCTGCTGCGGCGCGGCCGGCAGGACAGGCCGGCCCTCGTGAAAATGCGCGGCGCCTGGCTGGGGCTGTCCCCCCCTTCCAGCGGCGATCAACAGACGTGGACGCTCGACGAGGGCGATGAATTGCTGGTGGCGACGGACGGCACGTTCGACCAGTTGCACGAGCTTTGCCGGGGCGACGTGGTGGAGTGGCTTGTCCGCTTCGGGGGAAACGGCGGACTGTTCGAGCGGATGCGGGAATTATTGCGGCAGGCGCTGGAGCACACGCCGCAGAAGGACGACATCACGATGGTGCTGCTGCGCCGCTGCCGGATCGCGGAGCAAGCCGCGCCGCTGCCGTGTGTGGATCTGACTTCCCCGAACGAGACCGGAGATGTTCCAGTGTAATTGCCCGCCGGACAACTGCGCCGAGAAGGTGCATCTCTACCTGGCTGGGGACCGGGCGGCAGGCGATGCGCTGGCGAGCAAGTTCGCGCCGGTGGTGCGGAGCATCGTGCAGCGCGTGCTGGGTCCGAGCCGGCGCGAGGAGTGGGACGACGCCTGCCAGGCCATCTTCCTGCGACTGTTCGGCAACCTGAAGAAATGGGAGGAGCGCTGTCCGTTTTGCAAGTGGCTGGCGGTGGTGGCCGCCCGGCGCGCCATCGACCTGAGCCGGTTGCCCGACCCGCTACAGCGCCTGCCCCTCGACGAGGTGGCCGACCCCCGACCGCAGCAGGCGGACCGCGAAACGATTGAACGAATCGAGCAGGCGGTGGCGCGATTTCCGCCGGAATGGCGGCGCGTCTGGGAGGGCTGGGTGCAGGGGGAGCGCCGCGAAGAAATCGCTCGGCAGTGCGGCAAATCGCTGCGAACGGTGCAATACTGGCTTGCCGAAATGCTCGATACGCTCCGCGAGTACCTGTCCGAGTGACATCGCCATGTCCATGCCGTGGCTGGATCGACTGGCGCGCGTTGGCCGCGATCTACTGAGCGGCGCGCGCGATCTCGTTTATCCGGGACACTGTTTACTGTGTGGCCGAGGTCTGCCGCCGAATCAACCGCATTTCTGCGAAGCCTGCCGGCAGAACGTGTTCGCCGACCCCCATTCCGTCTGCCCGCACTGCGCCGGGACCATCGGCCCCTTCGCGGTGGTCGAGGGCCACTGCCGGGCTTGTCGAGAGGAACGGTTTCCCTTCGAAAAAGTCGTCCGCCTTGGGCCTTACGACGGCATGCTTCGGGAAGTCATCTTGCGGCTGAAATACCAGACCGCGGAAGGACTGGCTGAACTGCTCGGCGAATGCTGGGCCGAACATGCGGCGGTGCGATTTGAGGAGGCGCGCGTCGATGCCCTGGTGCCGGTGCCGCTGCACTGGATGCGGCGCTGGCGGCGCGGCTACAACCAGAGTGCCGCGTTGTGTCACGGGCTTTCCGTGCGCTTGCGCCTGCCCTCACAAGCATCCTGGCTGCGGCGCGTCCGCAATACACCGCGGCAAACGAGCCAGACGCCGGCCTCTCGGAAGGCGAACGTGCGCGGAGCGTTCGTCACCCGCCATCCGGGAGCGGTGAAAGGGCGGTCCATCTTGCTCGTCGATGACGTGATGACGACCGGCGCCACCGTCGCCGAGGCGGCGCGAGCGCTCCTCAAAGGAGGCGCCAGCCGCGTCGTCGTCGCCGTGCTGGCGCGACCGCAGGGATGACCGAGCTTCTCCATCTTCTCCCCCACGACGGGTCCGCATCGAGTTCCGAGCAGACATCATCTCCAGCAAAAACGCGGCGTTCGCTGCAAATCGAGCGAAGATTGTGCGGGTGAAGGCGAAGGAGGAGCCTTGGGGAGATTCTCGGTTTGTAGCGGCGGCGGAAAGAGTGCGGGTCGTTTCCGTATGGCGCGAGGTGGAGGGGGCATTTCACCGGGGCGGCCCGTTGACAGGGGGCGCTATGGAAGGAATAGATTAGGTGACGCTCGGCGGATCGTTTCTTTTGCGGCGCGTAGCACCAGGCGAGTCGCGGAGGGTCGTAGCAGGAATGGTTAACATGTTGCGGTACAGTCTGGTTGTCGTGGTGGGCCTGTGGGCAGCGGGTCCCGCCTTGTCGGCCACGTGGGCTGATGCGCTCTTCGACGAGTTTTCCAAGGACTTCGGGTCCGTCCCCCGTGGACCGACTCTGTCACACCCCTTCCGCGTGAGCAACAACACGCGAGGGGTCGTCAACATCTCCAGCATTCGCGTTTCGTGCGGCTGCGTCAGCGCCTCCGCCCCCAAGGGCCGACTCGAACCCGGCGAATCGACTCACATCCTCGCTCGTATGGACACGACGCGCTTCACTGGACTGAAGTCCGTCACCATCTACGTGCAGTTCGATCAACCCGCCTTCGAGGAAATCCGTTTGACCGTGCAGGCCTATGGCCGCAACGATTTCACGGTAACACCCGATACACTGGCGTTCGGTCAACTCAAGCGCGGCGGGGCGCCATCGGTGTCGGTGCTGCTCGCCTTCTACGGCAGCGGCGACACGCAAATCACCGAGGTCAAATGCGATAGCAACTACATCCAGCCGAAGGTCCAGGAAGTACGCCGGCAGGAGGCGGAGGTCAGCTATCAGGTGACGGCGCGTCTGCGGGGCGATGCGCCAGTTGGCAAGTGGTACACCGATGTCTGGCTGAAGACGAACAATCCGGGCATGCCGCAAATCCGCGTACCGCTGACGGTGGAGATCGAGTCGGCCTTGAGCATCAACCCGGAAACGGTGGCGCTGGGCAAGGTCAAGACGCAGAGCGAGAGCGAGCGCCGCGTCATCCTTCGCGGGGTCAAGCCGTTCAAGGTCATCAAGGTGCTGGGCACGGACGAGCAGCTTGCGGTGCGCGACAGCACCACGCAAGCCAAGCCGGTCCACGTTCTGACGATCAAACTGAAGGCCGGCAATCCGGGCGACCTGAATCGCACGTTGAAGGTAGAGACCGACCTCGCGGAGGACAACAAGATCGACTTGCACGTCAACGCCCAGATCGTGCCGTGAACAACAAACTGCCTCGGTGGTGGTGAGATCGGGGGGGAGACCTGGTAAGGGTTTCCCCCGTCGTGTTTCTGCTCGCGCCGCGAAGGCGGTTGTTCGTTCAATCGGACGATGACGCGGCTTCACGACCGGCCCGGCTGGTAAGCGCCGGCATCATTGGATTGGCGGAATCGGGGAGGAAGTGGACCGAGTGATCGACGAAGTTCTGAAAGCCGTTCCCGGTGATCGAGGTGTGCCGGCCTTTATCGAGAGCCGGCGCCAACTTTCCAGACGGTTGGTCCACTCCGACCTTTCCCACCGCAAACATTCGCTCAATGCGGGTAAGGTTTCCCTGGCGGTCTTTCACGGAGACCGTCAGCTTCCCCTTGGGTAGATCCGTGAGCGGCCTGGCGAGCGCCCATTCCCAAACGCCGGGCGATTTCGCTTTGAATTTCGACGCCAGGTTCCGGCCGGACGCCATGCCGCCGAGCGGGAAATCGGCCACCACCTGGAAGCTGTCCATGTCCAGGCCGGTGTAGTAGTCGTGCATCCCAACCAGGATCCGAGTGAGGGGCGGATTGGCACCGGCCTTTGGATAGGTCAGGGTCAGCGTCGGCCGCGTATCGTCCAGCATCCAGCCGTAACCGCGTTCCTTGGGATGCTCGGCATCGTAGTCCAGATCGATGGGGCAGCCCAGGTCGATCCAGCGCACCAGGGTGAGCCGGTCCTCGGCGCTCAAGGGCCGCACCTTGATCTTCCGGCCATCCGGTCCCTTGTAGGTGCCGGCCACGGCCTCGGGCGGCGGCATGATGCTGCCGGTATAACCGACATCCGCGTGGGAACGGTTCTGGGGGGTAAGTGCAATGGGCTTCCCCTTGAGCTGCAAGGTGCTGGGATCGCCGGGGACGGTTTCCATTGGGTGGTCGTCGTTGCTGAAGCCGTCCAGCCGTGCCCCGAAGATTTTCCAGATCAGCAAACTGCGCCGCGACTGGAATGCCCAAACATAGCGAGACTTGCGCAGACCTTCGCCCCATCCGGATTGTCCGGGCGGCTTGTGCCCGAAGAGGGCCTTTGGATCGCTGGCAAGACGGTAGTAGGTGCCCGGAACGCGCTGACCGATGTGGTCGCCGCGCATCTCGTTGTCGTCCAGAACCAGGTTCCCAGCCGGCTTCTTCGCCTTGTGGGTGTGACAGGCGACGCAGCTGGCATCGAGGATGGGCTTGACGTCCCGGTGGAACTCGATGTTCTTGACGCCCTTCTCGAAGCGCAGGCCGGTCTCGTTCTTGACATCCCATTGCTTGCCGGACTGGTCGTTACGCCTGGTGGTCAACAAGGGCGTTTGCGTGACGGCATCAAAAACGGGGTAGTCCGCCCGGGCCGCCGCGGTGTCGCGGAACAACGTGGGCTTCTGGCTGTGGGCGTGACAGCCGCCGCAGTCGTTGCGAATCTCTCCGGGCCGGACCTGATGCCAGGTCTGGGCCATGTTCAGCACCATGCCGTCCTTGTCCAGCATCTGGAACGTGAAGGGCGTGTCCGCCGGGATCTTGGCGAGGAAGCTGGTGTCGGGATTGCCGTCCGGATCGGTCGGCTGCTTGCCGGAGCGGAACTTGCGCACCGGGATTTCCGCGAGGATGCGCAAACGTTCTCTGGCGTGGTTGTAGAACAGCCGTCCGGCCTTGGCGCCGTTGCGACGCGCGGTCGCCGGCTCCATGGCCAGGATGCGGATGGCGTGGATCTGGTCGTTGGTATACAGTCCCGCGTCGGCGCCTTGCCTGTCCCAGTTGCCTTCTTCCCAATTGCGGTACGGCACTTTTCCGGTCCCAGGCCAGGTGGCCGTGACCTCTCCGGCGCGAACGATGCCGTTGGGAAAGCTTTCACGCTTATAGAGGCTCGAAGTGCCGACCAGACCGAAGGGCGTCCCTTCCGGCAACTGAGAGCTGAGTTTGCCGTTGTTGGCCAGAGGTTTCAAGAAGCGCGGTTCCTCGACACCGTAGATACGCTTGTACGGGACGAGTGCCCGCGGCCATTGCTCGTTGTAATGGGGATCGTTCTTGATGAGGAACATCTGCCCCGGTTCGTCGATCGGTTTGCCGGACTCGATCAGATAAATGCCGCTGTCGAGAAGAGTCTCGCCAGGCCGTTTCACCGTGTGGGCACTGTGAAAGTGAGCATTTCCGGGTGAATATGTACAGAGCAGATGGTTATCCGGCGCTCCCGAAGGTTGGGTGACCTTGCCCATCCGCGGCGCGTCGTCCTTACCGGGCACCGAGGAGAGGGCGGGCCAATCGCCACCGTGGGCGAACGATGTCAGCGCCTCCATGCCGTAGGGTTTAAATCCCCTCATTCCGATGTCGGCGATCTGCGGACTATTCCGGGGATCGCCCTGGTAGGCCGGTCCAAACGCGGGACGGCCGGACGGAGATTGCGGGGGCAGCTTCACGAACGTGCCAAAGCCTTCGTTCTTCCCCCCATAGTAGAACGCCACGACGATGTTCCCGTCCGAAAGCTGGGTCTGGAAATGAAAGGCGGTGCCGCCGAAGGCACTCACGAGGGGACGCCACTGGGTGCCGTCGGGATGAATGGTCCAGATGCCCCAGTCCAGATCGGAGCGAAAGCCCTGGTCTTCCAGGGAACTGAACATGACGCGCCCATCCTTGAGAATCACCGGATGCAAGGCGCTGGCGATGTTGAAGTGGCCGATCATTTCCACATTGCTGCCGTCGCCGTCCATGACAAATAACTGGAAGGGGATGTTAAACCCCATGTTATTGCCGCGCGGCATCTCGAAGCCGTTGCGGTTGCTGGTGAACATCACCTTGCCGCCCGGCAGCGGGCAAGGGCCGAGATTGCAGATTGGATAAGGCTGTGTGGTTTTTCCAGGTGTGTGATCGTCTTTCGCCCACTGGGCGGCACCCGTGTTCGGGGTGAACTCCTGATGCGTCAGGCGGACCACCTTGCGGGTTTTGACGTGAATCTTGTAGATGTCCGCCGCGGCGCCGCGATGACTCGTTCGATCCTTCAAGTCCTCGAACCGCGAATAGAAGACCCATTCGCCGTCGAAGGAAACGAAGGGATCCGTTACCGAGCCTTGGCCGCCGGCGACCAAGCGTTCCTCGTTGCCATCGGGGTGCAGCAGCATCAAGTCGCCCCCTGCATCCACGTTCAAGGGGAGCGAGGCATCGGGCCAGCGACTGCTGTGCGGGGCGTTTCCCTTACGCGGCGTGCGGACATAAACGATGTCATAATCGTACTTGATCGTGGGGTCGGTCGATATTTTTGGAATCGTGATGTTGAACGGCCCCTTCCGGTTCGGCTTCCCCTCCAGCGAACTGGTTAGCCACAGCACACTGAAGAGCAACACTCCCAGCGCGGCAATCGTCCCGGCCCACGTCTTCCGTTTCTTCGCGTGCATGGCAGATCCTCAACTACTTCCGAGCCACTCAGGGGGTGACGGACAACGTACGTTCGATCTTCGTGATGTTTCCCTGGCGGTCTTTGATAGAGACCGTCAGCTTTCCCTTTGCCAACTTCGTGAGCGGTTTGGAAAGGGTTAGCTCCCAAACGCCGGGTGTCTTTGCCTTGAACTTCGATGCGATGTTCTGGCCCGCAGGCACTCCATCCAGTGGAAAGTCGGCCACGACGCGGAAGCTGTCCATGTCCAGGCCGGCGTAGTAGTCGTGCATCCCAACAAGGATCCGCGTTAACGGTCCATTGTCGCCGGGTCGGGGATAGGTGAGCGTCAACGTCGGCCGGTTGTCGTCCTGCATCCAGCCGAAGCCGCACTCCTTCGGCTTCGCGGGGTCATAATCCAGGTCGATCGGGCAGCCCAGATCGATCCAGCGATAGATGGTCCTTCGGTCCTCGTCGCTCAGAGGAGCGACCTTGATCTTCCGGCCATCCGGTCCCGCGTAAGTACCCGCCACACTCTCCGGGGGCGGCATGATACTGCCCGTGTAGCCAACCAAGGAGCGCCTGGGATGGCGCGGCGGGCCGGCGACTGGCTGCCCCTTCCAGCGCACGGAAGAGGGATCGCCCGCTACTGTTTCGATGGGGAAGTCATCGTTGCTGAAACCGTCGGTGCGCTGGCCGAAGATCTTCCAGACCAGCAAGCTGCGCCGCGATTGCAAGGGCCAGACATAGCGCGAGCCTCGGCCATAGCTGTCGCCGCCCGCCCCAGGCAGTTTATGGCCATACTTCCCCTTGTGATCCATGACCAGGCGGAAGTAGTGGTTGGGCAGCTTCGCCTGTGGATAGTTACCGGAGTATTCTTCAAGGCGATCCTCGTCCAGGACCAGGTCGCCAGCGGGTTTTTCCCACTTCCGCGTGTGGCAGGCGATACAACTGCGGTCGAGAATCGGCTTGATGTCTCGGTGATACTCTACGTTCTTGACACCCTTGTCGAAACGCAGGCCAGTTTCGTCCTTCGCGTCCCATTGCTTGCCCGATTGATCGTTCGCCTTGACGGTCAGGAGGGGAGTCTGCTTCGTCAGATCGAACAGGGGATAATCGGGTCGGCCGGCCGCTGTCTTCTCGAAGAGGGTAGGTTTCTGACTGTGAGCATGGCAGCCGCCACAGTTGGTTCGGACTTCACCGGGCCGCACCTGGTGCCAGGTCTGCGCCGTGTTCAGAACCATGCCGTGCCTATCGAGCGTCTGGAACGTCCAGGCCACATCCGCGGGAATCTTGGCGAGGAAACTCGTATCGGGATTGCCGTCGGGATCGAGCGGTTGCTGCGCGGCGCTAAACTTGCGCACGGGGATTTCGCCGAGAATGCGCATCCGCTCCATCGCCTGGCTGCGGAACAGACGCCCTGCCTTGGGTCCGTTGCGTCGGTCCGTCGTCGGTTCCTGAATGACAATGCGGATCGCATGAATATCGCTGTTCTTGTACAGGCCCGCATCCCCACCTTGATATTTCGGGTCGCGGCCGCCCAGGTCGAAGGGAATCGGCCTCTTGTCACCTGCCCAGGTGCCGGTCACGCTCCCCTTGGCGACTCGTCCGTCGGGGAAACTCTCGCGCTTGTAAAGGCTCGACGAGCCGACAAGTCCAAACGGCGTTCCTTCGGGCAGGTGCGGCGACAGTTTGCCGTCATTGGCCAGAGGCGTCAGGCGGCGAGGTTCCTTGACGCCGTGAATGCGCTGGTAGGGCACGAGCGCCCGCGGCCATTGGGCGTCATACTTCGGATCGTGTTTGATCCGCAGCATCTGACCCGGTTCCTGAATCGGCTTGCCGGACTTGATCAGGTAAATGCCGGCATCCACGTCGTGATCGCCTTTTGGGTGCGCATTCCAGATGGTCAGCAGATGATTGTCCGGCGCTGCCGAGGGATGCGTCACCTTGCCCACCCAGGGTCCGTCTCTTGTCAGTCGAACCGCCGTATCATCGCCGTCATCCGCGAAGCACGTCACCTGCTGTAGTCCCAGTGGTGAAAAGGAAAGCCTGGCCAGGCGCGTCCTCTGGCGATGGGGGAGGTCCGCAGGGAAGGCCGGACCATTGCGCGGGTCCTGCATGTATCCGGGGCCGAAGCGGGGATAGTCGGTGCGTTCCACGGGGACTTTCACGTAAGTGCAAAAGCCCTGCGTTCCCACTCCGCCATAGTAGACGCCGACGACAACATCTCCATCCGAGAGCTGTGTTTGAAAATGAAAGGCGGTGCTGATAAAGGAGCTGACGATCGGGTTCCAGTTGGTGCCGTCGGGATGAATGCTCCACAGGCCCCATGACAGGGTATCGCGTTGGCCCTGGTTCTCCAGGCTGCTGAACATCACCCGGCCGTCGCGCAACATGACGGGATGCAGAGCACAGCCAATGTTCAGATGGCCGATCGCCTCCACATTGCTGCCGTCGTCGTCCATGACAAACAACTGCAAGTTGATGTTGAAGCCATTATTGGTTGGTCGCGGCGAAATGAAGCCGTGGCGATTGCTCGTGAACATGATCTTGCCGCCCGGCAGCGGACATGGACCCATGTTGCACACGGGATAGGGCCTGGTCGTCCTGCCTGGCTGCGGCGTCTGGTAATCCTCGGACCAGTGGGCCGCCCCCGTGTTCGGCGAAAAGCCGCCGTTGGTGATGCGGACGATCTTTCGGGTCCGGACGTGGAGCTTGTAGATGTCGGCGGCCGACGGGACGAAGCCATTGTTGAAATGCGTCAGATCGTGAAACAGCGAATAATAAACCCATTCCCCATCGAAGGAAACCATCGGATCGGTGACCGACCCCTTGCCGCCGGCAACCAGAACCTCTTCGCGGCCGTCGGGGTGCAGCAACATCAAGTCGGCGCCGGGATTCATCTGAAGTGGGACGCCGGCCTGCGCCCATACCTTTGGCTTTTGCTGCCGTGGCAGGCGCACGTAAACTATCGGATAATCAATCTTCACCGACGGGTCCGTTGCGACAGCCGGCGGATCGAGATTCAGCGCGTCAGCGGCGCGCTTTGCACCGGACTTGTCCGCCGCTGCCGGTGGGACGAGCAGGACGGCGGCAACGAACAAGGCAAGGCCGATCACGACGGCCGCACAACTTTTGCTTGGTAAGTATGCCATAGCTGCGATCACTCCTTGCGTTTCGTTGGAGGCAGATGACGAAGGAGCCATTCGCTTCCCTCGTTCCACATGCGGTCCGTGACGGAATGTCCCACTTCCGGCTCTTCCAGAAACTTCAGCCTGTCGGGATAGCTCTTGTAGCTCGGCTGAAGCTCCTTGACGAACTTTTTGACGGATTGAATATCAATGCCTTTATCGCGCGCGCCGTTGGCCAGGAACAGGGCTTTCGGTGCGATGGCCGACATGCGATCCTGGGGATTCAGGGAGGCCACCAGCTGACGGACGCGCGGACTCAAGGCCTTTCGCTTGGCGTCCTGATCCGGTCCCGGCGCGGTCTTGGTCATGTCGTACCAGAAATCGACCGCCCCAATGAGGGCAACCACGACCGAGATTCTTGGCTCCCGCCAGGCGAGGACCATGCAGGTGCTGCTCCCCATCGAGATACCCATGACGGCGATGCGCGAAGCATCCACGTCGCCGCGAGCCGACAGCGCATCGATGATTTTGGAAACATCGCGGGCTGTGTGCGAGACCGACGATTGATGGAACCAGATGCTGTAATCCTCGCCGCCAGAATCGCTCAGGACGCTCTTCGGCCCGAACATGCCGGGGATCTTTCTTTCGCCGTGCAGATGGGCATCGATCGCCACGACGAAGTAGCCCTTGGCAGCCAGGTCGCGCAGGCGCTGCCCATCCCCTTCCTTGCTGCCTCGGATCCCATGCATGAAGATGACCACCGGCATCGCCCGGTTGCCTTTCTTGTAGTAGGCATAAGCCGGCACTGGCTCATCGGGATCCCATCCGGACAGGGACAGTTTCTCACGTTCAATCGGGCTGTCTCTGGGTGGTGGACGCTCCTCGGAGCGCGCGAGGCCCGGCCCGGTTGCAGCGACAATCGCGGCAATCATGCTGCCGAGAATCAGTGCCCTTCTGGACTGCTGCGAGTTGATAGTCAACATGGTGGCGCTCCTGATTCACTTCGTGCCTGGCGGAACGACGGAAAAACTCCGCTCGATGCGGGTCGTGTTGCCCTGGCGGTCCTTCACGGAGGCCGTCAG
Organism: Gemmataceae bacterium; assembly: GCA_036557825.1. Classification (GTDB taxonomy): domain Bacteria; phylum Planctomycetota; class Planctomycetia; order Gemmatales; family Gemmataceae; genus JAJPHU01. The sequence continues at coordinate 28,858 of DATBGU010000176.1, forward strand.
TCTGCCCCTTTTCAGAGCGGCGATAGGTTTCTTCAAGCGCAGCTCCCAGCGATTGCCGGGCAGAGAGTCAAACGTCGCCGCCAGGTTCTCGCCTGGTTTGACGCCATCGATCGCGAAATCGGCAGTGACCGAGAAGCTGGTCAGGTCCAGACCTGTCGCATAGTCGTGCATGCCGATCAGAATGCGCGTCAGCGGTTCCTCGCTTGCGCCGGACGGAGGGCAAGTCAGCGTCAAGGTGGGGTGTCCCTCGTCGAGGAGCCAGCCCCGGTCGCGCTGCTTCGCATCGTAGTCGCGATCGATCGGACAGCCGATGTCGATCCAGCGGGCCAGCGTCAGCTTGTCCTCATCGCCCAGCGGTGCGACCTTGATGAGTTTGCCGTCCGGCCCCTTGTAGCGGCCGGCAACCGCTTTCGGCGGCGGCATCGCGCTGCCGAGGAAGTCAACATCGTAGCCCTTGTTCTTGCCGTGATGGCACCATTCAAGGACGTTCTGCTCGTTGTCATAGTCCAGGGGCGGACTCGGAACGTCCTCGTTGCGGAAGCCGTCGAGACGCTTGCCGTGTACCTTCCAGATGAGCGGACTCCGCCGCGACTGGAAGCACCAGCAATACTGAACGAGGCGGGCATAGTTGCGCGGCAGGCCTTGCGGTATCTGAACGTTTTCCGCCCACGGCACCAAACCGCGTTTCTTGATCGGGGTGTCGTCGTCGAGCGCGAGCCGGCCCGCCGGTTTCTCCGACTTCGTGGTATGACACGCGACGCAACTGCGTTGGAGGATCGGCTTGATGTCGCGGTGGAACTCGACATCCGTAACGCCCTTGCCGAATTGAATGCCGGTGCGGTCGTTCTTGTCCCACTTCCGGCCGGAGCGATCGGCCGCCTTCGTGGTGAAGAGAGGCGGCTTCGACGTCAGATCCCACACCTTGTAGTCGGGTTTGGAGGCGGCGGTCTCCTCGAAAAGGGTCGGCTTCTGGCTGTGAGCGTGGCAGCCGCCGCAGTTATTGCGGACCTCGCCGGGACGCACCTGATGCCAGGTCTGCGCCATGTTCAGCACCATGCCGTTGTTGTCGATCGTCTGGAACGTCCAGGCGACGTCGGCAGAGATCTTCGCCAGGAAGCTGGTGTCGGGATTGCCGTCCGGATCGAGAGGCTGTTTGTTGTCTTTCGAGAACTTTCGCACCGGGAATTCGCCGAGGATACGGATGCGCTCCTCGGAGTTGCTCCCCAGCGCGAAGTGACGGCGCTTTTGATGCACCACGTCGCTGACCGGCTCCAGGACCAGGATACGGATGCCCCAGATATCGCTGTTCTCGTACAGACCGGCGTCGGTTCCCTGTTCGCCCCAGTTGCCCGGGAAGCCGAACCGGGAGATCGCCAGCTCGCGCCAGAGTTGCTTGCGGTCGTTGGGCTTCGAGGAAACGGCCGTCACCGAGCCGGACGGCACGACGCCGTTGGGATAGCTTTCGCGCTTGTAAAGACTCGACGAGCCGACCAGGCCGAACGGTGTCCCAGCCGGCAGGTGAGGCGACCGCTTTCCGTCGTTGTGGTGAACGAGCAGAGGAGGCTCGGCGATCCCATGAATGCGCTTGTACGGCACCAGGGCGCGAGGCCACAATTCCTGATATTTGGGATCGTTCTTGACCAGAAGCATTTTGGACGGATGATTGATCGCCTTGCCCGATTTCAGCAGGTAGATGCCGGCATCGTAGGCCGGCGCGGATTGGTTCTGGGCCTCCCAGGGCAGCGACCACGTCAGCAGCAGGTGATTGTCCGGCGCGGCGGACGGATGAGTGACGTTACCGAGGAACGGGTTGTTATCGACGTTGCCGACCTTGTGATTGGGCCGAACATCCTGGAAGCTGGCGAACAGCGTCAGGTTGGTGATTCCATACGGAGCAAACCGCTTCGCGGCCGGGGCGAAGCGCGGCTGTCCCTCCGGAAGGCGCAGGGGGAACTTCCAGAAGGTGCCGAAACCGTCGGTGGACCCGGTCTGGTAGTAGGTTTCGACGACGATGCTCTTGTCGGAGAGCTGGGTCTGGAAATGGACGGCCTGGCCCGGCGGGGAGCCGAGGGCGCTGCTCAGCGGCCCCCAGTTGGTGCCGTCGGGATGGATGGCCCAGACGCCCCAGCGTTCGTCGCTGCGCAACCCCTGCGTTTCGAGTGAACTGAACATTACCCGCCCATCTTCGAGCGCGACGGGATGCAGCGCGGTGCCGAGGTTCAGAGGACCGATCGACTCGACATTGCTGCCGTCCTCGTCCATGACGAAGAGCTGCAAGGCCGGCTGGGTTTGTTCGCGGATGCCGCGATAGCCGTTGCGATCGCTGACGAAGACGACCTTGCCTCCCGCAACTGGACAGGGGGCGAGATTGTGGACGCCGCGCGGGTGCGACTCGGTTCCGGGCGGCACCGCTCCGGTGTTGGGTGTGCGCTGCTGGGTCGTCAACTGCACCACCTTGCGCGTCGGAACGTGGATCTTGTAAATGTCCGCGCCTTTGCGGCTTTGCAGCATGGTCATGCTGGCCGAGGCGCCCGTGGTCATGTGGTGGAAGCGAGCGTAATACACCCACTGACCGTCGAACGACACCACGGGATCGGTGATCGATTCCTGAGCTTCCACCGATACAAGGGATTCGTCGCGCCCGTCCGGGTGCAGCAGGCGCAGCTCCGCGCCCGGAGCATTAGTCTGATGCAGGCCCGCCTGGTTGAGGTGGTTGATGCCGTAATACGTCTTCGGATAGGGTCGAGGCACGCGAACGTAGACGATGGGATAATCGTACTTCACGGTCGCATCCGACGCGATGGATGGGGGCAAGTCGCGGGCCTTGTCCCAGCCCTGGCGAGTTGTCTTCCGGGTGTCCCCTGGATCTTCCGCAGTCCTCCCATCAGGCTTCACGAGCCGTGGTTTCTGGAGGGAGTCCGCCAACGTCTGGATGGTCAACCAACCAACGCCGAGGGACAGGACAAGGGCCAGGAGAAACAGCCGCACCGTGGGTGCCGGATGGCGGGTGAACATGGTATGTGCTCCCGGTCAACGAGGTAGGCTGCGGATGGAGGGGCTGAGGCTGGACGGAAGGCTTGCGCCCTACCGATGTCCGCAACGAACAAGTTAACACGGCAGCAGCGGGTTGGCGAGCGCTGTTCGGAAAAAACAAGAGGAGCCAGGCTGTCGCCCGGCGCGGGTGCGCGAATAGTTTCCGGCAGTTAGATTCGTTTGAGCGGTTTCGATTTTCCTGTAACGTTTAGCGACGCTTCGCGGAGATGACTTCTAGGGCGCCACACGACTGATGACGCATTTCTCTCCCACTCGCACGTCATACACGACTTCCTTTTCCCTTTTCTTGCCCTTTGGATCTTGGAGCGAAAGGGACACCCGGCAGCGAACGTGGTCGGGCATTTCCTGGTTTTGCTTGCCCTCGGCGCTCAAGAAGCTCAACAGGCGGTAACCCGCCTTCCAATCAGGATCGCTCCCTTGGACGAGAGGGTCGGAGTCGGCGAACTTATTGGGCGGTTCGCCTCGACTCCAGGCATCGAGGAATAGCTCCAGGGCTTTGTCGGCCTTGTCCACCGCTTGCTTGGAAGCGTTATTTCCGCAACCTCCCGCGACCAAGATCGAGAGAGCAATGCCGGCATGGAGGAGTCCGCGAAAGCAATTCTTGGACATGGGGTTCTCCGTCCTACGGAACAGAGGAGCAACGCTGGCCTATCCGCTATCCTCTTTCCGACATCCCTTGGCATCCTTTGCGAAGAGAGGATAGCGGATGGCGCAAAAGCGAGTTATTGCTCGGGAATTACCATGCCGTCGTTTCGGCATGCCAGCAACTGGAGGGTGTCCATGTCGATCGCGTTGGAGAGGGCAGCGACGTGAGCGTCGGCAAAAAGGAACTGGCAGATGCCCGTGTGCCAGCTGCCGAACTTGCAGTGCCACGGGCCTGTCAGGTCATTCGGCCCTTGACCCAGGTTCCACCTGGGCTGTCCGGCGATGCGGGAGAAATTGCGGGGAAAATCCCCGTTCCAGATGGCGCCTTCCCCCCACGAGGGCCCGCTCTGGCCCCACTTGCTCAAGACGGAATGCTTCTCGCCGACAAGAAACGTCTGGCTCGTCCCGTCCGTGAAGTCTTTTAGCGCGGTCTGCGATTGCGAAGAAGTGACCTGATCGTTGGCGTTGACCTGGGAATTGGCGGAGCACATGGCTCCACGGCACAGGGGGTTATCCACAATGGAGTTGTAGAACTGGCCGCCATTGCAAGCGTAGTCTCCCTGCGTTCCTGGGTGCAGTTGCGTATCGGGGATGCCGGTGCTGGATATTTCGTACTGCGTGCTCGGTATTGGACTGCCGCGGCGGGTCGGGCAAACATATTGCTTCACGAAAGCATTCTGCACCACCGGCGCCTGCGCGTAATAGTTGTTGGCCAGGTTCCACTGCATGAACAGGTTATTCTGCTCCATGTAGGGGAGGATGAGCACGAACCAGGTCGCATGTTGAGGTCCAACGCGGCTGGGAGGTAAGGCGTTATACACATCATGGTAGTTGTGGAGGGCCAAACCCATCTGGTGCAGGTTGTTGGTGCATGAAGCGCGGGCCGCGGCTTCGCGGACCTTCTGGACGGCGGGCAGCAGCAGGCCGATGAGGATGGCGATGATGGCGATCACCACCAACAACTCAATCAGCGTGAAAGCCGCGCGACTTTTCGGGAGCTGGGCTGTCATTGTGCTCTCCTTGATCTTCAAAGATCAAAAGTTTCCTTCCAATGAGTACACGTCGCCTCTTCCTCGGGATGTTGCGGGACCGCGAATTCAGCGGGAATGTCATCGACGTGCCTTCAAGACACTTTTGCCGTCGCTCCCGATGCGGAGAAGCGGAACCGTCGCTGCGGAAAAACGGAAAGTCGCGGCAAGAACGAACAAGCCCAAGGAGAACAGGGAGCGGGCACGCCGTCATGAAAGGGGCGGAAGTCAGGTGAAACCCCGACCAAACGAAGCAGAGATGAGAAGCAGATGAGGCATCGCAATGAATCTCAGCAGTTTTTCCAGCCTCCGCTCCTAACATACAGACCTGGACGGCCCTGTCAAGGATGTGGGCATCCGGGACGCACAAAAGCCTTGTGGCACATTGCCCGCCGATGTCCCGATCGGACAAGCTGGACCGCGACGGATTGCTTTCAGCGGTCTGCTCGTGTCCTGTTTCCGCCAATCCCAGCGGCGTGCCGCCCTCTTCCGGAGGATGATTCTCGATCGACCGTGTTTTCCGTTTGCAAGCCTGTCTTGTATTCCTTATCATTTAATTCCCCCCAAAGTTCCGTACGCCCGCAGGCCACACCAGCGCCCGCCTAGCCACCCACGCCGAGGGCAAGAACTGGAACAACCTGCAACGAGCGAAGGAGTATTGCCATGTTTGCGATACCAGGCTCTCCCAACCGCTGGTGCGATGGCGTCTCGCGGCGGGACTTCCTGCAAATCGGCGGTCTGGGTGCGGTGGGCCTGGCTTTGCCGGACCTGTTCCGTGCTCAGGCTCAGGGAGCCTCGCCTCCGGCGCGCGGCGCGGGGCGAGCCAGGGCGTGCATCTTGCTCTTCATGGGCGGCGGCCCGCCGCAAATGGATACATTCGATCTGAAGCCCGACGCCCCTGCCGAGGTGCGCGGCCAATTCCCACCCATCGCCTCCAGCGTGCCCGGAACGCGGATCAGTTCGCTGTTGCCTGCCCTGGCGCAACAGGCTCACCGCTATGCCATCATTCGCACGGTGAGTGACGAATACACCGGCGGCGCCCACGGCCAGAGTGTTTACCTGGCGCTCACGGGCCACAAGAATCCGCGAGTCAACGGCGACGACATTCGCCCCGCTGCCGACGATTATCCGTGCATGGGGTCCGCAGTGGCCCGGCTGCGCGGCGCCGGGCAGACGCTGCCTCCTCACGTTTGGCTCCTCGACATGCACCGCCGGACGTTCGCCGGCGAGGGGGGCGGCTTTCTCGGTCAAACCTGCGATCCTTTCCGCATCCTCCAGGATCCCAATCGTCCCGACTTCCGTGTCCAGGCGCTCACGCCGCCGCGCGAGATGCCGCTCGACCGTCTCGCCGGCCGGCGCGGCCTGCTCACTCAGCTCCAGCGTCAGGGAGACAGCGTGCTTGGCCGCGGGACGATGGATGCTCACCAGGAGCGTGCGTTCAACATGATTCTGGCGCCCACGACGCGGACGGCCTTCGATTTGAACCGGGAGCCGGCCAAGATGCGCGAGCGCTATGGCCGGCACAAGTTCGGCCAGGGGGTTTTGTTGGCCCGCCGGCTCGTCGAGCAAGGCGTGCCGCTGGTCACCGTCTACTGGAACGGGGAGGAAGTTCCGGGCGGCTGGGATCTGCACTATAAGAATCGCGAACGCCTCCCGCCCCTTGCCGCTCCCCTCGACCGTGCCTTCTCGGTCTTGCTCGATGATCTGTCCACGCGCGGTCTGCTCGACGAAACTCTGGTCGTGTGGATGGGCGAGTTCGGCCGAGCGCCGCTGATTGAAAGGGAGGGAGGCCGAGGCCACTGGGGCCGCTGCTACTCCGTGGTCTTCGCCGGCGCGGGCATCCACGCGGGAATGGTCCACGGTCGCTCCGATCGCTGCGCCGCCTACCCGATTGAGGGCGCGGTCAGCCCGCAGGATGTGGTCACGACCATCTACCACTGCCTCGGCATCGCTGATGACACCGAACTAACCGACGCGCTCGGCCGGCCGTTCCGGTTGTGCCAGGGGAGGGTTATTCGGAGCGTGGTGGCATGAGCGAAACGGTATCTGCGTGGTGACACGACCGCTCATGTCTAGCCCGACCACAAGAATGAGCCGCTTGCGGCTTGGCGTGTCCCGTCGCTAAGCCGCAAGCGGCTCTTTGTTACAACCTCAGCGGAGCAGCCAACGCGCCAGACTGAAGTAGATCAGCACGGCACCGACGTCCGCGAGCGCCCGAGCGATAAAGCCAGCGGCCACCCAGCCATCCCAGCGAAGGCGGCGCAACAGCGACGGCACTCCCCAACCCGCCAACGCGCCTCCCGTCATGCCCGCCGTGATAGTTCCCCCGACACAGAGCGTCATACGGATCGGCCAGCCGGTCGCCGCCATGATCGAACCGATAACAAGGGTCAGGACAAGGCCGAGGACTGCGCCGCTCAGTAATTCCCGCCCCAGTTTTCGCATCAACGCCGCTTCCAGCTGCGAGAGTGCGGTCAAGCCCACCGATTGAATCGTGATGCTCTCCACGAGCAACAGAACCAACGGAAGGAACGGCAGCAGGAAAACCGTTTGCTGTGTCGGCAACTTGAAGAGGTTGGTCAGCAAGGCGGCGACCAGTCCCGCCAAGAGCGGACACAACAGCCAGGAGCAGCGACTCGCCACAACGCGCGGAAACGTGGCGGGCTGACCGACCGTCTCCTGAACGCCGACGAGATGGAACAGGGGGTCTCGCGCCGATGCCGAATTCGTCTCTTCGCTCGCTGGGGCGGACGGCTTGAGCGTGAGGGCGCGGTTTTCCTGCACAGCCTCGAACGCCGCGGGAAGGAGTCGGCCCGCTTCGCGCGTCTCCTCCGCCAGGCGCTGGCGGAACTCCAACGGGATATGCGTTTCCAGATAGTAACACTGGTACGCCGCGCGCTGACTTTCCTCCGGACAGCACGACACGATTTGTAGCCAGGCGATCAAGCGCGAACTGTAGTCCTGATGATCCATCCCCGCCCGGAAAAGGTATAACCATGAGCAGGTATAATCCTGCAACTTACGCCTGGTCACCGAGGTCGTTGCAATTAAGGTGCTGGCGCATAACCGTGAGCGCGCATAAACCCAACGCTGATCGTGCTCGAAACAACACCGATGCCCAGCGCCATACATTCAATCGTAAGGTCATCTTCTGCAAGAAGTTGCGCCACACGTTCCTTGGAAGTCCAACTAAGAGCCACTAACAAAATGAGGCAATCGGCATGGTATTCGCATTTTTATCTATGTGGATCGATTCTCTCGTCCAAGGAGGTATTGTCATGTCCAAGCCGCTTGTCTCCGATGAACTCTGGACTATGCTGCAACCCTTGATACCGCCACGCAAACCGCGACGCTTCCGTTATCCCGGCCGCAAGCCCCTTGATGACCGTAAAGCCTTGACCGGCATCCTCTTCGTCCTCAAAACCAACATTCCCTGGGAACATCTACCCATCGAGATGGGCTGCGGCACCGGCATGACCTGCTGGCGTCGCCTCCGCGACTGGAATGGGGCCGGTGTCTGGCCACGCCTGCACCAAGCCCTGCTCCAACGCCTGGACGATGCCCACCTCATCAATTGGACGCGGGCGGCCATCGACAGCACCTTCGCCCGCGCCTTCGAGGGCGTCGAAGGAAGCGGCAAAAACCCCACGGATCGCGGACGCCCCGGCGTCAAGCAGCACATTCTTGTTGATGCCAATGGCGTCCCCCTGGCAGGCGACATCACGCCCGCCAACAGGTAGCACCACAGGCAACCGTGATCAGGCCGCCAAGGCCGCGACGATGTTCGCGTTGGCGTGTCTCCGATACCGGGGCTTGCGGCGCGGAGCCTTCCACCGTTCCGGCGGAACCCGCTCGCCCAGCACCTCCCGTAGCTCCCAACGATGATCCGTCAGGCCCGCCGCCATCGCTGGCGTCCGACCTTCCCACTTCCGCCCAGAATCCACCACCGCACTCACCCGCAAACTATCGTGTTCCCCGCAGAAGTTGTAGGCGCAGCCCACCAACCACATCCCCGCCTCGACACACCGCTCCCGCACCAGCGCCCGACCCCGACGCACCAGCGGCGTCCAGCGGCTGCGGAAGGTCGCGTTGAGCCGCTCGATGTACGACGTGTTGATCCCCGTCCCCGTCCCCGTCCGCGCCAGCACTGCCGCGATGGCCGCGGCGCTGCCGCACACCACCCGCCGTGTCACCTCTACCAGCCGCCGGCCGCTGTAACGCTTGATGACCTGGCCGATCAGCAGGCCCGGCTCGACGAGCAGCCGGGGCCGCCCCCGGCGGCCCTCACGCGGCAGCTTGTGGCGGAAGCCCTTGACGAAGGAAGTCACGTAGCTGGACAGGCCGTCCACGCACACCAGCATCGCCAGGCTACTCGCGCAGCTGCGAACCATGCGTACCACCGCGGTGATGAGCTGGCCATCGCGGTGGCGGCTGACGACGCCCCCCAACCACAGCCGGCTGGGTACGGCCAGGGCCATCGCCATCCACAAGCGGCGGCCCAGCACCTTGACCCATAACTCGTCGGCTTGGACGTGCTGGATGTCCACGCGGCCTTGCTGGACGTGCAAGGCATGGAAGCGCCGGCTGTGCCGGCCAGAGCGTTGCTGCCAGTCAGCGATGGTGCGCTCGTCGAGGCCGTAGGCGGCGACGATGGCCTGGCGGGGGCAGCCATAGCAGAGCAGAGTCAACACGAGGGTGACTAGGTCCAAGGATTTGTGCAGGCGGTAGTAGGGGGTGTCGCGGGTGGCGGCGAAGGTCTTGCCACAGATGATGCAGCGGAAGCGGCGTTCCTTTTGGGAGTGGACGCGGATGTTGCCCAGGCCGGTCTTTCCCCTGTGCAAGCAGTAGAAGTTTGGGCAGAATTGCGTAAGCGGGTCCATCGGGTGTTCCTGAAGGGGTGGAAGTGTGTACCCTTCAGAATACCACGATGGACCCGCCCCGTTTACGCCCCCACGTTTCTCCACGGTTGCCTGTGGTGCTACCGCCGTTCGTGCCGTGGCGGACGGAATGGCCCCACACCATAGGCCGCCAGTTTTGCTCCCGGCGTCATCGCTCACTTCCTTCCGTAGTAGCCGCGCCGCCGCTGGGCGCTGTCCGCGGGCATGTCCCACGAACGATTGCTCGGCACGTCCAGCACCTCCGCCACCATCTCGCCGCCCGTCGGAGCAAAGCACATCGTAAGGGCGTCCGCATAGTCTGGAGAGGCCACGCCGCGCGCTCGCATCTCGTCCTTGCTTTCGACCTTGAGCTTGCCGGTGTTCGTGTACTCTTTCAAGCACATGGACAGCTCGGCAATAAGTTGCGGGCAGTCCAGGATGGAGATCATCTCCTCCACCGGATGCCGGATTCCCTTCTCGCGGAACTCGTAAGCCTTCTCGAAGCGCACCCGCAGGTTCCACCATATCTCCGCCCGCAGGTTGAGGAACTTCTCGACACTGGACTTGCCGTCGGGCCAGCGCGTCAGCGTCGGCGTGCTGCCGGTCATCATACCATTGCCGCGGAATGGCAACCCCCACGGAACGGTGTCCCACGTCCCTTTCACGCCGGCCCCGACGGAATTGGCGTCAAAGTTTACCACCTTGACATGGCGCTCGAGTGCCAGGTCACGCGCCCGCCAGGCTGTCTCCGTCGTGTTGCATTGCGACCAAGCGACGGGCATGTTCACCACAACGCCGCAGCGCGAGATGAAGACGCTCTTGTTCTTCCCCTCCGCGGCCACGTCCAGCCCGGCAACAGGATCTTCGGTCTGTGGGAAGTCGATGTCGTGCTCTTTCTTGGCCCACAGATGCAGATCCACGGCTGCCCGGACCCACGCTGCGGGGATGCAGATACCCTCGACCGAGGCCGTGTAGTCGATGTCGATTTCCTGCGCCACCGTCACCGGATCGAAGCGTTCCTTCTGCCGCTCGTACCATTCCTCATCCTTGCGCGGGTCGTCGCCCCAGTGGAGCGTAAAGACCGGCACCTTGCCGGAGAAGCGCTTCTCGCAGAACGGGTTGCCCGGCCCGTTCGGCGTGCTCACGTCGATCCGCACGTTCGTCGTCTGAGACAGCGAGCGCTCGACAAGCTGCGGGCGCTCGAGGAAAGCCGCCTCATCCACGAAGTAGATCGTCGCCCGGTCGCCGCGGCCGATCGCGTCGCCGCCCTCGCCGGTGATGGTTGATCCGTTCTCCGGGTTGATGAGCTTAGCGAAGCAATCGTGAACCTTCCACTTGAAGCCGACCGGCAGCATCCAGTTCGGCAGGTTGCGGAGCGCGATGCGGAACTTCTCGAAGAGGCTCTTGTGATTGCCCTTCTCGTCAACGTACTCCAGCTTCCGCGAACCGAAGCCGGCCGCGAACCCCTCGCGGAACAGCCAGCCGTGCAGCGCGTACAGGCAGCAGAGCCAGGAAACCCCCATGTCGCGCGACTTCTCGATCAGACCGTCCGTCTGTGTCTGCTCCCGTTCAGCCAGCCACACCAAGAACTCGGCTTGCTTGGGGAAGAGATCGAACGGGATGTTCGCGAGCCCGAAGCGCTTCATCGGGTCGAACGTCCAGACCCACTGGTTGATCCAATAGACGATCGACCGCGAACAGATTTCCATCTCGACAGCGATCTTGCCGTGGTCAGTGATCCGACGGCTGTAGTCCAAGCGACGCACGATGGAGTCGAACAAGCTCGTCGAGAGGGAGCTGGCGGAGGGATTCGGTGTCAGGGATTGGGTTTCGGTTTCCATCATCACCACCTGCAGGCGGCGTATTCAGCCCGAGTAGTTCACAGCGTTTCGCCACACACTTGAGCACAATCTCCAGGAACCGCGGATCGCCCGCTTGCCCCTTGCTAGTCGTAACTGTCTCTGACTTGCCGTCGCCTGTCTTCTCACGCTTTGTCTCGGCGGTTTCCTGACTCTTCGTCCAGGCATTCCATGCCTGGCGTTCTACCTCGTCGATCCGGGCCAGTTCGCGGGCTGTCCATTCGCCGCGATCGAGGACAGCCTGGGCCAGCCATTCCGCCTGAATCGCCTTCAGGTCGAGACTGATCGTTTTCTGCGTGACCTCAAAGGCTCGCGCGATTTCCCATTGCGTCTGGCCGCGGAGATACCTTGCGGCGACGTTCTTGCGACGTTCCAGAATGGCCAACTTCTTCTGTGGGTTATTCCTGCTCATGGCTATACCATCGCTGATGACACGGCGAGGCGGCAAAAGCGCTCAGCCGTCGGGCAAACGCAGACCGGAGTGTCTGCCGATCAGCACCCGGAAACGGATGAGCCAGGTTTCGTAGCCTGGCCAGTTCACTCAATCTCCCTTCAACAGAGCAACTCCTGTGCTTTAATCGCCGTGGAGTTCTTGATTGCGGCCCTGGCGTTCCACGGCGATCGCCAGGGCCGCTCGCATTTCTACTCTTCGTCAGGATCCAAGTCGCTGATGATGTGGTCGCCCTTGTTAAAGATGGCGGTCAACGGCAGTAAGTCCGGCATGACAACGGTCGCTTTCCTGTCGCCGTTGCGATCATTGCGGACGCGGATTAAGTTCTCGATGAACTCATCCAGCGTCATGCATGGGGTGATGATGCAGTCCAGCGGCGCGTTGCCGACGCCAATGGCCGCGGTCCCCGTCTCGGGGCAGGGCGAGATCATTATAAAGCCGCAACTCTTTGCAGTTGAATAACTTATGGCATAAGAAAGTTTGCGGACCTATATCCGCTAGTCCTTGAGTTTCAAGGAGTTATGGTTTTCATGATCTCGCCCTGCGTCTCGGGGTCGTAATATCCGATGGGCTTTCCCGTCCTCGGATCGACGAATCCCTTGCCTGCGACGTACGTGGATTCTTGGGTCATTGGTGCCTCACCTTTCGTTGAGAAGTTTCACGCTGGGGTGTTTCGTTGGTTTCAAGTAATCGCTGACGAGCGCGGGCGAGCAACAAACTCGCCAACGCACTCTCCAGATTGCTGGTCGGCGCGGGGGCATCAACTTGCAGCTCGATCGGGAGCAGTTCAGCCCGTAACCAGCGCAAGGGCACACGAAGCCAGCGTGCGGCGACGTTGAGAGGCACGAGTTGTGATGTCGCGTTGCTCATAGGAAGTCCATTCCAGCAGATTGGACTTCGGAGCTACAGGACAGGAAGTGGACAGGAAGTGGTCAAATAGCGGTCACTTAGCGGCCGGCTTGTCTCACTGAATGAGTTGCTTTCCCGCGTCGTCAGGTAAACTATTGGCTCGTTCTACTCCAGTGCTCGTCAAAGTGTGGCCTCGCTTTTTTTCCGGTTCATGAACCAGTTTTTCCCGATGCAGCTTCTCCAATCTCCTACGGATGGTTTTCACCGATAATTTGACCTCCCCCCCGATTAGCTCCGCAGTCATCGTGACGCCCTTAGCTTGATGCAGTACCTTGAGAATAGCCGCGTCTTCTTGGCTTAAAGGCAACAGAGGCAGTGGGGACGGCAGCGCTGGCCCATCCTCGGGGACAGACCTGCAATCCAGTGGCGTGCTCATCAGGTCGATGAGCGCACGCCTTGATTCCAGTCGTTGTTGTATGGAGGGGTGAAGTTCAGGACGTTTGTAACGCAGCGGCTCAAGCTGCTCAGGAGTGAATCGCCGGCGGAACTCGTCCAGGGAATCGTCACGCAGCGACTCAGGGTTCTCTGAGAGGATTCGCCGGCGGATTTCGTCCAGGGAATCTTCGGGAGTTTTCTTACGACGTGGCATCGGTACACCTTGGTGGAAAGACCGCCGGCCCTGCTTTCCACGACAGGACCGACAGGCGGCAAGATACAGCCTCGATTATGACAGGTCAGCAGGCGATGGGCAACGGCACCTCGATGGCTTGTTCATCCATCAATGATGACCCGGTACGGTTTCAGAGAGGGAGCGTGGGTAGGAATGAAGGAAGAATTGTGCCAATCCTCATTCAGTGGGCCAAGCGCAGATAACCTGGCGCGTACTTGGGCGCGGTCGGCGAGCCGACGTTTTCAAAGAGACCCTTCTGATTCAAGTGGCCGGTCGGGCCGAAATTGATGTCCTCGTTGGCGGCGAGGATGCCCTTGTCGTCGCCGACAATGTTCAAGTGACTACTCCGTCGGCTAAAGCCGACGGCTTCTCAGGCGACGCTCGCTCTTGACTGAGCCACGTTAACGCCTGCTGGCCCCGTCCGGGCCAGTCCCCTTGCGAGGATTACTTTCGCGGAGACGACATCCCGATGCAGCGACAAGCCACAGCGCGGACAGCAATGCCAGCGCTCGGAGAGTTCCTTGCGAACCTCCTGGCCGCAGACGCATTCCTGACTCGTTCCGCGAGGATCGACCGCCACGAACCGCACGCCGGCGCCTTCCGCCTTGCATTGCAGCACGTTCAGGAAGCCGCCCCAGGCGACATCGCTGATTGCCCGCGCCAGCCTGCCGTTCCGGAGCATCCCCTTGATGTTCAGGCTTTCGACAGCGATCAGGCCATAGGCAAGGACCAACTTCAGGGCGACCTGGTGGTGATGCTCGCGGCGAAGGTTGCGGACGCGAGCGTGAACTTTCTGGAGACGACGGACAGCCTTCCGGCGATTGCTTCCGCCCTTCTTACGGCTGAGGGCCCGGCTGACCCTGCGGAGGTTGGGCAGCGTCTCCTTGAGATACCGAGGGTTCGGGACGTGTTCGCCGTCGCTAGTGGTAAGGAAGGATTCCAGCCCGACATCGACGCCGACAGCTGGCTTGCTATTGTCCGCGACCGGCACGTCCGGCAGTTCGCAGGAGAATACAGCGTACCACTTGCCGGCTTCACGCTTGAGCGTCACCGTCTTAATCTTGCCCTCGACGGGACGGTGCAGTTTCACGCGGATCAGTCCGACATGCTGCACGCGAAGACGGTCGCTGTCGAGGAGTCGGACGCCGTCGCCGTAAGCCGGGAAGGTGAAACTGTCGAATCGGTCGCGCCCCTTGAATCGCGGATAGCCGGGCTTCTCGCCGTTCTTGACGCGGCGGAAGAAGTTTTCAAACGACCGTTGCAGGCGCCGCATCGTGGCCTGTGCGGAGGAGAAGTTGAGGCGAGCGAAGAAGGGGCTGGCGAGCCGCTCCGTCTTGAACCACGCGGATTGTTCGGTGTACTTCACCGTCCGCTGTTTAGTCTCATAAGCCGTCTTCCGCTGTTCAAGGCATTGGTTGTACAGGCGTCGGTGCGATTCGAGCATGATGCTCAATTCGCGTTCCTGGTTGGTGTTCGTCCACAGCCTGTACTTGAAGGCGCGCCGCACTTACTTCCCCTTCTGGCTGGCGATGTACTTCCTGACGGTTGCCTCACGGACGTGGCCAACGGTACCAGCGTAGAAGCTGCGGAACCACAGACACGGCAGGCGGGTGCGGAGCGTCTTGAATTGCGCCCGCATCTTCCTGGACGTGTATCCTTTGAGACGGTTGACGATCTCCGCGACGCATAAGGTCGGGTCGGCCTGGACGAACAGGTGAACGTGGTCGGGCCTAACCTCAATCGCGTGAACAGTAATGCCGAACTCCGCCGCCTTCTCGATTAGTAAGTACCGCAGCCGGGTGGCGATTTCATCAACAAGGACTGGCCGGCGGTACTTTGGGCAGCACACGAGGTGGTATTTAAGACTGAACACCGCGCCTGCATTTTTCCTGTATCTCCCTTCCATACCGGAATTAT
>DATBGU010000177.1:0-16756 GCA_036557825.1 Gemmataceae bacterium
ATTCGGGCATCCCGGCCTCAACGCTCGTTTGACAGCTCCGCCGGGCTTATCGCAGTCTTCCACGCCCTTCTTCGCCTTCTGGCGCCAAGACATCCCCCACATGCCCTTAGTAGCTTGGCCGCATTGATCCCGTCCTCGCCCCCGACGAATCGGGTAGTCGAAGCCGGCATCGCTTCCAAGTCACCAAGACCCATGCCACCCCGCGCTTGCGCTTGGGGCTGGTGGATGGGTCGAGAGTAACGATCCTCAAATCTTTCTCTCAGGCTCATGCAGAGATCGCAAGAAACAACGACGCGACGAACTTGCGCTCCTCACGCCGCCGTTGCTTGTGAATTGCAACTTCTACCGCTGCCAAATTGTCAAAGAACAATCCGCCCCAGAAGGGCTTCTCTTCCGACGTGAGGAGTTCAACGCAACCGCCACACGAAGGATTCATGTTTTTTACACCGACCCGCACAAGAGACAAGAGGCGGCGAGAATTTTTTCTCGGTTCGCCTCCCGAAGGCCACTTCCGACGGGCGGGGTCAAACGCGGCCATAAAGATACTCGCTGAGGAGGAAAATCGTTTGCTCCTGATCGGCCACCTGAAACGCATTCAAATCGCCAATAGAGATGACGCCGAGCAGCCGTTCGCCCGCATCCACGACCGGCAGATGGCGGATGCGGCGGTTCTTCATGGCGCCGCGCGCCTCGGCCAAATCCGTCTCGGGAGTGCAGCAGGCCACCTCGGTCGTCATCACATCGCCGACCGTGGCCTGGGACGGATCACGTCCCTCGGCGACGATGCGTTGCAGGATGTCGCGCTCGCTGAACATGCCGATGATGCGTTCACCGTCGAGGACGAGGAGGGCGCCGATCTTGTGCTCGGTCATGAAGCGAGCGGCCTGCAAGACCGTCGCCTCGGCGCCCAAGGACCAGACGTGAACTCCCTTTTTCGCAAGAATGTCGCGGACCGTCGCCATCGTTTGCTCCTTTCCAGGGTCGTGATTATGGCTGGGCGTCTCATCATCGGGGACGCCAAAGACGTTGCGGAATGGGAGAGGAATGTGTGCCAGCTTACCCGGAGCGCGGCCGGGAAACAAACGAAATCCGGGGCCGTGGCGAATGCAGCGGTTGAAGGGTTCGTATCGGCGGCAGCGCCGCGGAATCGGTGGAAAAGGCAGAATGGAGTTGTACTGGCTCGATAAGGGCGAGAAAATAGGGGAGAAGTGATGCTGATTCGGACTGTAGGGGATTGCCCCATTTCGACGCCCTCGTAGCGCGGCGATTGGTCCCGCACATTGAAGGCTCCCTCGGGAGCGCACCTCGTTAGCGGAGTGGAACAGGCATGGCGAAACACTGCGACGTTTGCAACCAGGACTACGCGGAAGACCTGCCGGTGTGCCCTCACTGTGCGGCAGCGAAAAAGACACAACTGGCCAGCCGGCAGGAGGACCGCACGACGCAGCTGGCGGACATCAACCCGGCCGAATCGACCGGCGGGCCAACCCGGTCTCAACCTGAGATGAACCTCGGCCGAGCGGAAGACTCGGCGATTGATCTCGGTCCAGCGCCGGCAGGCAAGCCGGGGACGGGCGATGCTGGAGGAACGGGGGCGGCCCCGATCAGCGATGCGTCCGCCGTCGCCTGGTCCGCGCTCGTCGAGGAGCCGGCCGCTGGCGAGGCCAAGATCGATTCGCCTTCCGATGCGGACCTGCGGGCGCGGGCTGCGGCGGAAACCGAGAAATCGCCGCCAGCCGAGTCTCCCGGCGAAAAGGTCGGCGAGTTGGGCAAGCATGAGCCGTTTGGCCCGTCTTCGGGGCAAACTCCGGAAGAGGCCTCGGGCATCGATCTGGCCGGCTCGCTGCCCCAGGCGGCGAAGACGATTTCGGATTCGGAAGTGGACCTCGGCGGTTCGCCGGCCGAGTTGGTCGAGGAAGGCTCGGGCGCGGTCCTGCACGAAAAGCCGCCGGGTGAGTCGGAAGTGTTCATGGCGGAATTGGCCAGCGATGCAAGCCAGGTGAACTTGGTCGGCGACTCCGGCGTCGATCTCGCCGGCGTGGACGTGGGGGTGCCTGGCACGCCGAGCCATTCGGCGCTGAAGAAACCAGCTGGACCGAGCGCTCCCCATAAGGAGCCGGCCGCCGATGCCGGCTCGTCGGAAGCGGAACGGGCGGAAGAGGTCGCCCTCGATGCGACGGCGGAGAAGGGAGGTTCTTCCGTCGTCGATCTGGGCGCCGCGCAGGTCGAGGACGTTGAGGAAGCAGTCGAAGCCGAGGAAGCGGTCGAAGCGGTGGAGGTGGCCGGCGCGAGCGGCATCGATCTGCAAGGTTTGTCGGTGCCTCCTCCCGCCGGCTCCAACATGCGTCCGACCTCGGAATCGTCCGTTGACCTTGGCTCGCAGCCGGAGATCACGGCCATGGAAGCCAGCGGCGAAGCGGTCGAGGCCGTCGAGGCGGTCGGGAAATCGGGCAGCGACCTGGGCGGCGCTGCGGCGCCGGCTGCCAGCGCCAGCGATGTGGCGCTGGAGTCTCTGCTGTCGGATGAATCCGGCGTGAAGCCGCCCGCGGAAGGAGAAGCGGGCGTCGCGGGGGAAGAGCCGCCCGTCTCGGAGAAAGAGGTAGACGACCTGCTCGCCGGCCTGGAACGAACGCCGGGTGAGGGCGAAGCGGCGGCGATGGCGGAAGGCGAAACCGCGGCCGAGGTCGCCGAGGGAGAAAAGGCGGTGGCTGCGGCGGAGGCGGAAGAGGCTGCCGCCGAGGAGGCTGCGGCCGAAGAAGAGGAAAAGCCTGCCAAGCCGGTCAAGGAGGGCTCGCGCATTCCGGCCCTGGCCGGCGGGACGCTCCTCGGTCTGCTGCTCGGCGCGGGTGGATTGATCGGCGCGCGTTTCGGCGGCGTCGATGTGCCGGCGATGATCGGCGCCGGCGAAGAGAAGAAACCGGCGAGTAAGCCGGGAGGCCAGCAAGCGCAGGCGCCTACCGCCGCGCAGCGCGCTGCGATGCTGCGTAACGGTGATTGGGCAGAGGCCGAAAAGGCGGGTATCGAGAATGCCCAGGAATCCGATGTTGAGCAACTGGCCGCGCGCGGCGACTATCGGCTGCATAGCCACCTCAGCAAAGTCGGCGGCGCGAAGTTCGATCCCCTCGACCCCGCCTTGCAACCCGCTATCGCGGATCTGAAGAAAGCGGCGGACGCGCCGAAACCCGAGGCCGATGCCATCTACGACTTGGGGCTTATCAACGAACTGGGCGGGAAATTGAAGGAAGCTCGTGACGAGTACAGTAAGGGCGTCCAGGCCTTCCAGAACGACCCGATCCAAAAGCGGCGTTTCCAGTCGGCGCTTCATCGTGTGGATTTGAAGGAGGCGGGGAAGGGCGGCGCGGCATTGTTGCCGGAACGCCCCGACGATCGCGCCGCCATGTTGGTGCTATTGCTCGTTGGTTTGCAACAGCCGGCGGGGCAGCAGCCGGGGCAGCAACCAGGCCAACCGCAGGCTGGCGAGGAGGAAGCGGGCTTCGATTTCTGGGAAGCGTCGAAGCTGGCACGGGAAGGCAAATTCGCCGAGGCCGTGCGGGCCATCGACAAGGCGAAAAAACTGCACGATCAGCGGCGTTTCACACGTCTGCGCAAAGCACAAAACCCACTCAGCGATCCGACCGAAGACATCTTCCTCCGCTGCTGCGACGAACTGAAAGCGTACTGGCGGATGCAAGATCGCTTGCGCGACGGCGGGTATCTGACCGAGAAAACGACGCCCACCGAGGCGATGGAAAGCCTGTTCCAGAAGGCGCAAAAAAGTGAAACGGACGTCAAGGAGATCGCGGACAAGCTGATCGCCGAGAAGGTCATCGCCAAGGGCGACAATCCCGCCAAGGGAGTCGATGGGCTGATCGCGCAGAAGAAGGCCGCCGAAGAGAAGGTCGAGAAACTTGACGGCGATCTCAAGAAGGCCAAGGCTGACGCGACGAAGCTGGCCGACGAGTTGAAGACGGCGAAAAAGGACATCGAGGATCGCGACGGCAAGCTCAAAGCCGCCGGCGATCGGGAGAAGAAACTCAAAACCGACAACGATGAACTCGCCGCCTCGCTCAAAAAAATCAGCGACGAGTTGGCCGCGGCGAAGCTGTTCGATCCCAAGGGCAAGGAGAAAGTCAGCGACGCCGTCAAGAAAGCGGTCGATGTGGCGAAGATCAAGGATCCCAACGGCGAGATCCGCAAGCAGCGCAACGAAATCGCCCGGCTCGGCGCGTCGCTGAACGATCGCTGGCGGCCGGAAGAGTTGATGCCGATGTGGTTGCTGCTTCTGGAACAAAACCGCGACCGTACCGATTTCTCCAACAAGGCAACCGTGGACGTGGGCCGCGTCAAGGCCGATCCGAACGCGACCTCGGCGCAGAGAGGCCGGGCCGGAGTCGTGCAGGGGTTGGCCCTGCGGAACACGGAGAAGTTCGCCGAGGCGAAGGCGGTGCTGCAGTCGGCCCGCATGGAAGTGGACAATAGCGAATGGATCGGGGCCGCCGACGCCGCCTTGAGGGAGGTTTCCGATCCGGCGGCGTACTATGCAACGCAGGCGCGCGATCTGTACGATCGCGGCCGGCTCGACGCCGCGATGGCGGTGTTAGGCCGTGCCTTGAAGGTGTTGCCGGAGAAGGAACGCGGCAAACTGTTCGCGCAGCGGAGCCTGATCGAGTTGGACGCGGCCCGATCGAAGGTGAAGGGGGCACTGCCGCCGTCCGATCCGCTGGTGACGGCTGCTCGCAAAGACGCCGAGGCAGCGGCGAAGGCCGGGCTGGCCGAGGGCCATTACGCCTCCGGCCGCATCGCCGAGGAGTTGGGTGAATGGGACGCGGCGATCCAGAATTATCGCAAGGCGCTGGAAGCGCATAAGGCGCTGGACGCCGAGGGCAGCCGCTATCGCGTCGCCCTGGCCCGCGTGCTGCTGCAACCGCGCGAAGGACGGCCGGGACAACCCGCGCCGCTGCCGCAACCCCAACCGGCCGGCAACAAAGTCGGCTGGCGTGATCCGGCCCCGTATCCCGCTCGCCACCTCACGGACATGAAACGAGTCGTTCTGATGACCCTGCTGGGACTGCAAGCGCCGCTCTTGCCGGGTGAGGAGCCGGGACTGGAAGAGGCGGAGAAGTTGGCCGATGAGGTTCTCAAAGCGGACAGGGAGAAGCCGGGCAGCGTGCCGTTCAACGTGGTGGCGCAGGCGCTGGCCATCAAGGGACGCTGGACGCCGGCCTTGCAGCTGTACATCCAGGGCATCCTGCCCATGCTGCCGCGCGAGTACCGTGACGGCCTGCTGTATCTGATCCGCAACCATCCGCGCCTGAAGCGGCCGGATAGTCTGCTGATTCCCAACCCGCTGGAAGCGGAGAAGCACTTCGCCGCCGGTCTGAATTTCTATTTCGACTGCGACTTCGCGAACGCGGAAAAGTCGTTCCTGCTCACCGTCGAGAACGACAGTCAGGACGCACGCTACTTCTACTTCCTGGGTCTTTCTCGCTTGGCCCAGAACAGGCGGCGCGACGCGGCCGCCGACTTCGACGAAGGAGCGCAGCTGGAACGCTTGAATCGTCCCGCGCCTGCGGCGGTCAGCGAATCGCTGGAACGCATCCAGGGGCCGACGCGCCGCATCGTCAATGAGTACCGCTATCGTCCGGAACCATCTCCCCGCGAACGCCAGCGGTAACGAGAACCGATTGAAGATTTCAGATTGAGGATTGATGATTTGTCTTTCAATCATCAATCCTCAATTCTCCTCGTCACCCCGCCGCGACCAAGCTGCCGTGAACGACCGTCCCTTCGCTGAGGAGGGCCGAAGCGTGCCGGTCGCCGTCCATCTCGGCGCGGAATTCCTCACCCACTCCAACGGCTGCGGCCTTTTGCCAGGGAGCATGGCGCAAACTGCCGAGCAACGCCAGCGCCGCGCCGGGCTCCGCCTCCTGCGCGTCCTGCCCCGGCTCCAGCGCATCCATCACCACGCCGCTGAGCAGCCGGTCCCATACCTTGCGGCAGGTGGCGGGCTTATCGAACAAATCCACCGAAACCATTTTGCCGCCAACCGCCACGACCAAACCGCATGCTCCCTCAACGTACTTCAGCCGGTCGCGGAACTCGTCGAGCCGCGCTCGATACGCTTCGTAAGTGTCCGACATCGCCCCCGTCGGGGAGTGCGAACCGAGGGACGCGCTCTGCCGTCCTACTTCTTTCCAGACCTCGCCCTGGTCCGAGGCGTGGCCAAGCCCTTCGAGAGTCGAGTGGGTAACGGTCTTCTTGAGAATGTGCCGCAGTTTCGAGGAACTGTGACTGTCGCCGGACGCGAAGAAGCGCGTGTGGAAGCGCCAGCGGCCCTGCTCGACGCAGCTGACCGGGATCGTCGTCTTGCTTTTGGCGGCGATCAGCACCGAGGTGTTCAGCACGCGGTTCTGTTTCGCTCCGCGCAGCTCCTCCCCTTCAAGGAACAAAACTTGGGTGTCGGACTGATTTTCGACGAGAAGGTTGGGCACCGAACCGCCCTCGCTGACCTCCGCGACCGTCACGGCGCCGGCGGCGATGGCCTCATCCGAAAGCTGGTAGTCAACCCTGGAGTGCGGATCGGTGAACAGAGGGAAGACGGTTAGCGTTTCGTGGCGAACGGAATCGCCGATACGGACTTCGGGGAAGGTGAGCATGAGCAACTCCTTGCGTTGCGAGAGACGGAGAGAGGACCACTAGAAAAGACACCGCGAACCGAGGCGAAGTTCGCCGGTCCGATGGTTCGTCGGGAATCTCATTCCTAAAGAACTTGTAACGGTCCCGCTCTTGCGGAGGGAGGCTCGCTATGGCATCTTTACTCTTGTTACGCTGATTGGGCGACAGCGTGATAGGGGCCGACTCTCATTCGTGGGAGCCGGCCTTTTTTATTGCTCCGGGTTCACTCCTTCTTGCCGACACAATAAAGCATCTCCCGACGCTGGCCTTTCTCCTGGACCGCGACGCGCATGTAGATGCGGCTTCCGCAAATCGCCGGCGTGGCCAACACCTCATCTCCCAACGAATTCTCGGCCACGCGGGTGAACGCTTCGGGGGTCGCCTTGAAAATGAAGGTCCGGCCCGACTCGTTGGTGGCGTAGATGCGATCGCCGACCAGCACCGGCGAGGCGCTGAAGGTGCCGGCGAGCCGGCCCTTCCAGACCTCTTCGCCGGTGTCGCACTTGAAGCACACGGCAGTACCGGCGTCCTGCACGGCGTAGAGATAGCCGTCCTTCACCAGCATGGACGGGACATAAACGCGACTGTTCTTCTCCCAAACCACCTTGCCGGAACCATCCGCCCTCACGGCGGAGATATGATTCCTGGGATAACCGCCGCTGGTGTAAATGAGCTGGCCATCCGTCACCGTCGAGGTCACGCATTCGGTAGTGGCCCCTTTGATTTCCCACAGTTCCTTGCCGGTGAGCGGATCGAGCGCGGTGACCAGATCGCATCCGGTCAGCAGAAGCTGCTCGCGGCCGGCCGTGTTGAGGACGATCGGCGAAGCGTAATTGGGCGTCTTCGGCCGCTTGCGCTTCCACACCACCTTGCCGCTGGCGCGCTCCAGAGCGGCGACGGCCCCTCCGCCCTTGTTGTCGGCCGACACGATCACCAGCCAGCGGTAGATGGTCGGAGATGAACCGTATCCCTGATGGATGATATAGTCACTGATCTTCGTCTGCCACAACTGCCGGCCGTCGCGGTCGAGGGCCGTGGTGTAGACCGCGCCGTCGTGCAGGAAATTGATGAAGAGGTTGCGGCCGTCGCAGGCGACCGTGGATGAGGCCAGCGAAGCCTTCTTGTTGCCTTTCTTCTCGAAACCGCCGCGATGCACGACCGTTTTCCAGAGCCGTTCCCCCGTTTGGCGATGGTAACACAGGACGGATTGAGTCTCCTCGTCATGTTCGGCGGTCGCCAGGAACACCTGATCGCCGACCACGGTCGGCGAACCGTGGCCGCGACCGGGAACGGCGCTCTTCCACAGGATGTTCTCGGTTGCGCTCCACTTGGTAGGCGGTTTCTGCTTCGGGTCCGCGATGCCGTTGTGGTTCGGCCCGCGCCACCACGGCCAGTCCGTGGCGGCGACGGTGATCCGGTCCGCCTCCGTTTCTTGCCGGCTTTCCGGCGTCCGGTCGCAGGACAACGGCGACAGGCTCAACACGGACACGATCAAGGCGAGCACGAATCGGCGCATGAGGAAGCTCTCTCCGGGCGAAGGTGGGAGTCGATACCGGACCCTCGCCTTTGTGTGGGAAGGCGGCATTGTCCGGCCGGACGGACGCGGGATGGAACAGGGGCGTATCAACGCATGACGGTCCCTTATTGAGGGAGGATGGAGGGACGGGAGACGCGAATCGTCGCGGGTCAGTGGACAGAGCCGGGATCGAACCGGCGACCTAAGGATTTTCAGTCCTTCGCTCTACCAGCTGAGCTATCTGTCCAAGTGGTTGCAGGATCAGGACTTAGAAACCTTCAAACATTAGGTCATTTTGCACATTGTAGCGCTTTTTCCGTCGATTAGCAACCGCTTCTCCGACGAAGGAAGACATTTTCCCGCAACCCGTTGTTGGTATAAGGACAGCAGAGCGATCCGGCAAGTTAGCTCGATCTGTCCTTGCGCGTCTTCGAGCGAGCGCCCCGCGCGCGCCGGGGGTTTCACGGAGCCCACGTCTCATTCGAGACACACAAAAGGAACGACTCGCTCGGAGCGCCGGCGACGGGCCGCACAAGTCCGTCGCCGGCGCTCCGAGCGAGTCGGTAAAAGTTAGCGCCCCTAGTAAGCGATGCCATTGTTCTTCGCCTGGTTACGCAGCACCTCCAGCACCTGATTGTCGAAACTGTCCTTGCCCTTGTCCTTTTTCGCGTCCTCGGCCGTTTTCTTGACGATCCAGTCGGAACGCTTCTTGTCCAGTTCCAGACACTCCTTCCGCAGTTCCCCGCGCCGCTTGTCGAGTTTGTCGAGGTAAACCTTCTGCTCCTTCACGTCGAGCTTTTGCAGTTCCTTCGGCAGTTGCTCCTTTTTGAGATCCTCCAGTTTGACCTTGCCCTGCTTGATGTTGTCGAGCAGGTCGTAGGTGGCGCACCAGCCGTTCTTGCACTGGTAGGCGATGCGGGAAGCGGCGGCGGGGGCGTCCAGCTTCTCGGCCGCTCCGTTCTTGGCCAGCCCCAGCGACTGCGCCTTTTCGTCGCCGTAAACCAGCGTCGTGCGCGCCAGCTCGCCGTTGATCTCCGTCAGACGCTTGTCGAACGGCGTGGTCACGGCGACCACGACGCCGCCGTCCTGCGGAATCTGCACGTAAGAACCCTCGGCGAGCTTGCAGATTTCTTTCCAATGTTTCCGGCACTCCGCGTCGCCGCCGCACTGGATAGTGTTGATGAGGATGGCCTTCTCGCACGCCTTCTTGCAGGTGACGGGGTACTTGACGTCGTCCTTGTAGTCCATGTGCGGCGGGGCATCGCCGACCAGGAAGATGATGCGCAGCGTCTTCTTATCGGTGCTCCATTGGATCTTGTTGACGGCATCGTCCAGCGCCTGATTGACGCTCTCCGGCGCATCGTTGCCACCCTGGGCCTGGAAGCCGCGCAGGTGGCCGTGGATGGCGTCGAGATCGTCCGTCAGCTCGATGATCCGCGTGACGTAGGCGTCGCCGCGGTCGCGGTAGGCGACGAGGCCGATCTTCAGCTCCGGCGTCGGCTTGCCGCTGGCAATCTGGTTGCTGATCGACCAGATTTTGCGCTTGGCCCCGTCGATGAGATGGCCCATGCTTCCGGTGGTGTCCAGGCAAAAAACGACCTCGATCTTCGGCCGTTTCGGCGCCTGCTTTTGCTCGGCGGCGGCGCCCGACCCCGCACCGATGCCGACGAGCGCCGCCAGCAACGCGAGCCGGCGGCAAGAACAGACAAAAGAATGCAACATGTTCGTGGTCCTCGAAGGGAGAAATGGTTGGTTTTCTCGTCCCACTTCATTAGACGCGAAAAGGGGGCGACGGTGTGTAACGAGTGTGTAAAGGGTGGGGGCGGTGGATTGGTTAGCAGACGCCGAGCAGTTGGCCGAGCAGATTGTCCTGCGGATAGCCGTGGCCGAGGTGCTGGCGGAAGCCCTCCGCGAAGGCGACGCCGGCCTGACGGCCGCGCTGGGCGGACCAATCGCGCATCGACTGGACGTAATGATCCATGCCGTGATGTTTCAGCAGCCAATCGCGCTGGCTGACATGGGCAGCGAGCATGGCCGCCTTGGTTTCCAGGGCGGTGCCGATGTCGATGCGAAATCCCGGCTCGATGGGGCGGCCCATGGCATCCTTGCCCTCGATGGCATCGCAGTAATACAGATGGGGGATGTACCCTAGCGCTGGCGGATGGCCGCGATCGGCGAAGAAGTTCGGCGCGGGCGCGCCGAAGACGGCGGCGCGGACCAGGGCGCTGGTCATCTCGTGATCGAGCATGTAGTCGGCGGGACTATGGGTCAGGACGATGCGCGGCCGCACCGCGCGGAGCAGGTGCGTGATGCGCTCCAGCGGCCGTTCGTGGTAGAAGATCAGCAGATCGCGCTCTTCCAAACAGTGATAGGCGGCGTCGAGGAGGGCCGCGGCGCGGACGCCTTCCGCGCGGCGGATGCGGGCGATCTCTTCGGGTCCGTGTTCGACCGAGCCGCAGTCGCCGGGCGTCATGCTGGCGATGTGAATCTGCCAGCCCTGCTCGCGAGTCAGACGGAAGAGCGTGCCGGCGCACAAAAACTCGGCATCGTCGGGGTGGGCCAGCACGCTCAGGACGACATCGGCCATGCTGTGTTCTCGTCGCCAAGAGAGTCCGCGCGGACCGGAACCGGGCGGTATCACCGCGGGGCGCTAGGCTGATCGGAAGGAGGCTGGTCGGGATTGGGCGGTTTCGGCGGGGCAAAAGCCGAAGGATAAAGTCGCCGCAGCACCGCCTCCCTCGTGTAGTCGTCGATCAGAGGCTTTCCTTCGTTGTCGTAACCGTCGAAGGGACCGCCCATGAGGGGATTGCCCCAGCCATCCTTGAGCAAACTCGGCATCCAGAAGAGAACGCCCACTGGACACGCGCCGGCGCCGAGCGTGTTATGCGCCGGCAGCACAACCATGCCCGCCGACTGCGCCCTGGAGGCGTTACCGCCGAGCTCAGCATACAAGTTCGCGTATTTCATCTGTAGCTCGAAGGTTTGCTCTTGAATGAAGGAATCGCGGCGAAACTCCTTGTTCGGCAACAAAACCTTGTCCCGCCAGGCGCGAAGGCTATCCGGTTCCCGGTATCGCTGCAGCGCTCGCGCGGGCCGGTTGCGTAGGCGCAGCGACTCAGCCTCGAAAAACGTCTTGCGGGCCTGGACGGTTTCCTCCTTGGCTTCGACCAGGGCACGGATGTAGTGGTGATGGAAATTGGTGATGTGGCGGAAATAGTTATACGCCTTCATGAACTGCCAGGCGAAAAACTCGCGGCGCGTCTCGGGTTCGAGAGTTTCCTCGCGCAACTGCGGCGTGGCGGAGGTTTCGCTGAGATTGTATTTCTCGGCAAAGGAGCGGCCGCGCTGTTCCATTCGCTCCTGTTCGGCGGGGTTGAGCAACACATGATTGGACTCGCCGAAGTTGCTCCACAACTCAAAGGTTTTCTGCCAGGCTTCCAGGCTCCATTTGCGCCCCCCCCCGACGACGGCCGGCTCGCCGTCGCGGAATTGATCGTTCGATTCGCGGAACCAATCCGGGATGGCCCAGCCCGCTTCGTCGAACCAGCCCTCGTCCTGCAAGCGCTCGGCGGTGTAGCGCTGCGCCTGGGCGGGATAATCGCGGAAAATCAGCGTCGTCATGTGCTTGGGCAAGCGCTGGCGGACGCGATCGACGATCGGCTTGCTGCTGCCGGGCAGTTCGTCGGCCGGCGGCAGCGGTTCCTGAGCGTAACTGTACCAGGCGCGCGCCACCTGATACGCGTCGTCTTCATCGCGCAGCGGCGAGTCGCTGTTCAGCGCGTCCTTATCGAAGACCTGCTGCGGCGGGCGCGGTGTGTGCGGTGGCGGCAGAACCGGAAATCGATCGGCCAAGGGCAACAACTTGTCGGGATCCTCCTTCCACAGTCCCGGGGCCGACGGCAGACGGTCCTGCCACATCGACGGCACGCGATAATTGTCCGCCAGAAACTGCACCAGCTCCTCCGCCCGCTCGCAGCGGAACTGACGCAGGATGTCGGCCTTCCGCTCGCGGTGGATGCCTTCGCGCAGGCGGCGAACCAGCTGCGGATGCTTCTTGCAGAAGTCCTCCAGTTCCTTAAGGTCCACTTCTTGCCGTCCCTCGCGCATCACGCCGAAGCGGCCGGGATCGCGCTCGTTGGGCGGTATCATGCTCAACTGCGACAGCGAACGCAGAACGTTCGTCTCGTCGCTCTGGCCGATCTTGTGTTGCAGGAAGAAGCCGATCGACCAGCGGATGTCGGGATTGTCGCGGTTCTGCCGCTCGCCGTCGGCCAGCAGGTTGATGCCGCGCGCGATGTAGAAATACTTGTCGTGGGGGCGGTCGGACTCGACCGAGACGTTGTAGGCCAGGTTCCAGCTTTGGAAAATCCAGGGCGTGATGTAGTGCGGCTGCAGCTTGGTCAGCGAGCGGACGTACATCTCCAATTCGTTCCACTGGTTTTTCTTCTGGGCCTCCATGGCATCCCGCCAAAGCCAGCAGGTGGCTACGCCGCGCGAGCCGAGGGTGCCGAGGCGGACTACGGCGCCGACCAAATCGACCTCGCCGCGGCTCTGCTCGCGGATGGCCAGTTCCTGGGCTTGCGCGTCCATGCCCTTGACATGTATGCCGAAGACATGGAACTCCCTCGTCCGCCAGGCCCACGCGATCGTGCCCAGCACGAGAATCAGTGTCACATACGTCAGTTTGCGCCGCCGCGCCTGCTGCTGAAAAGGACTCGCCATGATTCACTCCCCTCGACGATCGGCCATCGGCTGTCTTTTCGGGCCAACAGCCGATGGCCGATCGCCGTTACGTCGGCGCCGCGATTTCTCGCCACTTGAGAAGGTAATAACCCAGGACGATCCAGGGCAACAGATACAGAGTCAGCGCGCCGCAGTTGTACAGCAGCGTCATGGTCGGGATGTTGAATCCCTCCTTGACGTAGTCGGTCAGGTCGTAGCGGCTGACATCGGGGATGAGGTCGAGGACGCGACGGATGAACCAGCGAAAGCCCGTGTCGAAAAACTCCGTCGTCGTCTTGGCGGCGCCTTCTTCCAGCGGCACCAGGGCCACCTGACGATTGGCCATCCGCACCATTGCTTCCAGTGGCCCGCCGCCTGGCGCCGTGCCCTGACCGATCTGCTCGATGTAGGTCGTGAACCCGCCGCCCAGGTACAGCAGGGCGACGACGATCAGCGTGATAACGCCGCTCAGATAGGTGCTGAGGGCCGTCGCCAGTCCAATCACCAGACACAACCGCAGCCACAACCCCAGGGAACCCTTGTAGAAGTTCCAGGCGAACGCCGCCTTCTCGCTGCCGCGCTGCGGATCATCCAGCCGATAGTACAGGTCGTGCTTGGCCATGCCCACGTATTGCGTCGCGCTCTGGCGCGACACCGAGACGCGAACCTGCAACGGCGGGGCGTCGCCCTTGGCGCTGTGCTGGGCGGCGTTGCGGAACAAACCGCCGGGCACCTCGACGTACTGCGTGTGATAATCGGTGATGTCCTTGGACAGCACCGCGTAGTAGCCGAATTGCTCGGCCAATTGATCGTCGATCTCGGCGTCGGAGGGAGCGTTGGGCTGGGACAGCAGACGCCTTCGCTCCTCGTTGTACTTGCCGATCTGGGTCTTGTCGAAGCCGGCCGTCTGGAACTCGAAATCGCAGGAGACGCCTTTATTTTCGTAGCCCTTGGTGGTGCGGTAGATGTCGAAGGCGAACTCGCAGCGAACCGTTTTGCGCTGGCCCAAGGAGCGCGGCGCGGAGGAGAAGTTCCACACGGCGTACTGCGGCGGCTGGTTGGGGGCCGCCGCCGTGATGTAACTGCGATAGTTCCACTCGCGGCCGACGTTGGTGCCTTCGCGTTCGTTGCCGGTGTTCTCGTAATGCAGTTCGCCATAGAGCGGTTCACGGGCCTTGAGGCTCTCCGCCGCCGCTTCCGGATCGACGCCGCGCAGCACGTAGATCAAGCTCGCCGTGCTGACCAGCAACAGCACCAGCGTCATCAGGGCGGTGAAGCCGAGGAAACGGCCCAGCAGGATCTCAAAGCGTTCCACCGGCTTGGTGATGATGGTGTGAATGGTTTGCAGGCGGATGTCGTTGGGGATGCTGAAGGCGACAACGATGACCGCGGCTACCAGCAGCACGCGCGTCGTCGCCCAGGAGACGACGGCGACGTAGGTTCGCACCTGATCTTCCGGCTTATGCGGAATGAACCAACTGGCGAACAGGAAGACCAGCAGCAGGAAGGAGAAGGCGTACAGGACGCGGCGGCGAATGGCTTCCTTGAAGCTGAGCTTGGCCAGCGCCCAGATGCGCCGCCATCGTAGCGAGCCGAACATGGCGAAGAAGGGGAACCCCGCCGCCAACAGCGCCCCCGCCCCGCCGAGGGTCAGACACCAGAAGAGGAACATCTGCATGCCGGTCGAAAGAGGCGTCAGCAATCCGATCAGCGCGACGCCACCGGCGAGCAGGTAGCCGGCCAGCGCCACGATCGCGCCGACGAGGAAAACAGACCGATGCCAAGGCACGATGCGCTCGCGGTCCACCTGGCTCATGCGCGTGTAGCGAATTAGCAACCACAACAGCACCAGGAACGCCGCCCAGCCGCCGGCGCTCTGAATCCAGGACATGATGCCGCCCGGAACGTCCTCAAGCCGCGCCGGATCTTTTTCAAAGGTAATCACTGCGAACATGACGAATCCCATCTCCAACGCGAAGCGGAGCTTCGTGGACTGCGTTCCCAAGCGGAGCTTGGGAACGAGAGTGTTATCGGCGCTCGGTTATTCCGGTCGGTGAGCCGGCCTCGCCGCCGCCCTTGCCATCGGCGTCGGTGCGCTTGACCTGCTCCGGCCGAGAAATTGGTTCCTTGCCCGGCAGGAAGCGCCGGCCGGGATGCGCTTTGCTCTCCTCGACGATTCGCAGGAAGTAGTCTTCCAGCGTCGTCGTCGGGTGGCCGATCGTGTCCAGCTTGCCGCCGTGTTTGCGCAGCACCTCCTCCAAATCGCGGCGCAAATCGTCGGTCAGTTCCAGATCGCTGGCCCGCAGTTCGACGCGGCGATGATCTTGCAGCAGCGTTTGCACCTCGCCGTACGCCTGCAACTCACCGTCGTTGAGGATGGCGATGCGGTCGCAAACGTCCTGCACATCCTCCAAACGATGGCTGCACATGATGACCGTCTTGCCCATCGTCCGCAGATCGCGGATGAGATCCTTCATCCAGCGCGAGCCGAGCGGATCGAGGCCGGAAGTCGGCTCGTCGAGAATGACGAGGTCGGGATCGTTGATGAGCGCCTGGGCCAGGCCGATGCGCTGGCGCATGCCCTTGGAATACTCGCGCAGGACGCGCTTGCGGTCGGCCTTGAGTCCGACCTTCTCGATGAGTTCCTGCGCCTTGGTTTGGCGAACGCCGGGCGGCAGGTTGAATAGCCGGCCGTAGAAATCGAGTGTCTCCTCGGCATCGAGGAAGCGATAGAGATACGATTCTTCCGGCAGATAGCCGATGCGTTCGTTCTTGCGCACGTCGGCGGCCGGTTGGCCGAAGACGAACGCCTCGCCGTCGGTGGGGAAAAGGAGGCCCAGCAGCAGTTTGATGGTCGTGGTCTTGCCGGAGCCGTTCGGTCCCAGCAGGCCGAAGATTTCGCCTTGGCGGATTTGCAGGTTCAGGGCGCGGAGGGCGGTCTTCTTCTGCCGGCCCCAGAAATCGCGGTAGACCTTGGTCAGCTTGCGGGTTTCAACGATCACGTTCTGAGGCATGCGCCACCTCGGGGACGGTTGCTCACGAATCGAGTTTATACGCTATTACGCAGGCGGCGCCGAAATCGTTCGCGTCTTCCACGAATCTTTTTCGGACGCGCGCGCCGGCATTGTAAACGCTTGAATCCCTGCCAATTTAGAGATCGTTTCCGGCAAATGCAAGTCGCCGCGGGAGACGCGGACCGACTCAGAGGAAGTTGACGTCGGCGTCCGGGGCGGGGTTGTCGAGGAAGTGCATCAGTTTGTTGATCTCGTGCCCCTTGCAGCACACCTGGCAGGTTGACAGATCCAGCCGCCCGGCACACATCTCCACGACCTGCCGCCGTCGCGGGCCGTCCCAGATTTCATCCAGGGAACTCTCGTAAATGTTGCCGAAGCTGAAGGCCGAATCGCCAAGATGGTACATGCAGACGCACAGATCGCCGTCCGCGTTGAGGACGCAAATGAAGAAATGAGACAGACACTTCTTGTACACCCTGCCGAAGTTTCCCCGCACGTTGCGGACATCGGCGAACTTGTCCCAGCTGACGACCACCTTGAACGTCTCGGTGCTGTAGTTCTCCGCCTCGACCAGAAGCGCCTCGATGCGCGGCCAGTCGAGCGACGGTTGGGCGCGGTAGTCGGCGTTGCGGGCCAGCTCGAACGGCAGGCCGAGGATCGGGCGAATCTGGAAGAAATCGACGCCCTCCTCGCGGCACCAGCGCGCCAGGGTCAAGATCTCGTCGGCGTTCCAATCGGCGATGTTCATGTTCACGTTGAGCTTCGCGGAGCGCTTCACCAGGGCGCGGATGTTGGCGATCACTTGCGCGAAGCCCTTGGTGTGCTTCTG
>DATBGU010000178.1:0-2560 GCA_036557825.1 Gemmataceae bacterium
GGTGCCGATGCCGACGAGGATGGCGTCCATGCGGCCGCGCAATTCGTGGACGCAGCGGCGCGACGCCTCGTTACTGATCCAGCGCGAATCGCCGCCGCGCGTGGCGATCTTGCCGTCGAGCGTCATGGCCCACTTGGCATGGACCCACGGCCGGCCGGACGCCAACAGTTTCAGATACGGCGCGTTGAGCCGCCGCCCCTCCGTCTCGCCGACGCCGAATTCCACGCGGACACCCGCTTGTCGCAACTGCTCGGCGCCCTGGCCGGCGACGGCGGGAAAGGGATCGGGCATGGCGGCGACGACGCGGCGGATGCCGGCGCGCCGCACGGCCTCGGTGCAGGGCGGCGTCTTGCCGTGATGGCAGCACGGCTCCAGCGTGACGTACAGGTCGGCGCCGCGCGCCGCCTCACCGGCGGCGGCGAGCGCGTGGACCTCGGCGTGCGCTTCGCCGTAGCGCTGATGCCAACCCTCGCCGACGAGTTGGCCGTCGCGCACCACCACGGCGCCGACCAGCGGGTTCGGCTCGACGTATCCGCGGCCGCGCTCCGCCAGTTCCAGGGCGCGGCGCATCCAGTCAGAATCGTTTGGCGACGGCGCGTCGGAGGACACCGGTCCTTCTCCCCAGGCGAATCATCGGGAAAGCACTTGCATTTTAGCCGGCCGACGAGGAGAAGTAAGGCAGGCATCCGTTTCGACCGCGAGGGCTCGTGACATGGCGTCCGGCATCACCACCACTCCGCTCGTCTCCGCGCTGGCGGGTTTCCCTCTGTCGGTCGAATACACCTTGGAGGTCGCCGATCGCCTTGCTTTGGACATGTTCCTTTACAATACCGTGATTCGCAAGCGCTGGCGATTCCGCATCAAATACCATGTCACCTATCTGCTGGTGGGCGTCATCCTGGGGACCATTCTCGGAGTCCTCGTGTGGAGCGGGGTGACAATCTGGAATCGGTCCGGCGATCCGGTCCCTGCTCTCTTCGCGGGTTGTGCCAGCGGCCTCGGTGTGTTCCTGGCCGTGCTTATCGGCTTACTTCCAGGCAGTTCGTTGCACAAGATAGACCGGGCCGCGCAGGAGAAACGATTCCGGCAGGTGCGACACCGTCAATTGCGGGCTGGCCTTCTCCGCTACCCGCAGCGCTGTCGCGTTGCCCTGACTCCGGAATGGTTCACGGAGACAGTCGAATTTCGTGAGACGGGGATCGCCGTCGAAATCAACGAACACAAGGAGACGCGCGTCTGGTGGACGGCCGTGACCGGCATCGACATCGCGGCCGAACACGCCTTCTTCACCGTCAAGGACAAAGGCTGGCTCATTCTGCCGCGTGCGGCGTTCGCGGATGAGGCGAGCTTTCGCGCCTTCGTGGACACGGCGAGAAGTTATCGCGACGCGGCCCATCGGGCGCCTGCTCCCGTGCCGCCGCCCCTCGCCGCGCCGGATACGCGAATCGCGGGAGAACTCTCCCTTTAACGACAGGATTTGGCACGCTCACCACAGCGTGTACCCGCCGTCGAGGACGAGCAAGGCGCCGGTCATGTAGCGCGACGCCTCGCCGGCCAGATAAAGGGCGAGAGGGCCAATCTCCTCCGGCTCTCCCAGCCGGCCCATCGGGATGAGCGATTCGACCTCTTTCTGGAAGCTCGGCCGTTCGCGGAACCAGCGGCGGTTGGCGTCGGTCATGAATCCGCCGGGCGCGATGGCGTTGACGGTGACGCCGTCCACGGCCCAGTCGGCGGCGAGGGCGCGGGTGAAGCCGACCAGCGCCGCCTTGGCCGTCTCGTAGTGCCGGCCGTGGATGTTGCGCGTGGCGATTTGGCCGCAGATGGAGGCGATGTTGATGACGCGGCCCCAACGGCGCTGCCGCATCGCTCCGCCCAGGCGCTTGGTGCATACGAAGGCGCTGGTCAGGTTCAGGTCGATCAGGCGCTGCCAGGTTTCCAGCGGCATCTCCTCGGTGGCGATGTTCTCGCGCCGGCCGCCGACGTTGTTGACCAGGATGTCGATAGGAGGATGATCGCGCAGCAGCACATCGCAGAATTGTTCGACAGACTCGCCGCGCGAGAGATCGGCGACGATTGTCCGCACATCATGGCCGAGAGGCCGCAGTTCGTCGCCGGCGCGATTGAGGCTGTCGGCGTCGCGGCCGACGAGGACTAGGTCGGCTCCCGCTTCCACGAACGCCTGCGCCATGGCGCGGCCCAGGCCGCGACTGCCGCCCGTCACCAGGGCGCGACGGCCCTCCAGACGGAACGTATCCAAAACGCCCATGCGCAGGGTCCTCCATCAGAGGTAGTTGCGATTGTTGTAGTTGTTCGGAAGATGGAGGACGAGAGGAACCGGATCGCGGAGATCAGCAAGGGGGTCAAAAGGTTTCAAGGGTCCGGGCGACTGGGCGATGCGGGCGACTGGGCGATTCAAGCAACCCTCGAAACCTTTTGACCCTCCTATTTGCCGATGCCTCTCTGGGCCGAGGCTCCTCTTCGCATTCCGGCGAGAGGCGGGAAACGACGTGGGCGATCGTCGTTTTAGCACCCCAGGCGAGACTCGGGTGCAGACCAACCA
>DATBGU010000179.1:0-84380 GCA_036557825.1 Gemmataceae bacterium
GATTGCGTTCTTCTTGGGGTCCGTCGGCGAAGCGTCGCAGCAGTTGACGCAGTTGTTGGGCGTCGAGGTCGGTGCGGGCGCGGGCGTGGAAGAAGGCCAGCAGCGCCGGGCCGTCGCCGGACAGACCGGCACTCAAAAGCGTCTGCTCCTCCTCCGCGATCGTTGCCTCCGCCCGTGCGGAGGACACGGTGACAAGCAGAGCGAGACAACTCACGATCCCGAA
The DNA here is from genome assembly GCA_036557825.1 of Gemmataceae bacterium. Classification (GTDB taxonomy): domain Bacteria; phylum Planctomycetota; class Planctomycetia; order Gemmatales; family Gemmataceae; genus JAJPHU01. The sequence continues at coordinate 224 of DATBGU010000179.1, forward strand.
GCGGAGCAGGGACGATTTCATGGCATTTCTCCGTAACCTTGTCAGCGCCGTCGCGCTCGGAAAACTTTGCCGGCGTTCTTATGCTCCCAGACTACCTTGCCGGAGCGGTCCAACTCGTAGAGGCGCTGCGTGTCCTGACTGCTTACCAGGATACGCCCTCCGGGCAAACCCACCGCCGCCGTCACGCCCGGCACATCCACTTCGCGCAGCAGCTTGCCCGTGAAGTCGAACTCCGCCACCTTTTTGCGCCCCGGCTGCGCCACGAGAATATGGCCGTTGGCGGACAGATGCAGGCTGCCGGTGCCGCCGTGGTTGGAGGCGAAGGTTTGCAGCTGCTTGCCGGACGTATCCAGAATGAGGCATTGATTGGTGCTCGTCAAGCAGACGATGGCGCCCGACCGCGCGCGATACGCTTCAAACACTTTTCCGGGGACATTGTCGATCGCGTAGAGTTCCTTCCCGGCACGGTCCACTTCCACAAGCCTCGTCTGGGTGGCGATAAAGGTGTTGCCGTTCGGCAGGCGTTGCACGCTCATGACATTGGGAGGCTTGAGTTGCATCTGCCAGAGGATGTTCCCTTTGAAATCGCGTTCGCTGACGCGGCTGACGCCGCCCTCGGCGATCAAGACGCGATTGCCGGGCACCACGACGGCGTCAATGGGGCTTGTCACGTTGCGGATGGCCCAGCGCTGATGGCCGTGACGGTCGATCTCGTAGACGCCGTTGCCGCCATTGTCGCAGATGAGGGTGTATCCGAGCGACCGCGGCTCGGTCAGGCGAGCCAGATCGACGTTCTTGGCATTGACCTTCCACCAGGCGGCCCAGGCATCGCGGCATTTCCGGCGATCGGCCGGCTCCGTGCCCAGTGAAACATCGGGAGCCGTCTCGCCGGCCAACTGATACAGCGCTTCCTCGACCTGCCCGGTCTCTTCGTCCGGCAGCGCGGCCAACAAGTCGATCAGCACGGGGATGCTGTCGCTCTCCTTCGCCCGCGCCAACGCCAGCGCGACGCGCAGACGGACAGCCGGAGATTTGTCGCCGATCAGCTTACGGACAGCGTCGCGCCCCTCCACGCCTCCGCCCTCGGCCAACGCCTTGATGGCCGTCTCGCGCGCCGGAGAGGAACGATCCGAGAGCGCGCGCACTAGGACCGGATCGAGTTTGCCGTCGCGCCGGGCGAGAGCGGTCAGCGATTTCCGCACTTCCTCGATCCGCGTTTCATCTTCGGCATGAGGGAGATAGTCCAGCAGCGCCTCGACGGCGCCCGCCGGTTTGCGCACCGCCAACAAACGCACGACGGCGACCGGCAGCGGAGGAGGGGGGGCTTGCTCCATGCGCTCGATCAACTGCTTGGCTCGCCGCGCCACTTCGGGATCTTTGTGCTTGCTCGCGTCCTGAAGCGACGGCGAGGCCAGACGGCCCAACGCCAACAACTCCTTCGAGGCGCTTTCGCGATCGGCGAACGACTCCGCGCCCAAACGGGCGATGAAGGCGGTAACTTTCCGTTGCTTTTCCGCGCTGAGCGTGTGGGCGCGAACGGCGGCCAGGAGGGTCGGGGCGTCGCTGTGCCGCCACCACGACGCCCAGGCGTCGCGGCGGATGTGCCGGCTGATCTCATCCTCGCTCTGGAACTGCAAGCGCGGCGCCCACTCGCCGGCAAGGTGCGTCAGAAACTCCTCAACAGGGGCGCGTTTCTCGGCATCCAGATCAGCGAGCAAGTCGATCAGCACCGGGATGGCTTCGGCGTCGTGCGCCTCGCCCAGTGCCAGCGCCGCACGCAGACGCACGCCCGCCGCCGGATCCTTCAGCAACTTGCGCACGTCGGGCACCTGATCCGGCGGCGCCGCCCGACATAGCGCGACACATGCGGCGGCGCGGCGAACGGCCAACGCATCCTCTAGGCCACGCAGCAGAGCCGGATCGGGTTTGCCCTCGGGTGTTGCCACGGCGATCAATGCCGCGTTGACGGCGGCGATCACCTCCGGGTCGATGGCCAAGGGCAGATAGGCCAGCAAAGCACCGGCGGCCCCTTGCGGTTTGCGTAGCGCCAGCGTGTGCGCCGCGGCGATCAACAGCTTGGAGCTGGACGGTCCTTCCAACCAGGGCAGGCAATGCGATGCGCGCTGGGCCAGGTCGGGATGATCGAGGTCGTTGGCGGTTTGGCGCACGAGCGGCAGGGCCAGCGGTCCCAGGCCCAGCAACTCCGCCGTGGCCGAGACACGTTCCTGCTTGTCGCCAGAGACAAACCGGCGGAGCAAACCGAGGAGCTGTTCCTCCTCGATTCCTCGACGCGCGCGGGCGTGGAAGAAGGCGAGCAGGGACGGGCCGTCGCTGGACAAGCCGGCGCTGAGAAGCGTCTGTTCATCCTCTCCCGGCGTCGATTCCGCCCGCGCGGACGACAAGGCGGCAAGCAGGACGAAGAACCCAACGGTCCCGACGTGAAACATGGATGATTTCATAGGATCTCTCCTTCATCTTGTCATCCACGGTTAGCGCCGCCGTACCCGAAATACCTGCCCGGTATACCGCTTCTCCCAAACCACTTTGCCGGCGCGGTCCACCTCGAAGACGCGCGACGTGTTTCGTCCCGCCGCCAGGATGTGGCCGTTGGGCAACTTCGTCGCCATCGTCGCCCCCGCCGCGTCCACCTCCCATACTTTACGGCCCTCGCTATCGAACTCCGCCACTTTGTTGCGCGCGGGTTGCGCAACGAGAACGTGATCGTTGGGCAACAGGTCGAGTCCACCGAGGCAATTGCTGTCGTGGCCGGACGCGAAGCTCTTGAGCTGCTTGCCCGTGGTGTCCAGAAACAGACACTGACCGTTGTTCGTCAGACAGACGATGCTGCCCTTGCGCGACCGATAGGCGGCCAACACGCCGCCGGGCACATTGTTGATCGAATACAGCACCTTGCCGTTGCGGTCCACCTCTTCGATGTGGCCCTGGCCGGCAATGAAGGTGTGGCCGTTGGGCAGTCGCTGGATGTTGACGGGAGCGTTCGTCTGCCTCTGCCACAGGATTTTGCCCTTGAAATCGCGTTCGCTGACGCGGCTGGCATTGCACTCGGCGATGAGGACGCGATTGCCGGGCAGAATGACGGCATCGACGGGTCCGGGCACGTTGTCGATGCCCCAGCGTTCCTTGCCCTGACGATCGACCTCGAAGACGCGGTTGCGGCCGTCGTTGCAGACGAGCGTGTAACCCAACAGCGGCTGCGCGCTGAGGCGCGTGAGATCGGCGCGCTTGGCATTGACCTTCCACCAGGCCACCCAGGCATCGCGGCACTTCTGACGCTCGGCGGGGTCCGTGCCCGCCGACACTTCGGGGGCTGTCTCGCCCGCCAACTGATACAGGGAAGCCTCGACCTGCCCCGCCTGCTCGGCCGGCAATGACGTCAGCAGGTCGATCAGCACGACCACCGCCTCGCGTTCTCCCGCGACGGCCAGGGCCAACGCCACGCGCATACGGACAATCGCCGCCTTGTCCTTAAGCAGTTCGCGGCAGGCGGCGCGGCCCTCACGGCCGCTCTGGATCAGCGCCTCCGCGGCGACCGCACGTATCGTTGGCCGCTCATCGTCCAGCGCGCGGAGCAAGGCCGGTTCCGGTTTGCCTTCGCGCAGTGCCAGGACCGCGAGGGACTTTTGGACTTCGTCGGTATGATTATCCTCCTCGGCGTGGGGCAGATAGGCCAACAGCGCCGCCGCGGCGCCGTCGGGCTTACGCACGCCCAAGAGTCGCACCGCCGCCGCCGGCAGACGATGCGCCGGTTCGCGTTCGATGCGGTCGATCAACAGTTTGGCGCGTCGGGCCACTTCCGCGTCCTTGTCCTTGAGCGCCTCACGCAACTGCGGCAAGGTGATGCGACCCAACGCGAACAAATCACGCGAAGCAACCTCGCGTTTGCCGAAGTCGTCGCTGCCCAACCGCGACAACAAGTCACGCACCTTGCGGCGGGCCTCATCGGTCAGGGTGTGTTCACGCAGGGCTTCCAGCAACGCCTCGCCGTTGGTGTTCTTCCACCAGGCGGCCCAGGCGTCGCGGCGGATCTTGCGGGCGATCTTGTCGTCGGCAGCAAAGTTGACCACAGGCGCCCACTCCCCCGCCAACTGTGTCAAGAACTCCTCGATCGGCTGGCGCTGCTGGGCGTCCAGATCGGCGAGCAGGTCGATCAGCACGGGGATGGCTTCGGCGTCGTGCGCCTCCGCCAACGCCAACGCCGCACGCTGACGCACCGCGGGAGCGGGGTCTTTCAGCAACTTGCGAACTTCGGGAACTTGCTCCGGCGGCGCCGCCCGGCACAACGCCACGCAGGCCGCGGCGCGACGCACGGCCAAGGCATCTTCCAAGCCACGCAAGAGCGCCGGATCGGCTTTGCCCTCCGGTGCGGCCACGGCGATCAACGCCGCGTTGACGGCGGCGATGACCTCGGCGTCCAACGCGAAGGGCAGATAAGCTAGCAACGCGGCGGCGGCCCCTTCCGGTTTGCGTTGCGCCAACGTGTGAGCGGCGGCGATGAGTAGCTTGGAGGAGGCCGGTCCTTCCAACCAGGGCAGGCAGCGGAGAGCGCGTTGGGCCAGGTCGGGATGATCGAGGTCGTTGGCGGTTTGGCGTAGGGCGGGCAGGGCCAGCGGTCCCAGACCGAGCAGTTCGGCGGCGGCTTGATTGCGTTCTTCTTGGGGTCCGTCGGCGAAGCGTCGCAGCAGTTGACGCAGTTGTTGGGCGTCGAGGTCGGTGCGGGCGCGGGCGTGGAAGAAGGCCAGCAGCGCCGGGCCGTCGCCGGACAGACCGGCGCTCAAAAGCGTCTGCTCCTCCTCCGCCGCGCGTGAAGATGACACAGTAACACGGTGACACGGTGCCAAGATGACAAGCAGGGCGAAGAAGCCCACCGCCCCGAAATGGAACATGGACGATCTCATGTGATTTCTCCGTCAGCTGGTCACTGCGTTAGCGCCGCCGCGCTCGGTAGGCGTGGCCGGCGTTCTTGTGCTCCCAGACGACCTTGCCGGCGCGATCCAATTCGAAGATGCGATGACTTTGATAGCTGGCCACCAGAATGTGGCCGTTGGACATGCCCGTCGCCGTTGCCGCCTGGGGCGCGGGCAATTCGAGGGTCTTCTTTCCCGCGGCGTCGTACTCCATCACCTTGTTGCTGTTTTGCTGCGGCGAGTAAAGAATGCGGCCGCTGGGTGAGAGATCGATACCGCCAATGTCCGTCGGAACGAAGCCGGTGTCAAAACTCTTGAGCTGCTTTCCCTTCGTGTCCACCTGGACGCACTTGCCCTGTTGAGTAAGGCAGACGATGGATCCCGTCCGCAAGCGATACGCGGCCAGGACGCCGCCGGCGATTTGGACGAGATAAATCTGCTTGCCGGCGCGATCGACTTCCAGAACGGCGCCTCCGCGCGTGGCGATGACCGTGTTGCCGTTGGCCAGCCGCTGGACGCTGACGGGATTGCCGGGCAGGCCGTCCTTCGACCACAGGACTTTGCCTTTGAGATCGCGTTCGGTGACGCGATTGCCGCTGTACTCGGCGATGAGGACGCGGTTGCGCGGCAACACCCAGGCGTCGGCCGGAAGCTGCGGCCCCTCAATGGCCCAGCGCTCTTTGCCCTCGCGGTCGATTTCGTAGACGCGATTTTTGCCGGTATCGCAGACGAGAGTGTAACCCAGGAGCGGCTGCACGCTGAGGCGCGTGAGATCGGCGCGTTTGGCATTGGCCTTCCACCAGGCCGCCCAGGCGTCGCGGCACTTCTGACGCTCGGCCGGCTCCGTGCCCAGCGATTCCTTCGGCGCGCTGTCGCCGGCCAACTGATACAGGGCGTCCTCGACCTGGCCCGCCTGCTCGGCCGGCAGCACGGTCAGCAGGTCGATCAGCACGTCCACCGCCTCGCGTTCCCCGGCGATACTCAGGGAAAGGGCCGCACGCATTCGGACAAGCGACGCCTTGTCCTTGAGCAGATCGCGGCAGGCGGCGCGACCCTCGCGGCCGCTGGGAATCAGCGCCTCGGCGGCCGCCGCGCGCATCATCGGCCGCGTATCTTCCAGCGCGCGCAGCAAGGCCGGATCCGGTTTGCCCTCGTGCAGCGCCACGACCGTGAGAGACTTTTGTACCTCCTCCGCGAGGTTGTCGTCCTCGGCGTGCGGCAGGTAAGCGAGGAGCGCCGCCGCGGCGCCGTCGGGCTTGCGCAGCGCCAAGAGCCGCACCGCCGCCGCCGGCAGACGGTGCGCCGGCTCGCGTTCGATGCGGTCGATCAGCAGTTTGGCGCGCCGCGCCACTTCGGCGTCCTTGTCCCTGGCTGCCTCGCGCAGTTGCGGCAGGGCGATGCGCCCAAGCGCGAACAGATCGCGTGAGGCGACCTCGCGTTTGCCGAAGTCGTCGCTGCCCAAACGCGACAACAGGTCGCGGATCTGTTGTCGGCCCTCATCGGTGAGGGTGTGCGCGCGCAGCGCGTCCAGTAGCGCCTCGCCGTTGGTGTTCTTCCACCAGGCGGCCCAGGCGTCGCGGCGGATCTTGCGGGCGATCTTGTCGTCAGCAGCAAAGTTGACCGCCGGCGCCCACTCCCCCGCCAACTGCGTCAAGAACTCCTCGATCGGCTGCCGCTGTTGGGCGTCCAGGTCGGCGAGCAGGTCGATCAGCACGGGGATGGCTTCGGCGTCGTGCGCCTCCGCCAACGCCAACGCCGCACGCTGACGCACAGCAGGAGCCGGGTCTTTCAGCGATTTACGCAGCGCGGGCAACTGCTCCGCCGTCGGCGGCTCGGCGGCAAGAAGAGTCGAGCCGGCGACCAACACAGCCAGCGCGACGCGGTGGACGGCGACAGGTGAACGAAGCCGATTCATGCAGGCGACCTCCGATTCCCCGTTTCAACGACCCCATTCCGTCACCGCCGCCGCGCCCGGATGACCGGGCCGGACTCCTTGTGTTCCCAGACGGTTTTGCCCGCCCGATCTAACTCGTAGACACGCCGATTGTTCTGGCTGGCCACCAGAACGTGGCCGTTGGGCAAGCCCGTCGCCGTCCGCGCGCCGGCCGCGTCCAACTCCAGCACGGACTTGCCGGATTGATCGAACTCGATCACCTTGTTGTTGTTGCTCTGCGTGATGAGGACGTGGCCATTTGGGAGCAGGTCGAGTCCGGCCATGTTGGTGGCGTGATTGGACGGGAAGTTGTGCAGCGTTCGCCCGGTTGTGTCCACGACGAGGCACTGGTTGTTCTGCATCAGGCAGACGATGGGGCCGTTGGGCCGGCGGTAGGCGGCGTGATACATCATGCCCTGGCGCAAGGTGTACAACTCCTTGCCGGCGCGGTCCACCTCGACGACGAACGAATCGGTGGCGATGAAGGTGTGGCCGTTGGGAAGGCGCTGGACGTTGATGACGTTGTCGCCGACGACTTTCTGCCAAAGGATCTTGCCCGTGAAGTCGCGCTCGCTGACGCGGCAGGGCTGATACTCGGCGATAAGGACGCGACTGCCGGGCAGCACCACGGCATCGACCGGCATTTGCAGGCCGGTGATCGCCCAACGCTGCTTGCCGGCGCGATCGATCTCGTAGACGCGGCCGCCGCCGGGATCGCAGAGGAGCGTGAAGCCGAGCAGCGGACGGCGGACCAGCCGGCCGAGATCGATGCGCTCGGCGTTGGCCTTCCACCAAGCGGCCCAGGCGTCGCGGCACTTTTTCTTCTCGGCCGGCTCCGTGCCCAGCGATTCCGTGGGCGCGGTGTCGCCGGCCAGCTGATACAGGGCGTCCTCGACCTGCCCGACCGACTCGCCGGGCAGGACGGGGAGCAGGTCGATCAGCACCGGCACGCCGTCGCGGTCGCGGGCCAGCGCCATCGCCAGGGCCACCCGCATCCGCACCGCCGGCACGTCGTCCTTGAGCAGCTTGCGGACGGCGTCGCGCCCTTGCGTCCCGCCGCCGTGAATCAGCGCCTCGGCCGCGACGATACGCTGATCCGGCTTGGAGTCGGCCGTCATCCGCAGCAGGACCGGATCGAGCTTGCCGTCGCGCAGCGCCAGGGCCGTCAGAGACTTTTGCACCTCGGTGGCAAGGTTCTCGTCCTCGGCGAAGGGCAAGTAAGCCAATAGCGCCTCGACGGAGCCGGCTGGTCTGCGCACCGACAGCAACCGCAGCGCGGCCATCGGCAGATGGTGCGAGGGATCTTGCTCGATGCGCTCGGTGAGCAGCTTGGCCCGCCGGGCGACCTCGGCATCTTTGCTCTCGGCGGCGTCGCGCAGCTGCGGCAGACTGCGGCGTCCCAGCGCCAACAGTTGCCGCGACGCTTCCTCGCGGGTGGCGAAATCGCCGGAGGACAATTTGCTGAGCAGATCGCGGATCTGAACGCGGTCCTCCGCCGTCACGGTGCGCCGCCGAATCGCGGCCAGCAGCGACGGCCCCTCGACGTTGCGCCACCACGCCGCCCAGGCATCGCGGCGGATCGTGCGGGCGACCTCGTCCTCGCTGGGGAAGTTCACCGCCGGCGCCCATTCGCCTGCCAGGTGCTGCAAGAACTCCTCGACCCGGCGGCGCTGCTCGATCGGCAACTCGGCGAGCAAGTCGATGAGCACGGGAACGGCTTCGGCGTCGTGAGCTTCGGCCAGCGCCAGGGCGGTTTGCAAGCGCACGCCGCGAGCGGGATCTTGCAGCAGTTTATGGACGGCGGGCACTTGATCGGGCGGCGTGGCACGGCTCAGCGCGACACCGGCGGCGGCGCGGCGAACGGCGAGACGGTCGGCCAGGCCGCGCAGCAGGGCGGGGTCCGGCTTGCCGTCCGGCGCCGCCACGGCGGCGAGGGCGGACGTCACCGCCCGCACCACCTCGGAGTTGTCGGCGTGGGGCAGGTAATCCAAAAGGGCCGCCGCCGCTCCCTCGGGTTTGCGTTTCGCCAGCACGCGCGCCGCCGCCGCCGGCAGCGTGGCGGCTTTCGAGCCTTCCATCCACTTCAGACAGCGGGACGCGCGGCGGGTGATTTCCGGTTCGCTCAAATCGTTGGCGGCGCTGCGAAGGGTGGGAACGGCGAGCGGGCCGAGTCCGAGGAACTCCGCCGTCGCCAAACTGCGCTCTTGATTGGTCGAGGCGGCGAACTGGCGCAGCAGGACGCGAAGGCGGTCTCGATCGACGTCGGCGCGCGCGCGGGCGTGGAAGAAGGCGAGCAGGGCGGGTCCGTCCGTGTCCAGGCCGGCGAGGTGCAGCGTCTCCTCGTCGTCGCGCTCGTTCGCGTCTTCGACCTCGGCGGCCATGAGAGGGCGGATAACGGACAGAAGGGCCAGTGCGAGGAGCCAGAGAGCGAAGCGCGAAGCAAGTCTACTCATGGAGGCAACCTCACAGCGGAAGGATGAAGGATGAAGGATGAAAAAGACAGGTCTCGATTCATCCTTCTTCCTTCATCCTTCATCCTTTGAGCTACTGACCCAGGAAAGGCTTGATATAGGCCTTGTAGAACTCCTGAGCGGCGGCGGCGGTGATGAAGGTGTCGAGGCTGCCGCGCTGCGGCTGCAAGGTGACGGACAGCCCGACGAACGCCGACGTTCCCTTCTCCGGCTTGTTCGGCCAGTTCGGCGGCAGCGGAGCGTTGCCCATGAACGGCTTCATCACATCCGTAATCGTGCCGGCCAGCTGCACCGAGTCGAACAAGCCCAAGAGGGACGCTTGCTTCGGCATCTCCTTGCGCGCATCCTGGAACGCCTTGGCGTCGCCAGCCGTCTTGCCGCCCTTGGCGTAGTCGTCGAGCAGCTTGCGGGCCGACGCCCAGTCGGCGGCGCTGACCTGCACCACGGACTTGCCGTCGGTGCCGAACCAGACGGTCAGCTTGTCGCCCATCACTCCCTTCATGACTTCCACGAATTGTTTCTTGGCGTCGTCGCCGCCTCGGGCGGCCACCTGTTCGGCCATCTTGTCGAAGTCCCACACGAACTGCACCGAGTGCAGCTCGAAGTCGCCGTGCTTCTGGGCCTTGGTCTTGAGGACCGGCTTTTCCTTGAGGACGCCGCTGGAGAAGCCGCCGCCCGGACCCATCGCCCCGAAGAGCTTGACCATCGCGTCCACCGCCTTGGCCGGCTCGTCGTACTGATAGACTTGCAGTCCCTTTATCGGGAACGAGTAGCCGTCCACGCGCACGCCCGGCCCGGCCTTGGCCAGTTCGTCCAGCGCGGCCCCCACCGCCTTGGCCTCCTTGCTGTCCGGGTCTTGAACGACGCCGAACATCAGGCCGCCCAGCCCCTTGTACAGGGCGGAGCTGGTTTTCATGCCCAGGTAGTAAGCCTGTCCCTGCGGCAGACGATCGAGTTCCTTCAGCGCCGCGGGCTTGGAGTCTTGCAGCAGGGCCGCCGTGGTGCTGCCCTCGACCACCTCACCGTCGATGTGCAGAGCCAGGCCGCCCGGCCGGAAGTCCACCGTCAGCAGCACGCTGCGCGTATCCTCAATGGCCTGGAAAATGGGGCCGATGGCCTTCTTAAACAACTCGATGGCCTTCTTCTGCGAATCATCCCCGCCGGGGGCGAACAGGTCGATGGCCTGCCCGATCCCTTCGCGCGCCTTCTTGAACTCCTCGGCGTACTGCTTGTTCAGCAGTTCCATGTTGACGTAGACGCCGAAATCGCTGCCCAAAAAGCGGGCGGCTTGTTCCTTGCTCAGCTTGTCGTCCAGCCCCTTCTGTTTCTTGGTGAACAAGTTGGCCACATCCTCGTTCGGCGTGACGACGGCGTATCCCTTGCGATCGACGAAGTACGTCGGCGCCGGCTCATTATTGATGGCGACGGACTCGACGCCTTCGCCGTTGACCTTGATCGCTTTGCGCTCTTCCTCGTTCAGGATGTTGTCGCGGAACTCCTTGTAATTGCTGACGGCGACAATGACGGCCATCTTGGGCGGCCCGGCGGCCGGATCATTGGCCTTGGGCAGCTCGGTGAAGGCCAGGAAGGCGGGACCGTCCTTGACCGCGCCGCGGAGCTTGCGGCCCATGAAGCCGTTCTTGAGGAACTCATCCATCTGCGGCTGGAACTTCTTGAGCACCTCCGGCAGCGCGTTCTCCATCATCGTCACGAAGCGATCGCGGGTGCCTTGGACGCCGCGCAAATGCAGGACGATCGGCGACGAGATCGGCACCTGTTCGAGTCCCGACTTGTCGCCGCGGATCGGCGCCGAGCGGGCCGCGCTCGTCATCAGCAGCACCGTCAGGCCGACGGTCGCCAACACGGGGAAACGCAAGCGATTCATGAGCAAACACTCCTTCCATTGCGGATTGCGGATTGCGGATCGCGGATTGACGGAGGTTTGCAATCCACAAGCCGCAACGTCGTTCTAGCGCCCTGTCACCTTGACCTTGACTTGCGCCTGTTTCTTGACGGCGCGGATGAGGAGGGCATATCCGGTCTTGGCGGGAACGGTCGCCTCCAGGGTGATCTCCTCGGCGTTCTCCTTGCTGGCCAGCGGCGAGGCTGGCGCCTTGTCGGCGTCTATCTGCTTCGTCGCCGCCTCCAGGTCGGACTCGCGTAGCAGATAAACGCTGACGGGAGCGCCCGCCGAACTCACCTGCACCGTCACTTTCTGCTCGTAGCGCGGCGGATCGAACGCGATCGTCTGCGGCAGCGTGACGGGAATGTCGAACGTCTTCTCGTAGTTCAGCCGCTGGCAGCCGGCCAGCAAAAGCAGAGCGGCCGGCAATATGCAACTCAGACAAGCGCGGCTTGGCATGGGTACGTCCTTACGAGTTGGTGGTCGATCGTTCGGAGACCGTTCCGGGCCGCCCGGCGGCGACGCGGAGGACGCCGTTGGGATCGCGCGCTTCCATGTGAAAGCGGCTCCAGATCACCGGACGAGCCAGCGGTTCGATGTGCAGCATGACCTCGCCGTTCTGGAACAGCCGTACCGTGCCCGACGATTGACTGACGGTGACGGCGATGCCCTTGGTGCTCTTGCTGATGGCGGCGGCGGCGGCGTGCCGCGTGCCGAGGCCCTTGCTCAGCGTAAAGCCCTTGTCGGGCGCTTCGATGCGCACGGCGGCGGCCACGGCCACCCCATCGCGGCGGACGATGATGGCCCCTTCCAACTGCGCGATGTCCTTGATCTGCTCGCGCACGGTGGGATCGCGGATGTCGCGCTCTTCCTGACTGTAACCGCGGAACGGATTGAAGTTCATCGACCGCGTCATGGTCAGCACCTTGCGCGTGTCGCCGACCACGAACATGGTGCCGACCGGATGGCCCTCGCGTCCTTCGCGGCCGATCTCCACGGCCAAATCGACCACCGCGCGCAGCGTCTCCAGCGGCACTTGCGTATCGAGCTTGCGCAGATCCTGCGCGCTGAGGCGCTCCAGGTGCTCGCCGAGATGGATGATGCTGAGGGTGTCGATCGGCTCGGATTGGTCCTCGCCGGTGTCGATGCCGTTGTAGACGGCGACGACGTCGGCGCCCTGCCGTAGTTTGTCGCTGCGGACGGCCTCCAAAAGCGCCAGACTCATGCGTTCCTGGGTGGGTGTCGGGCCGGGGTCGATGTCGAGGACGGTCAGCAGGGGATGGGCCTTCAAGCGTTCGGTCAGCGAGTCGTCCTCGGCGGCCACCAGCAATCGGCAGCCGTCCAGGTGCTGAAGGACGGACTCCCAGTTTAGGTCCGACTCGGTCAGCAGCAGGATGGCGTCTGCCGGCAGAGTCTGCACCAACTGCTTCGCCGCAAGCAACAGTGCAATGGTTTGCGGAGGAAGGCCCACGTTTCCACCTATTCCCACCAAACAGTTCGGGACACCGCTCCCATCCTAACGACCATTCGGGGCGGGGGCAATCTCCCCGAATGCAGAATGCGGAATGCAGAATGCAGAATGAAAGAAATAAGCGAACGACGGCACTTCGTTCTGTCTTTCATTCTGCATTCCGCATTCTGCATTCATTCGGGACGACTCCCCTTGCCCCGATGCGCCCGGCGTGGCCAGAATACATCAAACTGAAAGGAGAGAGTCGATGCACGACACCATTCTGCAATCGATCGGCTGGACGCCGCTGGTTCGCCTTCGCCGCCTGGCCAGCGACGTGCCGGCGACGGTATGTGTGAAGGTCGAATCGCTCAATCCCGGCGGCAGCGTCAAGGACCGCGTCGGCCAGGCCATGATTACCGAGGCCGAGCAGCGCGGTTGGCTGCGGCCGGGCGGCACCATCATCGAGGCCACCGCCGGCAACACCGGCGCGGCGCTGGCGATGGTCGCCGCCGTCAGGGGCTATCGCTGCATCTTCGTCCTTCCCGATAAGATGTCGAAGGAGAAGATCGCTCTCTTGAAGGCCTACGGCGCCGAAGTGGTCATCACTCCGACCGACGTCGCCCCGGATTCGCCGGAGAGCTACAACGGCGTCGCCGACCGCCTGTCCCGCGAGATCCCCGGCGCCTGGCGGCCCAACCAATTCACGAACCTCGCCAACCCGGAAATTCATTATCGCACCACCGGCCCGGAGATCTGGGAGCAGACCGAGGGCCGGGTGAGCGCCTTCGTGGCCGGCGTCGGCACCGGCGGCACCATCTCCGGCGTCGCTCGCTACCTGAAGGAGCGCAACCCGGAAATCAAGATCGTCGGCGCCGACCCGGAGGGCAGCGTGCTGTCGGGCGGCACGCCGAAAGCGTGGAAGGTCGAGGGCATCGGCGAGGATTATGTGCCCAAGACGTTCAACAGCCAGCTCGTCGATGAGTGGATTCGCGTCAGCGACGCCGAGTCGTTCCACACGGCCCGCGCCCTGTCGCGCCGCGAGGGCATGTTGGCGGGCGGTTCCAGCGGCACCAACGTCGCCGCCGCCCTCCGCTACGCCCGCCGTCTGACGCGCGATCATCTCGTTGTCGCCCTGGTGCCGGACACCGGCCGCAATTACCTCAGCAAGTTCTTCGACGATCAATGGTTGGCCGACAACAAACTGCTGCTGAAGGAGCAGCCGGCCCATTCGATCGGCGATCTCCTGCAAACGCGTGGCCCCCGGCAAATGGTGTCGATCCACCCCGACGCCACGGCGGCGGCGGCCATCGAGTTGATGCAGAAGGCCGGCATCTCGCAGTTGCCGGTGCTGCAAGACGGCAAACCTGTCGGGGCCGTGCAGGAGGTGACGCTGGCGCGGATGCTGCACGACAACAGCGATCCCGCCGTCGTCACCGTCGGCGAGATCATGGCTCGCCCGCTGCCGGCGCTGGACGCGACGGTGCATCTCGATGAGGCGTACCGCCTGCTGATGGCGGGACACACCGGCGTCTTGGCGACGGCCAACGGCAAGGTCGTGGACATCATCACCCGTATTGATCTCGTTCAGTATTGGCAGTCGATGCGCAAGGAGGAGTAAGTTGTCTTCGGAACCATCTCGCCACGCTTTCGCCACCCGCGCCATCCACGCCGGGCAGGACGCCGATCCGGCCACCGGCGCCACGGTCGTCCCCATCTACGCCACCAGCACCTACACGCAGGCGGCGCCCGGACAGCACAAGGGCTACGAGTATTCGCGCAGCGGCAACCCCACGCGCACGGCCCTGGAGACGTGCCTGGCGTCGCTGGAGGGCGGCGAGCGCGGTTTGGCCTTCGCTTCGGGATTGGCCGCCTCCACCGCCGTCCTCTCGACGCTCAAGCCCGGCGAGGAAGTCGTCGCCGCCGCCGACCTGTACGGCGGCACCTATCGACTTCTCGAAAGGGTCTTCAAGCCGTGGGGCCTGGTAACGCGCTACACCGACGACCCCAGCCCTGCCGGTTTCGGCAAGCTCATCACGAAGTCCACGAAAATCGTCTGGATCGAAACGCCGACAAACCCGCTCCTACAAATCCTCGATATCGCCGCCATCGCGGAACTGACGCACAAGGTCGGGGCGCTGCTGGCGGTCGATAACACCTTCGCCTCGCCGTATCTGCAACAGCCGATCGCGCTGGGGGCCGATCTCGTCGTCCACAGCACGACGAAATATCTCGGCGGTCATTCCGACGTGGTCGGCGGCGCGGTGATCGGTCGCAAGGATTTGCTGCAACCGATCGCCTTTTATCAAAACGCGGCCGGCGGCGTGCCGGGACCGTTCGACGCCTACCTGACGCTGCGCGGCCTCAAGACGCTGGCCGTGCGCATGGAGCGGCACAGCGCCAACGCGCGCCGCCTGGCGAAGTGGTTGAGCGAGCAGCCGCAGGTCGAGCGCGTGTACTATCCGGGTCTGCCGTCGCATCCGGGGCATGAGATCGCGAAGCGGCAGATGCGCGATTTCGGCGGCATGGTGAGCATTCGTCTGCGGGGCGGCGGCGCGGCGGCGAAGCGTTTCCTGCCGCGGACGAAATTGTTCAGTCTCGCCGAGAGCCTCGGTGGCGTCGAATCGCTGGTGTGCCATCCGGCGACGATGACGCACGCCAGCATCCCCGCCGATCTCCGCATCGCGCGCGGCGTCGATGACGGACTGATCCGCCTCAGCGTCGGCATCGAGGACGCCGACGATTTGCAGGAGGATCTGCGGCAGGCGCTGGCATAGCCTCCCAGGAGAACATACGAAGCACGCGGACAAGGTTGTGTAGCACTTTCTCCCCCGGAGGAGGCCGCCCCGGCGTGCGGGCCGAACGCCGGAGCGAGCCGTCAAGTGCTACTGCACGGTCAGCGTCAGGGGATCGGGGTCGCCGAAAACGCCATCGCTGTCCTCGGCCTGGGCGAACACGAGATCGGTGGCCGACCAGCCAGCGGTAGAGACGTTCAACAGCCAGTTGCCCAAACCGTCTGCGCTGCCGTCGCCCAGCAGCGTATCCCCCGCGTCCAGCACGCCATCGCCGTTGCTGTCGAGATAGAAGGCCACCTGCGTGACGGTCGCGCCCGGGTTGCCGTCGGTGATGTTGGAGGCCGTCAGCGTCGTGCTGCCGCCGGAGGGGACCGGGTTGGGGCTGGCCGTGAAGGACCCGACCTGGGGGGCCGAGCCCAGGAAGCGGACCAGGAACACGTCCTTGGGGCGAGAGATCCCGATCGGATAGCCGATCCCAGCCAGCAGCAGCCGTCCGTCCGGCTCTAGCGCGATCGCTTGCACATCGGCGTTCCCGAACGGGGCCGACGCCCAGCCGCCATTACCGTACCCCGTGTCCACGCTGCCGTCCGGGTTCACCCGCACTGCTCCGAGGTGGTTATACTGGCGGGCCGCGTCTCCGAACTCTCCCTCGGCGAGGATCTTCCCGTCCGCCTGGATGACCACCTCGCTGCTGCGGACGTCGATAGGGAATCCACCCGGAGCCTGCACCGCCACGGTCCCGCCCGTTCCGAAGTTCGCATCCAGGCTCCCGTCCGCGTTGTAGCGGAGCAGGTAATACGCGAAGGGCGAGCCGCCCATTTCGCTCCCGCCGACCACGATCTTCCCGTCGCCCTGGACGGCCACCCCGCCGAACTCGTCGGAATTTCCGACGTGGGTCGTCACCACGCCGCCGCTGCCGAACGTCGAATCAGTCGTCCCGTTGGTGTTGAACCGGGCGGTTATGAATTCCCACGCGCTGGCCGCCGAGTCGAGGGTCTGACTCGCGAGGACGATCTTGCCGTCCGGCTGGAGGGCGATTCCTACGCTATGGTCGGCGTGGACAAGGATCCGGACGTTGGTGATGAGCTTGCCGCCGCTGCCGAAGGAGGTGTCCAGGGCGCCGTTGGCCGTGTACCGGAGTACGGTGGCAGCGTCGCCGGACACGTTGGGGTTTCCGTTGGTGTATCCGGCCACGAGAATGCGGCCGGAGCTGTCCACGGCCATCGCGGTGACCCACTCGGTCGCACTGCCCCCCAGGCTGGTGATGACCTTACCGTTGGTGCCGAAGGTCGTGTCCAGCGTGCCGTTCGCGTTGTACCGGGCCAGGGCGACCTCTCCGATGCCCTTCTTTGACGCGGTCATTCCGGCTACCAGGATCTTGCTGGTCCCGTCCGCCTGGGGCTGCAGGGCGACGGCGTTGGCATTGTCGCCGCTACTGCCGAAGTCGGTCACAGTGTGACCGCCGCTGCCGAAGCTAGTGTCCAGGGTGCCGTCGGCGTTGTAGCGCGCGAGCAGGAAGTCGGAGCCGGTTTTGGAATTGAGCGGGTTGAATCCGCCGGCGATAACGATCTTGCCGTCCGGCTGGGCGACGACGGCGTTGGCACCGTCCCAGTTGTTGCTGAACGAACTGAAAAGCTGGCCGCCGGAGCCGAAGGTCGGGTCGAGCACGCCGCCGGTGGACGGGGTCAGGCGATCCTCCAGCTGCTCGACGGCCAGCCGGATGGCGCGCGGCCGGGTGCGGGAGGCGGGGCGAGGGGCAAGCACAGAGCGGAGCAAGCGAACGATAGTCATGGGTCGGTTCCTTGTTCGAGGGATGGAATCGGGCATTCAGGGTTTGGGACGCGGAAATTTCAGCTCGACACGGGGGCGGTGAGCCGGATGATCTCGGCATGGGGTTGGCCGTTGGAGTCTCTGTAATCACCGAATTCCAGGATGTCGCCGTTGATCGCGTCGATTGCCAGTCCCCGCATGTTGCTTTGGGTGCCGTCCTGCACGTCGGTGAAGCCGGTCCCGTCCGGGCCAAAGGACGTGTCCGCCACCCCGCTCGCCGTCAGATGGCCGACCAACATTTCGGGGATGCCTCCGGAAATGTTCTGGGCTCCGCCGACCACGATCGACCCGTCCGCCTCCACCGCCAGGTGACCGATGGCCGAGCCGTTCCCGCCGGCGGGTAGCGTGAACAACCCGCCGATTCCGAAAGTCGTGTCGAGGGCACCGCTCAGGGTGTACGCCGTGACGAACCCCGAGGCGGGAACCTGGACCCATGACTGGCCGGCCACGATGAGCCGGCTGACCGGCTGGCCGTTGACGGACACCGTCTGCACCGCCAGGTCGGTGAATTGGCTGGAATCGGCCACGACGTAGCCCGCCCCGCCATCGAACGCCGGGTCCAGGGCACCGGTGGGGGTGAGCGCGGCCAGGATACCGCTGCCGTTGGTGTTGGGGTCGGTGGAGGAGCCGGCCAGGTAGATCTCGCCGCTGAGCGGGTCCACAGCCACTCTCATCGAGCGGCCGTTGAGGTTGGCAAACTCCGCGACCCCGCCGGACCCGAACGTCTTGTCCAGCGTCCCGGCCGGCGTTAGCTTGATCGCCTCGAAGGGCGGGCCCTGGACGGCGGCGACAATGCCGGTGACGGTCCCGGGGTGGGCCGGGTCGGTGAGGACGGCCAGATCCTCCACCTCGCCGCTCGGGAAGGGGGCGACCCACAGCCCGTTGTTGCCAAACGTCGTGTCGAGGGTGCCGTTGGGGTTCAGCCGGGCCACCATGGACTCGTAACCGGAGGTTTTGCCATGTTTCACCAATTCAGCCCCGCCGATCAGGATCTTGCCGTCCGGCTGGAGAGCCACCGCCTCAGAATAGTTGGACCCGGCGATGGTCACACTGCCGGTCCCGTTGAACGTGGTGTCGAGGGTGCCGTTCGGGTTCAGCCGCTGCACTGAGCCGACGCCACTCCCATTGCGCATTGTGGAAATTCCAGCGACGAGAACCTTCCCGTCCGGTTGGACGGCGACGGCGCGCGCCGTGCCGTCGGTGATAGTCGGCAGGTTGACGATGCCGCCGGAGCCGAAGGTCGGGTCGAGCAAGCCTCCGGCGGACGGGCAGTCGCGGGCTTCCAGAACTTCGAGCATGAGCCGACAGGGGGCCGGTCGCTTGCGCTGGGGTGCCGGGACGCGTGCCGATCGAGCGGCCAGGCGACGGAGCCAGGAGGGGAGACGCATGGGAATTCTCCATTGAGTGGGCGGTCTGCGGTACACTGGTAACAGACAACGCCGTGGACGCGCAGACCGAGCGTCCGAGCGCTGCGAGGCCGGTGAGTGCTTGGCTTGGCGGCGAGAACTCACCGGCGGCTTTTGTGTTCGGCTTCAACGACTCTGCTCTGTCCGTTCCGTTGCCCCGGTCGAAGGCACCTGCCCGTCGGCCTGGAGTTGCCGGTATTCCTTCTCCAGCCGGCGGAGGACTGCGGCCGATTCCTCCGGCCGGTCGCGCAGGCTCTCCCTGACGATCACAAGGATGTGCTGGTAAGCCCACTCGTCCTGGGTTCTGCCCGCCCTCTCCTCCGCAGCCTGCGGGCTGAAATCGGGCCAGTCTCGGTCCAGTTCCTCAAACCGCTCCAGGGCTTGCGCCAGGCTGCGGCGGCGGTCGATCAGTTCGCGCACCACGCGCTGCCTGACCTCCACGCGGCGAAAGGTCGCCTCTCGCAACTGTTCCAATTCCTCGTTGCGGTGAAGGGCGGAGAGGTCCGCCGGGGTACAAGCCAAGCGAAAGCCGAAGACGCACATGGCCAGAAGGCCCAAGGCCACCGCGACTATTGCCGGTCGGAGTTGTGCATTCATCCGAGCTTCTCCTTTGAAGCCCCTGGAGAGCCCGTCAAGGACTCTCACGCTGGGCGATGGTCTGCGTTACCAGGACCGTACACTCGCTCGGGCGCGCAGACCGGACGCCGGGGCGGTGTTCGGGCCGGTGAGTGCTTTGCTTGGTGGCGAGGACTCACCGGCCACCTTGTTTCTAACTCCTGCTGCTCCGCTTCGATCTCTTAAGAAGCTGTACATACCCAACTGTGGTGGCACGCTTCCAGCGCGCCGGGACGCTCGACACGCTGGAAGCGTGTCGCCACATTGCTGTGAGTATCTCTAATCAGAAGAACGAGAGTATCTGTCAGTCTTCTCTCTGAGATCAAACAAAACAGCGTTCATTACTCAGGATGCAAGCGCCGCAGTTGCAGAGCGATCTGGGACAACAAGTAATCCACAATCACCCCGGACTCCATCACGTTGGCACTCGATCCTCCAAATGGGCCGCTGCTGTCGGTGTAATTGGCAATCAACGAACGCGGGAAGAGCAAATCCATCCACAGCGCGACATCCAACAGCGGCGCGACATCCAGCAGCGGCGTGGCGATTATTCCCAGCGCATAACCGTCGATCACCGGCGCGCTCACCGTCTCGTTGTTGACCCGGAATGTCACGACGCCCTGGCTGACCGGTGCGCCGTCCGAATCCGTGACATGCACAAGCACCGTCTCCACCTGAATCAGCCCCGGATAGGCGTTCGTGATGCCAACGATCGTGGTTGTCGTCGCAGGTACCGGTGAGGGCGGTGGCGCGGGCGGTGGGCTGACCCACACCGTCGCCGAATTGGTGATTCGCCCGTTCACCGTATCGGTCGCTGTTAGTGTCTGGGAGCCGACTGTCTGAAACATTACGCCGTCGGTGAAGGTATGCACGCCATCATCCGCCATCGTAAAACTGTAGTCGGCCGGCAGCATCGCCAGAGTATCGCTACTGGTAAAGTAGACCGTGCCTTGATAATCGGCGGCCAGATTGCCGAAGGCGTCATCGACCGTGATCGTGAAGCTGTAAGGAGTGCCGGCCTTTGTGGTCGTGGGCAGGCCGGTGAGCAGCAAGTGCGCCGCCGCGCCGGGGCTGACGACGATCCCGCTCGCCGTGGCAGTCAGGCCGTTCGTCACGGTGTCCGTGGCCGTCACCGATTGCGTGCCGGCCTTGCCGAGTATGATCGAGAACGTGTGTTGGCCGGCGTCGCTCTTGGTGAAGGCGTAATCGGCGGGCAGTTCGGCCTCGGGGTCGCTGCTGGTGAAGTGAACCGTGCCGGTGTAGCCCGTCACGAGATTGCCATAGGCATCCTTGACCGTCACCGTCAGGGGGAACGCGGCGCCGGCCGTGGTGCTGCTGGGCGCGCTGTTGCCGAAACTCAGCGAAGCGGCGGCCGCGGGCGTGACGGTGATGCCCGTTTCGCTGCCAGCCAGAGAGTTCGCCGTATCCGTGGCCGTGAGGGACTGACTGCCGGCCGTCACCAGCGTGGCGTTGAAGGTATGCACGCCGTCGTCGGCGGCGGTGAAGGTGTAATCGTCGGGCAGCACGGCGTGCGGATCGCTGCTGCTGAACTGGACCGTGCCCGTGTAGCCGGTGTTGACGGAGCCGTCGGAATTGAGGGCCGTGACGGTGAAAGTGCCAGACGTGCCGGCCGTGGTCGGCGAGGGGAAACCGGTGATGGTGAAGGCGTTGATGACAGAGATGGCAACGCTGCCGCTGCTTGTCTGTTCTTTCCCACTGGAGCCTGCATCGTAGATTGACTGGATTTCCGATGGACTCAGAGCGCGATTATAGAGCGTGAGCTCGTCGATAAGCCCGTTGAAGGACGACTTGGTGGTGGACCCGCCGATCGTGTTGCCGCCAATGGCAAACGTGTTGATGCTGTCGTTGTAAAGACTTCCGGAAACGGAGCCGGCGGCCGCGCCGTTGACGTAAAACTGAATGTTCGACCCATCATAGGTCAAGGCAATGTAGTTCCAGGCATTGGGCGTGAGTGCGATAGTGCTGTGTGGATCAAGGGCGTTCCCCCAGTGATCGACATAGAGTTCGTACTGCGCCGTGCCGTTATTGGTGCCGGTAGTCCCCGCGACGCCGAAGAAGTCGCCCTGGAGGAATTTGCCTTCGGTCAGGATCGGCAGGCCGAGGCCTGTGTTCGCCACGGGGTAAACCCAGCCTTCGATGGTTCGGGGCCCCGCGACGGTGCCGGAGCCGGACACGGCGACGTACTGGTTGTTGCCGTTGAAGCTAAAGGCCTGATTCACCTCGCCGGTTCCATAGGTGGCGCCCCCCATCAGGGTGCCGTTATTGCCACCCACGATGTCGTCAGTGTTTCCATCCCCCGGCCACCAGCTGATTACTCCGGATGGTACGTCCATGACCGAGCTTGTAGCCGTGATGGTTTGGTTGCCATCCGTATTCAGCGTCACGTCATTGGTGAACGTATGCACGCCGTGGTCGCCGGCGGTGAAGGTGTAGCTGCCCGGCAGCACGGCCGAGTTGTCCGTACTCGTGAAGGAGGCCGTGCCGGTGTAATTGGTGACGACGTTGTTGGAAGTGTCCAGAGCGGTCACGGTGATGCTGAAGGGCGTGCCGTTGGTGATCGTCGCCGGAGCGGCAACACTCAGATTGATTGTCGGGCTCAGCAGGGTTCGATCCTCTAGCTGTTCGAGTTGCAACGCGCCGGCCGCCCAACGGCGAGAACGTCGTCGCTCGTTGCCGCTTCGAGAACGGGCACGTTGGGAACGGGAGGTCGAGAAGCGAAGCCAGATGGGCAAATTCAAGGGCAAATCTCCGTTGATAGGTTGGTCTGCGGTCTACGGGAACAAAGTCGGCCGAATTCTCTTTACGTCTCTCAATCCACTCAGTTTCAAGGCCGAGCGGAGCTTGTTGTCTTTGGAGGTTGAGCGGCTCGCTGTCGCAGGGCTTTGACTTCCTCCCACAGTTTGTGCCACTCCAGGCGTTCGGCTTCAGGCAAACGCGCCAGTGTGTCTGCCTCGCGGACACCGGCGAAATCGTCGTCCTTGAGCCAGTGCTGCATCCGTTGCGCGATCGCAGGTCCGGCCTTGTCCGCGGCTTTCTCCATCACCTGGCGATAGGCTTTCAGATCGGCCCGCAGCCAATCGAGGGCTTGCTGCCGCAGACGAGCGCGTTCCTTGGCATCGAGCTTGTCCGCATCCTTGCCCTGGCCGCAGCCGGCGAGTGCGGCGGCGCAGGCGGCCTTGTAGCGGTGTTGCGCGTCCAAGTCGTCGGCCAGATGCGGCTGCGCGGCGAAGGCATCGCGGTAGAACCGGGCTGCGGCTGCATAGAGGCGCTTGTACGGCGCCTGGCAAACGCTTGCCAGGGCGAGTTGTTCTGCGGCGTTGTCTGCCTTGGCTTTCCCAGACAGAATCGCCCCCAGCTTTGACAAGGTTTCTCTGAGCGCGAGGGCTTCTTTCAGGTTGTTGTGAGCCTGGGCGTAATCTTTCTTGACATGGATGGCCTCGCGGAACTCGGCGATGGCCTCATCGAGCCGGCCTTTCTCCTGCAAGGCAGCGCCGAGATTGTTGTGGGCTTCGGCGAAATCCTTTTTGAGTCGGATAGCCGTGCGGAACTCGGCGATGGCGTCATCGAGCTGGCCCTTCGTTGCTAGAGCAGTGCCGAGATTGTTGTGGGCTGCGGCGTAATCCTTCTTGAGACGGATCGCCTCGCGGTACTCGGCAATGGCCTCATCCAAATGACCCTTGGTTGCGAGAGCAATGCCGAGGTTGAAGTGGGCAACCGGGTTCTCCCTCTCAAGGCGGGTCGTTTCCCGGAACTCGGCGATGGCGTCATCGAGCTGGCCCTTCGTTGCTAGAGCAGTGCCGAGGTTGGTGTGAGCCTCGACGAAAGCCTTCTTGAGACGGATGGCCTCGCGGAACTCGGCGATGGCCTCATCGAGCCGGCCTTTCTTCTGCAAGGCAGCGCCGAGATTGTTGTGGGCTTCGGCGAAATCCTTTTTGAGTCGGATGGCCGTGTTGTATTCGGCGATGGCCTCGTCCAACTGGCGCTTGGCCCGCAGGGCGTTCCCAAGGTTGTTGTGGGCTTTATAAGCCTCTGGGAAATTCTTCTCGACTCGGATAGCCGTGCGGAACTCGTCGATGGCCTCATCGAGCTGGCCCTTCGTTGCTAGAGCAGTGCCGAGATTGTTGTGGGCTTCGGCGTAATCTTCTTTGAGACGAGTGGCCTCGCGGAACTCCTCGATAGCCTCATCCAGTTGCCCCTTTTCATGCAGGAGGGTGCCGAGATTGTAGTAGGCTTTATAAGCCTCCGGGAGATTCTTCCGGATTCGGCAGACCTCGTGGTACTCGATGATGGCCTCATCGGGCCGACCTTTGTGTCTCAAGGCATTGGCGAGACTGTTGTGGGCTTCGGCGTAATCTTTTTTGAGACGAGTGGCCTCGCGGAACTCCTCGATAGCCTCATCCAGCTGGCCTTTGGTTTTCCAGGCAATGCCGAGGTTGTAGTAGGCTTCGGCGTAATCCTCCTTGAGACGGATAGCCTGGCGGTACTCAGTGATGGCCTCATCCGACTGCCTATTCTCGTCCAGGACGACACCGAGGTTATTATGCACACCGGGGCTTTCCGGCCGCAAAGCAACCGCTACGCGGAAAAAGCCGATGACTTCCTCTGGCCGGCGAGGCTGTGAATCATGGAGGAGCAAGGCCAGGTCATGATTGATCCAAAAATCAGCCGGGTGCTGTTGCTGGGCGCGCCGCAGCAGGATTGCCGCCCGCTCGCTGGCGACCTTCTCGTGCTTGTCTACGGAAATTCCCAGCAGGCAAAGCGTGGTAGGCAAGAGCTTCTCACTGTCGGCAGAAGCCAGCAGATCGTTCATGGCCGTGCCGTCCTGGCGTTCCCACGCATCCCGCCACCGATTTCGCCACTCATCGGGATCAGCGGCCCGAGCCACGGCCAACAGATGCGACCGTTTCTGGCTCTGCTTCAATGGATTGAGGAGGGACGCCCAAAAGTCCAGCGCTGCCACCAACTGCGGGGAGATGGCGCGCGAGCGGATAAACTCCGCCGTCGCGTCGGCGTCTCCATGCTCCACGTCCAGGCCATACCACGCGAACGCCTCCACGAACGCAGCGATGCACGAATCGACATCGAAATGCCCATCCTTTACCACTGCACCCTGCAACCGTGCTTCTTCCAGTCGCCGGGCCATCTCCAGATCCTTGCCCAGCTGCTCGACCTGATGTCGCAAATGCACGTCGGACCCAAAATCGCGGAGGACAGCTTGCGCTCGCCGCACGGCGCTGAGGGCCTCTGACCACTTCTCGACTGTTCGCAAGCGTTGAGCCTCTTCAAGGTCTGTCCGTGCTTCCGTCACCGCTTCTGCCCGCTTCTGCACCCACCACAAAGCGAAGCCAAACCCAAGTAGCATCACGACCATCAGCAGCACAGACGCGGCACGCACCGCCGACTGGTGCCGCCGCGCCCACTTCCGCCCTACCTGAACCCACGACGCCCGTCGCGCTCGGATCGGCTCATCGTGTAGCCAACGACGCAGATCGTCGGCAAGCTCGTGCGCCGAGGCATAGCGTTCGGCCGGATTCTTCTCCATCCCCTTGAGCACAATGGTCTCCAGCTCCGCCGGAATTGCCTTGTTCAGCCGTCGCGGCGCCGCCGGTTCGTCGAGGGCGATCTGCCGCAAGAGTTCCTGGCGGTCCTCGCTCTCAAACGCGGGCCGCAACGTCAGCAGTTCGTACAGCGTGGCCCCCAGTGAGTAGACATCGGTGCGATGGTCGATGGGTACACGCTTGGCCAACACCTGCTCCGGCGACATATAACGCGGCGTGCCCACCGCCTGCCCTGTTACCGTCAGATTCGCCTCGCTCTGCTGGATGTGCGCCAGCCCGAAGTCCGTCACCCACAGATTGCCACGGCCGTCCAGGAGCAGATTGCCGGGCTTGATGTCGCGATGCACGATCCCCAACTGATGCGCATGATCCAACGCCTCCGCCGCTTGCACACCCAGCTCCGCCACCTTGCGATAATAGTCCCGGCCCCGCTTTCCCTCACCTGTCAGCGGCGTCATCTCGGCGGCCGGAGGCATCGTCGCGGGTGCATCGCCCGGCGCGGGTTGATACACCTCCGTTCGCGCCTCGCCCACTGACAGCGACGCGGTCTTCTCCCGGCCACGCAACTGGCGGATCAGGTCGCTGAGCGGTTGTCCGTCGATGAACTGCATGGCATAGAAATGCACGCCGCGTTCGCAGCCGACGAAGAACACCGGCACGATGTTGGTGTGATGCAGGCACGCCGCCGCCTGCGCCTCGTTGTGAAAACGCTGCAAGTGACGCGCGTCCATCGTGGCCGCGAACGGCAGAACCTTCAACGCCACTCGCCGGCGCAGTGAGATTTGCTGGGCCTCGTAGACGATACCCATGCCGCCTCGGCCGACTTCACGGAGAATGCGAAAATCCCCCAGTTCCTTCGGGACAGAGAAATGTTCCGCCATCTCCGCCGCAGGATGGAGAGCGGCGACCGCCCGCAGGGGCGCGGCACAGCATTCCACCTGCTCCTGATCGTCGAGAAAACGGGCTAACTCGGTGGCGAACTCCGGGTAGCGTGCCAGCAGCGCCGCCCGGTCCGCCAGCGGGCCGCTGTCGAGCGCCTCGAGACAGCCCACCAGGGCGGCCGCGAGACGGTCCTCTCGGTCGAGTGGACCAGTTTGTTCGATCATCATTGATCACTCCTCGATCCACTCGTTCAACAGTTGACGCAGTCGGGCCACGCCGCGCAGGAGCAGTTTGGCGACCGCTTCCTTGCTGCGGTTCATTTGCTGGGCGACCTCGGCCACCTTGCAGCCTTTGAGGTGCCGCAGCTCAACGGCCAACCGTTGGTCTTCCGGCAATTGCGCCAGCGCCTCCGCCAGATGGAGAAACTGCTCTTGCCGAACCGCATGTTCCTCGGGAGAGGACTGGTCGGCTACCAGCCAAGCTTCCAGGCGCATCGACGATGCTTCCACGGCCGCTTGCAGGGACTGCTCCTGGGCGATGTCGCGGCCGCCGGTTTGGTAGCGGCGGAGGGCATCGGTCAGGGTGTTGGCCAGGATGGTGCGCAGCCAGGCAGCCATCTCGGCGTCGCTGCTCCCGTGAAACTGCTCGCGGGCCTGGTGGGCCTTCAGCAGGGTTTCTTGCACGATGTCCGAAGGGTCGAGCTTGACCTTCAGGCGAGGGTCCAGCTGGAGTCCAGCCAGCAACCGCAAATATCCTCGGTAGAGCTCGAGCGATCTCGGCTCCTGTTCTTCACGGGCCATCACACCTCTCTCTAGGTAACAGACGTGGGAACTGTCCGAGCATGGACACCTCTCACGAACTTTTTCCGCCTGGGGGAGAAATACTTAAAGCTCGCCCATTATGGCACACCGCGAGGCGTATGCAAGTTGTCGCCGGAGAAGGTCCAAACAGAATGAACTACCAAGACGTTCGGGCCGCCCCTTGCTTGACACCGGCTGACACTGCGATAGACTCGCGGAAAGATTCGCTCCCACTCCACAACCGGAGATTCCGCATGACTCCTCTCGACCGCCGCCGCTTCCTGCAAACCTCCGCCGCCTCCGTCGCCGCCCTGTCGGCCGTCACCGCCGCCGGCGCCGCCGACAAACCCAACGACAAAATCGTCCTGGCCGTCCTCGGCGTCAATGGCCGCGGACGCGGATTGATCAGTGGGTTCTCCGGGTTGGAAAACGTCGAGATCGCGGCCATTTGCGATCCCGACGAGAACGCCGCCAAGGGCGCCCTCAAGAGCGTCAATCCCAATCACAAACGAACGCCGAAGGTCGTCAAGGATCTCCGCCGCGTCTTCGAGGACCGCGACATCCACGCCGTCGCCATCGCCACGCCGGACCACTGGCACGCCCTGGCGACCATCTGGGCCTGCCAGGCCGGCAAGCACGTCTACGTCGAGAAGCCAATCTCGCACAACCTCATCGAGGGACGGCGCATGGTCGAGGCCGCCCGCAAGTACGATCGCATCGTGCAGGTCGGCACGCAGCGCCGCAGCGGCGCGCACTACCAAAGCGCCGCCGAGTTCGTGCGCTCCGGCAAACTCGGCAAGGTGCCGTTCGTCCGCACCTGGATCGCCGGCAATCGCAAGACCATCGGTCACAAGGACGACGCGCCCGTGCCCGCCGGCGTCGATTACGATCTGTGGTTGGGGCCGGCGCCCGAGCGCGCGTTCAATCCCAACCGCTTCCATTACAACTGGCATTGGAACTGGGACTACGGCACCGGCGAGCTGGGCAACAACGGCATTCACATGCTCGACGTGGCCCGCATGGTGGTCGGACTCGATGCGCCCAAGACCATCTCGTGCGGCGGCGGCAAACTGTACTACGATGACGATCAGCAGACGCCCGACACGCAGATCGCCGTCTACGATTTTCCCGGAACGACGGTGATCTGGGAGCACCGCATCTGGTCGAAGACCGGCGTCGAGGGCGAAGGGTCCGGCGTCATCGTCTACGGCGAAAAGGGCACGCTCGTCTTCGATGGCAAAGGCTGGCACGTCCACGACGGCGTGCAAGCGTCGGACAAAGCGGCGGAGATCGAGAAGCCGCATCTGCGCAATTTCCTCGACAGCGTGCGTGCCCACAAGCGGCCCAACGCCGACATCGAGGAGGGCCACAAGAGCACGCGGCTCTGCCATCTGGGCAACATCGCGTACCGGGTCGGCCGCCGCTTGACATTCGACGCCTCGACGGAAACGATTCGCGGCGACGCGGCCGCCAATCAACTGCTGGGCCGGACGTACCGAACGCCGTTCGTGGTGCCGGAGAAGCTTTAAGGCGAGCGGCCGGCGTCAGCCGGCTGTTCGACGCCGGAGCGGCCGGCGTCAGCCGGCCGCTCGCCTGTAATTGCGGTTGTTCGGAGCGTTTGTGTCCGTTTATAATGCGGGAGAATACGAGGAGGTTACGCGCTCAAGGTCAAGGAGAGCGCCTCGATGTGGAGGGGCAAATCATGGGACCGGGGAAGATCGAACGGCTTTGCCTGAAGGCCCGGCAAGCCATCGAAGCCCGCGATTGGGAGAAGGCCAAGCAGGCCTACCTGATGGCGCTGGGGCTGCGCTCCGACTCGCCGGACATCCACATGGGCCTGGCCACGGTGTTTTTTCAACTCCGCGAGTTGACCAGCGCCGCCCATCACTTCAAGGAAGTCACCCGCCTCGACCCGCTCCGCGCCGGCGCCTACATCAACCTGGGCGCCGTCCTCAATCTGCTGCAACAACTGGACGAGGCCGTCGCCGCCCTGCGCCGCGGCATTCAGCTCGATCCGCAGCGCGTCGAGGGCTATTACAATCTCGGCCTGGTCTACCGCCGCAAGGGACAGCTCGACCTGTCCATCCAGGCGTACCGCGAGGCGCTGCGGCTCAACCCGCGCATGGCCGACGCCTACCTCAACCTGGGCAATCTCTTCATCGAGAAGCAGCAATATCGCCAGGCGATTTCGCAATACGAAGAGGCGCTGAAAATCCGCCCCGAATGGGACAAGGCCATCGAGGGACGCGAGCACGCCCAGGAGATGATGACCGGGGGCGCGCCGGTGATCGCCGCGCCGGCGCTCACCGGGCCGCAGACGCGCGCCCCGCGCGCGGCCGTCGATCCGGACAAGGTGGTGGACCCCAATATCCACGCCGCGCTACTAGCCGCGCTGACTAGCACGTCCAGCGAAGCGGAGGCACTGGGGCAGCGCTTCCAGCAGGTGATTTCCAATGAACTGGAGGACGTCATCAAGGATCTTTCCAGTTGCCTGCTCTACCCCAACGGGCCGATCAGTGAACTGAGAGACTGCGTCCAGCGCTTCGAGCAGGCCCTGGAGCACATGCAGACGGCGCAGCAGAACATGGATCTGGGCATCGCGCGCATCCAACAACTGGACGCCCAGTTCCCCAGCCACTGACGGCCCAACCGTGAGCTATAGTTGTGCTGGTCCCGCCCCGTGTTCGCCGGCGCGGACGCGAAAGGGCACGACGAATGCGCACGGAACAAAAACTCGGCGAGATCCTCGTTCGCTTGAAGGTGCTCAGCCGCTACGATCTCGATGGCGTGGTGCAAGCCATGCAGCGGCTGGGACGGCGGCAGAAGTTCGGCCAGCAGGCACGGGCGATGGGACTGATCGCCGAGGAACATATCCTCGCCGCCTTGGCCGTGCAGATGAATCTCTTTCCCGGTATCGAGCGCATGACGCTCCAGCAAATCCTCGACTATCTGCAAACCGCCGAGGTGTAGGAGCTACGATTTCCACATAGCCCGGAGCGCAAGCGTGGGTGCGGAGGCACCGTCGCGTGCATCACTGGGTTCAGGCCAAGTTGATCTTTAACGCCCTCCGAATGCAACTACGGAAACAGACTTACGTCGCCTGATGCAATTTGTTCGGGCGCTCCGGGCTTGTCATCCAGGTTGTGAGCGTCTCTTCCGCCTATCGCGTTCCCTTCGCCTTCAGGTCGAACTGCTCGAACTTCACGGCGAACGGTTCGCTGCTGGTGCTGATCGCCATCAACCCCACCTTGAGCTTGCTCGGCCAAACGGTGTCGATGGGTTTGAGCTGTTTCCAGGCGGCGCCGTTGTCGGAGATGGCGCCGAAAATGCGACTGCCCTTGCGTTCCAGGCGCAGATAACAGTCGCCGTCCTTGAACGCCTCGTTGTGGACCGCGCCGCCGTAGCCGCCCTCCTGTTCCAGAAAGGCGACGTGCGGAAGGATTCGGTTGGCACGCCGCATGGCCGCCCTTTCCAGACGAATGAAATTATCGGAATCGCTCCAAATGAGGATGCCGCCCGCGAGGTAGGGAACGGACTTGGGGTTGGTCGATTTGGGTCCGGGCTTGAACGCGCCGCCGACCTTCACGGTCAGCACGAAGTCGCCGTCCACCTCGCGAAGCACGCGCGGGGCGTTGAACTTGCGAAGCGCGCCGCCGAAGTCGTGCATCGTGGCGGGCATGTCGAGGGCCAGGCTTTTGGGTCCGGGCGTAAATTTGCAGTCCTTGTCCGGGTCGATGGCCAGGCCCCACCCGTCCAGTTTCGTGCCGGCCGGCTCGGGTTCCGGCGTGCCTGTGGCCCGGACCTTGGCCTCGCCCAGCGCCAGCGAGCCGAGGAAACGGCCAGCGTCTTCGGGCAACTCCTCGTCGGGAGGCGAAAGCACCGCCACCGCGAAGATCGACCGGCCGACAAGGTATTGCCGTACCCGGATGGTGAACACGCCGTCTTCGTCCGGTTTGCCCTCGATGGTGAAATCGCGCCCCGCGTTTCCCTGGGCCAGGACTTTTTTCTCCCGGACCACTTTGCCGTCCCATTCCTCGGCGAAGTGGTTGCGCTGGGTGTCCAAGGCCCGCTCAGCCATCCCTCGCGGCACGGGCGCCGGCAGATCGATGCGAAAGGCGAGATAGACGCCGTCGTCGGTATGGCTGCCGAGGAGGAGATACTTCACCGTGACACCCCGACTTGCGCGGGTACGGGAGATATTGATCGACGGCTTGACGGGCATGTCCACGGTGAAGCCG
This sequence comes from Gemmataceae bacterium, assembly GCA_036557825.1. Lineage (GTDB taxonomy): Bacteria > Planctomycetota > Planctomycetia > Gemmatales > Gemmataceae > JAJPHU01. The sequence goes on from DATBGU010000179.1 coordinate 31,051, forward strand.
CCCTCTTTGGAGGTGATTGTTTCCCACAGCCGCGCGTTGCGGCCGTCGAGCCGCACCAGGCCCGCGGCGGCGAAGTTGATCGCCAGGGCGACGGGTTGCGTGGCCGTGGACTTGCCCGCGCCGTTGGTGTAGGCCGCCTGGAAGAGCCAATCGAAGGAGCGCTTCGCCGGCGCGACGAGCGTGACGTGGGCGACGGCCTTGCCGCCTTCGATCTTCACCGCGACTTTCTCGGCGCCGGGAAGGTCGGGCCAGTTGCCGTTCTTGTCGGTTTGCAGCGCCTCCTTGATGCCATCCTTGCGGACGTGGCGCAGCTCCACCGTCTTGAGCTGATGAAGGGGATCGAGCAGCGGGATTTCGATGTCCAGCTTGGCCGAGCCGTCCTCGACGCGCAGGCTGCGCGGCACGACGGCGACGGCGCGGCCCTTGAGCATTTCGGTCAACTCGGCGGGCGGAATGGCGAAGCTGATCTTGGTGCCGATGATTTTGGAAACCACGATGCCGAAGAGCCGGCCGTCGGCATCGACGACTGGTCCGCCGCTGTTGCCAGGATTGACTTCGCCGTCGAGCTGGACGCGGTGCAGCCGCCCGTGTTCGTCCTCGCGGAGACTGCTGATCGTCGCCTTGCCGACGGTGACGGCCGGATTGGAGCGGCCGGACGCCAGGCGATCGCCCAGCGGAAAGCCGAATGTGTAAACGGTCATGGTTTCGTGCAGCTTGACCGTTTGCGCGAGGTCGAGCGGAGCGGGGAGATTTTTGGCCGTGACCTTGAGCACGGCGAGGTCTTGCTCGGGATCGGAGGCCACGACTTCGCCCGGCACGACCTGCTCCTGCTTGGTGCCGCTCCCGAAGACGAGTGTGTATTTCCGCGGCGTGGACCGTTTGGACTTCCCCGTCACCACATGATGATTGGTCGCCACCAGGCCGGTATCGCCCTCGACGCGAATCAGGAATCCGGAGCCGCTGCCGGAGCCTTGTTTTCCTTCCACCTTCACGTAGACCGTGGCCGCTTTGAGTTGTTCGAGCTTCTTGGCGGGAATGCCTTCCTCCGCGGCCAATAGCGGCGGGGAAACCAGGACGCACAGCAGCAGGCCGCAGCGATAACGAAACATGAATCCGCCTCCCGTGACTTTATGTGATTCGGAAAACTCAGGGGGCTGACGCCTCCCGCTCAGGGTTTTTCCGTTCGCTCTCGGCAGGAGCAAGCTCGTCCGCCTTCTGCCGATCCGCCTTGGCTTGGGCGTCATCGCCTTTCTTGCCATAAACCTTGCCGCGCGCCCGGTATGCTATCGCGTAGTTCGGCTTGAGGCGAATCGCCTCCCCGAAGTCCGCCAAGGCCCGATCGTACTCCGCTTTCTGAAAGTAGACCACGCCCCGATCGTACAGGGCGACGGCATCGTCGGGGTTGAGCCGAATGGCCTCGTCCAGGTCCGCGAGGGCCCAGTCTTGCTCTCCCTGCTGGCCATAGACGATTCCCCGACTGCGGTAAGCGTCGCCGCTCTTCGGGTCGAGCCGGATTGCCTCCGAAAACGCATCGGTCGCCGTTTGCCAATCCTGCTCCTTGGCGGCGGCGCGGCCTCGGTTGTAGGCCGCCCGGAATTGCGTTTCGACCGTGGCAGCCTGGACCCAACGATCGAGATAATGCACTCCGAGCATCGCGGCTCCAAGCACTACCCCCACCCAAGCACTGCGTCCAAATTGCCGCATCTGCTGCGCACCCGGCTCTCCGCAGTGGCGGCGGAGAAAGTCATCGCTCGCGGTCAGATGCAGCGTCGTGCCCACGCCCCCGATCACGAGGAAAACCAATCCAAGCACGAGCGCAACGCCGTGTACTTGCTGCTGCCAGATGAGCACGGCCGCAAGCGCCGCCGACACGAGAAGGATGGACACGACGCCCAGCACTCGGAAGGCTCGGCTCATTGGGACGTCTCTCCAAATCCGAATGTTCTTGACCGCCTCAGTCTTGCAGCACGGCGGCTCCGTATCCGTTGAGGGGAACGGAATAATAGTACACCTCCAGGGTCATCAGCGCGAACGACGTAAACATCACGCGGCCGCCTTGCGCGGCGTAGTCGTCGCCCTTGGGAGACCAACTGCCCTTCTGATGCTCGTGTCCCGCCTCCTTGCCCTGGTCCTGCGTGTCGATCAGAAAGTCGCGCACCCTGCGGTTCCAGCTTTCCCACGGCTCGCCGCCGGCGTGGTGCATCGCCTGCGTCGCGTAGAAGAGGTAGTAGATGCTCGGTTGCTCTTTCGTCACGAAGTTCTGCGTCAGCGGCGTCAAGGCCTTGGTCAGGCCGGGATGGCTCGGCCACCAGCCCAGGTACTCGCGGCACAGTAGGCCGGCCGACGACGTGGCCCGCCCCGCGCCGGGAACATTGTAACCGTAGCCGGCGCCGGCGGGGTCGGCGACCGCGTCGAGGAACTCGCCGACGTGGAGGAACGTCGCCCCCGGAACGGACAGGCCGGCGTAGTGAGCCGCCTTGAGGGCCGAGAATTGCCAGGCCGTGATCGACGTATCGCCCTTAGTGCGCGGTGAATAGCCCCAACTGCCGCCGGAATCCTGGGCCTCGATGATGTACTGCACGGCAGCCTGGGCCGGCAGGCGATAGCCTTGGTCCTTGGTCAGACCGTACGCTTCGCACACAGCCATGGTGGCCATGGCGTTCTCGTACATGTTGTCGCTGAACTTGCCCTCTTTCTTCTGCTGGCTCAGCAGATATTTCAGGCCGAGCCGGACGTTTTTGCTGTATCGGCCGCGCCGCGGCGTCTCGCCGGCGCCGAGCAGCGGCAGCAAGGCGAAGGCGGTGCCGCCCACGTCGAATTGCTGGCCCGCCTCGGTGCAATTGCACTTCTTGGTCTTGTGGAAGGCATGATTGGACCACATGCCCGACGCGGTTTGATGCGAGACCAGCCAATCCAGCCCGCGCTGCACGGCCTCTTCCGAACGCACGTTGCCGCCGCCTTCCCGCAGCAGCAGAACGCGGTCCGCGACGCCGCGTCCGAAGAAACTGCCCGTCGGCAGCCGCGGACGGCGGCCGGCGGGATCGCGCAGCATTTGCTCCATCCGCTCCGTCACGCGCACCTTCTCCTCATCTTTCAGCACCGGCTGGGCCAGCTCATACCAGGCGAGGGCGCGCTCCAGCAGGCGCCTTCGCTCCCGAACCAAGTCGCGTTTCTCCAGCGCCCACCAGCCGTCGCCCATGGCAACCTGGGCCTTGAGGTCGGCGGGCGGCGTCAAATCTTGTCGCGCCAGGACCGCCGTCTCCGCGGTGCCGCCCTTGGCGAGCAGCGGCAACCCCTCGTCCCAGCGACCCTGAAACAAGCAGAGGTGCTGGCCGACGACGAGGTTGGCGTCGGCGTCGTTGGCAGCCTGCTGGAGTTTCTGCCGAGCGGCCGCGACCGCCGGATACCTTTTTTTCGCCTCTTGCACCTCGTGCCGGTTCGACTCGACCGCGGCGAGCAGCTTTTCGAGAACGGGCTTCTTGTCGTTGGCGAGCTTCTTGTCGTCCTGGGCCTTGCGCGCGGCGGTTTCGGCGATCTCCAGCATCCGCAGCGCCGCATCGTGGTTGTCGGCGTCCAGCGCGTCCTCGACCTGCGACAGGGCCGTTTTGGCGACGGCGAGGAGCAGGTCGCCGCCTGCCTGTGTCAGCGTGTTCAGCATTTGATGCTTCATCGCAAACGCATCAATGACAAACCACTTGTCGATTTCGTCGATGGCTTCGACCGTCAGGCGCGGATGTTCCGCCTGCAGGGCGGCATCGCGGGCCTCGCGCAAGAGGACGAACCAGGCGGCGGGATCGTCGCGGTTTTCGCGTCCGGGTTGCAGCAGCTTGGCGGCCAGGGCCAGGCGGTCCTCCGGTTTGTTCTTGGCGTAGTCCGCCTTGTAAGTATCCTTGATCGCTTTCTCGGCCTTGTCCTGGGCGGCCTTGTCCGGCTCGGGGCGCTTAACGACGGCGGGTTTGGGTTTGCGCACCGGCGGTCGGCTCAACGGGGCGGCCGACGGTGGTGCGGGCGTCGGGGGTTTTTTGGGCGGCGGCGCGGGTTCCGGCGGTTTCTCGGGCGGCTTCTCCGGCTGCGGGGTCGGCTCCGGCTGAGGTTGCGGGGGCGGAGGGGTCAAAACGGGCTGCGCCGGCGGCGCGACGGCCACGGGTCCGGGCGCGGGTTCGTCATTCTTCTTCAGGCGCACCACCCAGACCACCACGGCGACAACCACGAGCAGCAGGGCGACGGCCCCGCTGATGGCGATCCACAGCCCGGATCGACCGGACTTTTGCGGCGGGCGCGACTTCTTGGCGGATTTGGCCGCTCCTTTTTGTTTGCCCTTGTTTCCCTCGCGCCGCGCCGGACGAACCTTCTCCTCCTTCTCCTCCGGGGGGCTTTCCTCCACTTCTTCCACGGCTTCCAATTCCTCCACTTCCTCCACTACTTCCACTTCCTCGGCCGGGGGAGCCTTCTTGGCGGTGATCTTGTGGAGCTGCGCTTCGTACGCTTTCCGTTTGGCGGGCGTCAGGAGAATGGTTTGGGCTTGGCCGATTTCCTTCAACAGCCGCGCGCACGTCTGCGCCTGCGCTCCTTCTTTATGCGGTTTCAGCCGGGCGGCCTGCCGCGAGGCCGCCTTTCGGATGGCTTCGGGGTTCATCTCTTCCGGGCCGACGCCGAGCAACAAGAAGTAATCGACAGGTCTTTGATCTTTGGGGATGCCGAGCCATTTTTCGTAGGGATCGAACATGCGCGTTCTCCTGGAGGCGATCTTCCCCAGTCGTCCGGTCGTCCGCAGCTTCTTCGCTGTGCGGCTTGGGAATGGAGTTTACATCTGGCAGATGCGTTCCGCTACAGATTTCCCGATAGGGCATTCGTGCCGATTAACTCGGTTGACCATCGGCGCAAGGCTGTGGCATTATAATTCCACACGGCAGGAGGGCCGGGCGAGGCCAGCAGACGACCGGCCTACGATGTTCCGAGGAGGCAACAGCCATGAAGCGCATCATCCGCGACCGGCGATTGACGCCGGAGGAAGCCGCCAAGTATAAGACGATTCGAGAGCAGGTCGCCGAGGAACTGCCCGACCTCATCGCCCGTCATCATGAGCGCATGGCGACCCTCGACCAGTTGCAGGAGTTGCTAACACAACTGAAAGCCGCGCGCGAGGCGAAGGGCCTGAGCCTTTCCGACGTGGAGGAACTCACCGGCATGGACCGCTCGGCGCTCTCGAAGCTGGAAACCGGCCAACGCGCCAACCCCACGGTGGAGACGCTGGTGCGTTACGCCGAAGCCGTGGGCAAGCGTCTCGTGGTTTCGCTGATGGATGCCTGAGCCATAAACTCCATCTGATCGACAGCCGCGCTGCCAGCTTCGTCTCAATGCTGGCTGAGGCCCGACGCTCCTTCCGTGCATCAGAAGGGGATGTCTTCCGGCATCTCCAGACCGTGAAGGAGATTTTTCCCCACCAGTTCCTCGACCTTGGACTTAACAACGTCTTCCGTGAAGTGAGGCTTGATCTCCCGAACACACTGGATGAGGTTCTCGATCGAGACACGCTTGTTCTGCTTTCGGTTCTCTTGATCGGCGTAAATGATCGTCCCGACCAGTTCGAGTTCCGAGGCCGCGCGGCCGCCAAATTCGCTCATCACCCAGTTCAATGCTTCATCGTATTCGCTCAGCCAGGATGCGACACGACGTTTCGCCCATTCGATGTTGGCACCGCGGCGGATGTCGTAGCCGTAACCGACCGAGTTGGGAACAATTTTCACTTCGACTACCTGAAGCGCCTGTGCTTGCGCGAGGTCGTTGAGAACTTCGGCATCATACGGTCCGTAGGTGTAGAGTCGAAAATCGTAACCGAGCGGCACGTGCCGGAATACCTGGAGAAGGTAGGCCAGCTTGACGAGCGCGGTGCGTCCGAGCGGCTGCTCCGTTGCGCGCTCGACGAGAGCGGCGATCAAACCGAGACGGTTCCAGGAAGAGTACTGGTCGTTCATGGGGAGTTCCTCTGGATAGATGCAGCTCGTTGACGAGCGGTTGCGCTGTCCTGGCGATCCGCGTACAGCATCACCTTGCCAGTCGCACGCAACTGGGCCACGACAGTCGAGTGCGCGGAGAGCGGTAAAACTCGTCTATTATCGTCATCACTGACGACGGCTATATCGGCGTTTCCCACCTTGTACCAGGATTTTTCGGCTCTCTCCTCGGCACGGACCAACTGGCCCAACTGGTCTCGGACTTTCTCCAGATGATCCAGGTCGGCAGGCATCGGCACTTCGGGAGTGTGGTAGACCTCGCGGAAATGATCGCGGCTCGCCAACCGTCTCCCGTGGTCTCCTCCCTCGCCAGCCGCCAGTTTTCCCAGAACCTTCCAATCATCCCAGGCCAGATAAGCGTCAAGTTCCTCTTTGATCGGCCGTGGGAACACGCCGCCAGGTAACAGTTCCGCCAACGCCCCGCGCAGGTGGTGGTCGAAAGCAACCCGTGTCTTGTGAAAGTAGACCTGCGTGAACATGAAGAACCGGGCCAACACAAGCGCCTCGGCTGCATGTACGCCACCCTCATTGATGCCCAGTCGAAGCCCGCCGGTATCGGTGGTCCGAACTGCCTCCACCGTATTCAACAAGCGCCGCCAATCATACCGGCCGTAGTCCACTCCGGCATGGAGGGAATCCCGCAGCAAGTAATCCATGCGGTCTGCATCCAGCTGACCGGAGATCACTTCACGCCAGAAAATACCGCGCCCCGCCCGATCACTACCTTCCAACAGTGCCGTGATGTCTTCCACCTTGAACCGATAGTTGATGTTCAGAGGATGATCCTCAATCACGTCACGCATATGACCGCGAATGATCTCTGCTGAATAATCTTCGTGGACGTACCGCCCTGTCCCATCCGCGCGAAGTGGAAGCAGGTCTTCAGCCGCATGGGAGAACGGACCGTGTCCCACGTCATGCAGCAAGGCTGTCAAGCGAACCAGCGTTTTGTCTCGCTCCAGCCCATCACGGTTATAGCCCAACTCCGACTCCAGAAGCGGCCGCGACTGGCGTACCACCGATTCGTACAACCTCGTCGCCAGATGCATCACGCCGAGCGAGTGCTCGAAGCGCGAGTGCATGGCCCCCGGATAGACCTGATCCGTCCACGCCAGCTGGCGGATGCGACGCAATCGCTGGAAATCCTTGTGGTTGATGATTTCCCGTTCCCAATCGTTAATGCCGATGAAGCCGTGGACAGGGCAACGAACCTCGTATTGTCGATGCGGATTGGACGCAGCCACACATCACTCCTCTAACAGTAATGAACGCAAGAACAGTATTCTAGCTTAGTAGCTGCCGACCAGCAACGCATTTCCTTTCGGAGAGGTGGAGACGTGTGGGCGTCTCGAAAGTTGGTGGCATTTTTGTACACAAGTCTTTGGCGGCATGTTTGGTTGAAAAATCCACCTCCCACATCCGAGAATTGACCATGAAGGAATCCCTCACCCCGGCTCAGGAAGAACAAGCCCAGAAACTCGCTCAGACCCTCGTTCAAGCCGCCTACGATGACCTCCTCCGCATGGCCCGTACCCTCGTCGTCACCGATAATGCCTCTCTCTTCGGCGACACCGAGTTCGCCGTCCGCGACATCAGCCACGACATCGCCGCTAAAGCCTACCGCCACCATCTGGAGCAAAAAAAAACGGCTACCAAGGGTCCAGCGTGACCTGTCCCCACTGCGACTATGCCGCCGCCTATCACGGCGACCGCTGCCGTACCCTCGTCGGCTTGACAGGCGACATTCCCTGCAGCCGCGCCTACTACTACTGCCGATGCTGCGGCCAAGGCTTCTGCCCCTTCGATGAGCAAGCCGACATCTACGACCACCGCCTTACCCCTGCCGCCGAACAACTGGCGACCCTGGCCGGTGCCGTGGGCGACAGCTTCGACAAAGCCAGCCATCTGCTCCAAGAAATGGCCGGCGTGCGCCTGTCGGAATCCACGGTCGAACGCACCACCGAGGACGTAGGCGGACGCCTCGCCACCTTGCAGAGCCAAGGCATCACCTTCGGCCCGGATGTGCGTTGGCGTTGGCACCGCGACGCCAAAGGGCGAAGCGTGGCCTACGTCACCCTGGATGCCAGCGGCACGCGGCAGCAAGGACCAGGCGGTCGTCATGCCGACGGTCGCATGGCCTATGTCGGCGGTGTCTACAACCCCGCGCCGCCACCGTGGCGGCGTTGGGCCGGCCCTGCGCCGCCGCTGCAAGCGCGTTACGTGTCCGGCTTATATTCGCTGGCGCAGATGGGGCCGCTGCTGCGTTATCAAGCGACGGCGGTGGGCATGGAACAGGCGGACATCTGGATAGCCCTCAGCGACGGCGGCAACGGTCTGGAGTCCCTGCTGCAAAGCCACTTCAACCGTGCCGATCTGGTGGTGATTTTGGACTTTTATCATGCGGCCAGCTACGTGGAAGCGTTGGCCCGTGCCTTGTACCCCGAGGACGAAGAGCAAGCGGCACAGCAAGCGGAAGAATGGTGTCGTGTGTTGAAGGAGGAGGGTGGTGCGACGACGCTGGCGGTGCTGCGTCAGTGGGACTGGCCGGCGCGGAAGTCGTCGGCCTGGCGTGCGGCGTGGCAAGCGTTGGAGAGCTATTTTGCGAACCATGTGCATCGGATGGAGTATCCGGAGTACGTAGCGGAGGGCTGGCAGATAGGCAGTGGGGTAGTGGAGTCGGCGTGCAAGACGGTGGTCGGCCAGCGTTTGAAAGGTGCGGGGAAGCGTTGGGGGGAAGCGGGTGCGCATGCGTTGTGTCATGTGCGGGCGTTGTATCGGAGTGAAAAGGGCCAATGGGAGGCGTTCTGGCGGCACCAGTACATCCAACGAGCAAATGTTCAGCAACTCAAATGACGCTCACACGGTGGAGACAGAATTGCCCGTCACGCTCTGGTTTATCAGCGGTTCTGACGCCCTTTCTTCCTTTTTCCCCCTAATCATCTGCACCCCGCTGCTACTCGAAGTCGTACACGCTGACGGCGACACCGGCCTTACCGAGATGCTCCTCGATCAGCGGTTCCACATTGGACCATTCGCCGCCGGCCAGACCACATCCAATGCGCGGCATGTGAACCGACGCCTCCAATTCGTGCGCCTTCACGGCAACCTGCCGGAGACAGGCAGCGACCGCCTCATAGCGGATCGGCGGGCCGGAACTCCCCCGCTTGATGCCCCGCTGCCCCACCATGTTGGCCACCCAGATGTACGGCTCGACCTGAACGAACTGCACGGCCCCGAGACCGAAACCGTCCGACTTGCCCGCCGCGTACCACGCTCGATACTCGGCCTCCGGTTGCTTCCACCGGCGCGAGAGCGCGAGGACGAATCCCTTGCCCCACCCCCCGATGTCGTTGCAGACATGGCAGATGATCTTGACCCCCTTCGCCTGGGGGCAGGTGGCATCCCCCTTCAGATAGGTGATACCGCTCATATACGTCTCTCCCTTATCGCACTTTCTGCGCCACCCATTCGGCCAGTTCCCCCGGCGTCATGGCGCCAACGTGGGCTCCCAGTGCCACCATGCGCTCGGCCGTGCCGCGATCGTAATTCGGCTCGGCGCGCTCATCCAGCGCCGCCAGGCCCAGCAGCGTCACACCGCTCTCGATCAGATGTTTCGTCACCGAAAACAATCGCTCGATCGGGCCGCCCTCGTAGAAATCCGTGATGAGCACCACAATCGTTCGGCGTGGATTGTCCACCAGCTGCGCGGCGTAGGCCAACGCGCCGCCGATGTCGGTGCCGCCGCCCAGCTGCACCTTCATGATCGCCTCGACCGGATCGGCGCACTGATCGGTGACATCGACGACGCTGGTATCGAACAGGATGAGATGCGTGCGCAGACTGGCGATGCCGACGAAGATGGCTGCCGTCACCGCCGCGTGAATGACGCTGTCCACCATGCTGCCCGATTCGTCCACGACGACGATGACCTGCCAGCGATCGGTCTGCCGCCGCACGCGCGAATAAAAGTACGGCGTGCGGATGAACAGCCGTTTGCTCTCCCGGTCGTAGTGGGCCAGGTTGCGGCGCAGCGTCGTGCGGGCGTCGAAGTTCTTGGCCACCTTCATGTGTGAGCGCCGGCGCCGATCGGCCGCGCCGAGGAACACCGAGCGCACCGGCCGGGCCAGTTTTTCCAGCAGCTGCTCGATCACCTTGCGCACCAGCGTGCGCGCCATCGCCAGCACTTCCTGATTCATCAAGTGCTTGGTGTGCAGGACGGCCTTCAGGAGCGTCTGGCTCGGCTGGGCGCGCGACAGCAAATCGGGGTTCGTCACCAACTCCTGAATCTGGTAGCGCTCCAGGGCGTCCTTCTCGATGCGCTCGATGGTGCGGCGTGGGAAGAGCGTGTGGACGGCGTTGATCCAGTCCGGCACGTTCAACTGCGATTCTTCCTGTCCGCCGCGGCGGTCGGCCGACTGCCGGCGCACGTTGCGACGCGAACCGTACTCGCGGTTGTAGAGGTAGCCCAGCGCCTGATCGCGCTGCGCCTCGACGCCTTCGAGTCCGCAGCCAAGTCCCTGCTCGGCGTCGCTGCCCAGCACCAGCCGCCAGCGGATCAGCCCCTCACGCGGATTCATGTTCGCCTCCTCGCACCCCGTATTTTTCCAGGCTCGCGAACAAGCGGCCCTCGAACGCCAGGGCGCGGGCCGCCGTCGCGGTATCGACCGTGAGCGCCGCCAGCTCCGGCGTCTTCTGAAGCCCCAGGGCCTCGCGCAGCGTCAGCGCCATATGGTGCTTCTCGCGCGGCGTGAAGTACGTGAAGGCCAGACGCAGGGCCGGCAGCGCGGTGAGAAAATCCTCGTCGTCGTAGTGGCCGAGCATGTCGTTGATGCCGAGCAGAATGCCGCGCTGCCGCTGCACCTGCTCGCGCGCCAGGGCGAACAGGCCGGTGAGGAAATCGCCGAGGTGGTTGGGGTCGGCGAACTGCTGCAAGGCCGTGCCCACGGATTCGCCATCGGCGGCGCCGAGCGACCACTGGGCGCCGAGGACGCCGCCGCGCACCAGCGGCCGCTGTCCCCGGTCGGCGCCGATCCGTCCCAGCACCTGCACCAGTTCCGCCCGCTCCAATCCCAGCGATTGCTCGCAGCGCTCGAACGTCTCGCGCAGAGCGCGCAGCCCTTCGAGCAGCTCGGCGTCCTGTCCGCTCACCTGCCCCAGCCCTTCCAGAAGCCACAAGCCGCGCTGGTACGCCTGCGTCACGAGCGCGCCGATTTCGCCGTGCCCCGCCGTCTGCAACACGACGTCGTAGCGATAGAGATAGAGCAGGTGATTCAGCGCCCCCGTCACCGTGAAGTAATTGCCGTCGCTGCGGACCAGTTCCTTCAGACGTTCGAGCAGACTGCCGGCCAGTGTTGTCAGTCCGGCCAGCGCCGCGTCGAGCAGCAGAAGCGCCGCCTTGCCGGCGTCGCGCTCGATGCGTTCGGCCGCCTCCGCCAAGCGCGCCGCCGCCGCCTCGGCGAGCGTGGGTCCGTAACGCGCCGACTCGATGCAGCGAGCGTCGAAATCGGGGTTCCAGGCGATGTGCCAGCGCTCCCACACCTTCGCCAGGTCGTCGCGCACGCTCAGATCGGTGCCGCCGGTGTGCTCGTAGCCGCTGACCTCCAGCAGCCGCAGACGGTGCATGATCCGGCTGCGTTCGCGGCCGGCATCCTGCTCCAGATCCAAATCGACATCGCGCGGCTGGCTCCGCGCTTGCAGATCGTGTGCTTCGAGCTGCGTCTGAATGTCCACGACCAGGGGCGGCAGTTGTGCGCCCTCGGCCAGCAGGCCGCGCTCGCCTCCGCGCAGCACATCATGCACGGCGTCGAGCAACGGATGCCGGCCGCCGCGCGTCATCTCTTCCTTGATGAGCGCGCCGGTGATGCCGTCCACCAGATCGGTGCGCCACACCTCGGCGTGTCCGCGCAGGGCGGCCAGGCCGCGCGCCGTCGTCTCGGCGGCGATCAGGTCGGCGGCGCTGATGACCTGCTTGTCGTCGCGCAGCCGCTGGGCGACGCGCTGGAGCAGCTTGTGATGCGTATCGGTGTATCCGTTTTGGCGATCGCGCCACACCTGCTGATAAAAGCCCGGATTGGGCATGCCGGCCTCGTAGCCGGTCAGGCTGTCGAGGCGCTCGAACGAGTACGGCGTCAGGGCGATGCCGCGTTCCTCGCCGGGCGTCGGCGGCGCCGGCGAACACTCGGCCGGCTCCGCCATTCCCGCCGGCGCCTTGCCCGTCAAACGTCCATGCAGGGCGACGCTGTGATAGCCGCCCGTCACCACCACGACGCGCCCTTTATGATCGTCGAGCGTTTTCCGAATCATCGACGCCATGAACGCCTCGCGCCGGCGGTCCACGGCGCTGCCGTCGCCTTCCAGCAGCCGCATGTTGCCGCACAGATTATGAGCGCGTTCCAGATAGTTTTCGAGGTCGAGATCGGCGTCCAACTCAAACAGCGTGTCCCAGAGAGTGTTGAAGTCCTCGACGCCGAGGCGTTTGCACAGGGCGGCGATGTAGCAGCTGCGGCGAAACTCGGCGTCACTGTAGCGATTGTCCGGCTCGCCCTCCGCGCCGGCGATGTCGGCCCAGTGCAAGTCGATGAAGCGCGCCGTCGCCTCGATGTCGCGCGCGGCCAGCAGCGCTTGCCATTCCGGCGAGTGTTCGCACAGCGGATAATACGCTCCGCGCCGCTGGCCGGTGGGCAAACGCAGATAACTGTAAACCGCCAGCGGCGGCCGGTGCGGCAGATACAGTTCGTCGATACGTTCGTTGAAATCGGCCGGTCCCTCGATCAGCACCGCCGCCGGCCGCAGGCGCTGGATCAACTCACGCACCAGCCGCGCCGCCGTCGGGCTGTGATGGCGCACCGGGAAGAAGACGACGCGCGCCTTCAAATCGAGGAGCGAACGCAGATCGTAGTTGAGCATCAATCTCTCGACGCTTAGCGGCTCTAACAAAATCAAGACGGACTAACCACAGAGTCACAGAGAACACAGAGAAAATCACCGAGAGGAAAAAGGGAAAACAAAGGTCGTTTGCCCTTTTTGGGTTTTGTTCTGTGTCTTTCTCTGTGTCCTCTGTGACTCTGTGGTTAACTATTCTAGGGCAAATGTTCGCGGGCCTCGTAGTACGCCTTCCATCCGCGGCCGTCGCGTCCCTTGACGACGTGATTGAAATAGTGCCGCACTTTCTTCAAATCGTCCGGCGCATCCTTCAAGGCGGTGCCGATCAGATGCTGCACCAGATGCTCCGCCCTCACGGCGCCGCCGCCATAATACCAGGCGTGCAGGCCGGCGGCGTAGCCGGTTGAGATGGCCTCGGCGGTGCTCATGGCCGTCGTCAGCGTCTCCAGGGCGTTGCCGTCGCTGGATTGGCCGGTGCGCAACTCATGGAAGGTCGTCACCAGCACTTCGGTCATCTCGGCCGGCAGCGAGCGCGGCACGCCGGCGCGGGCCAGCAGCTTGTCCGTCTCGCGCTGCACCAGGGCCATCTCTTCTTGCAGGTCCGCGATGGGATGCACCGTCTCGAAATTGAACCGCCGTTTGAGGGCGGCGCTCATCTCGTTGACGCCGCGGTCGCGCGTGTTCGCCGTGGCGATGACGTTGAAGCCGGTGCGAGCGAAGAGGCTGCGGGCGTCGTCGTGCAGCTCCGGGATGGCCAGGACGCGATCGCTGAGGATCGACAGCATAATGTCCTGCATCTCCAGGGGACAGCGCGTCAGCTCCTCGAAGCGGACGATCTTGCCGTCTTTCATGCCGCGATACAGCGGGGCCGGCACCATCGAGCGCTCGCTCGGCCCCTCGGCCAACAGCAGCGCGTAGTTCCACGAATATTTGATGGCGTCCTCGGTGGTGCCGGCGCTGCCCTGAATGGTCAGCGTCGAATCGCCGCTGATCGCCGCCGCCAGCAGTTCGCCCAGGTACGATTTCGCCGTGCCCGGCTCGCCGATGAGCATCAAGCCGCGGTTGGTCGCCAAGGCCACGACGCAGCGCTCGACGAAGCTGCGTTTGCCGACAAACTTCGCCGTCACGCCCAGCACTTCGTCGCCCAGCACGAAGCGCACGACCGACTGCGGTGACAGGTTCCAGCCCTTCGGCCGCGGTTGGCCGGCGTCCGCCTGAGCGAGTCGGGCCAATTCGGCGGCGTACAGCACCTCGGCCGGCGGCCGTTGCAGTTCCGCGGCCGGATCGTCGCCCACCACCTCGCTGACCACCTCATCCGCCTTGCCACGCTTGCGCGCCATGATCCGCGTCTCCTCCGGGTTGTCTCTGTAAGATGCCAGATATTCAGGCGAGTCGCCATTTCAATCCCGGCGCGAAGCCGCACGCGACGGCATTAACCGCATTCTCATAAGATGCGCTCTAAACTGCTCTTCGGGGGCGTGGAGATGTTCGCCGCCCCACGGAGCAATTATGCAGAAGGCCGGACCGTCCGGCGCGGGAGACAGCGTCATGGCGATTCAGTTCGAGTGCCCCAATTGCAAAACGGCCTACGAGGTCGCCGATGAACTCGCCGGCAAGTTCATCATGTGCCGCGGTTGTCAGAAGCGCGGCCCGGTGCGGACGCTCAGCGGCAAACCCGCCAGCGGCGGCGGCCTGGCCGCCGCCGTCGCCACCGCCAGTCCCCCGACGCGGCGCAATTTCCTGATGTACGGCGTCTGCGTCGCGGCCTCGGTGGGCGCCATCGTCACCGGCGCGGTCCTAGCCCGCAAGCCGTGGAGGGCGTGGACCCAAACGACGGACCCGCGCGGCTTCGGACCGGGCGGCCCCGGACCTCGCCGTCCCCGTCCCGATGACGGCAAGGACCGCAAGGACGACAAAGAAAAAAAAGACGCCACGTGAACGGCGAGCGTGGTCCACCTGCCTGGTCAGCGACGCTTCCGCGAAGTGTCGCTAGCCCGCGCTTCGGCGCGATTCTGCCGCGTCCACCCGACAACGCTGTTACAGCGATTGAGTCACATCTCCCCACCTGCCCCACGCGAATCCTTCTTCATTCTCCACCGAACCGCCGTCGCGCGGTCGCCGCGCGTGAAATAGTTTTCTTGGGCGCTCTCACCGAGCGCCGGCCATTTCCTCGCCCTAGCAGATCCGGGAGATGTCATGTTGCGACGATTCTCGTCCCCTGTCGGCCTGGCCGCCTTGGCGACGGCGACGCTGCTCGTGGGGAACCTCAACTCCCACGGACACAGTGGTGGCGGTCACGGCGGTGGCGGTCACGGCGGCGCCGCCCATCACCACGCCGGTTTTCATCATGGCGGTTTCGGCGGGTTCGGCGGGTTCTCTCCGTTCTTCGGCCCCGGCTTTTTCCCCGTCTCTGGAGTCGGTTTCTATCGTCCGTACTACGGATATGGCCTGGGCGGCTTGGGAGGGGTCGGTGGTCTTGGTTTGGGTGGATATGGTTTAGGTGGATACGGTTTGGGTGGATACGGTCTGGGTGGGTATGGTTCCTACCTGCCCTACTCGGGGGGTTACGGCGGTGCGCCCATCGCCGGCGCCATCGCGCCGAACGGGCCTGCCGGGCAGTCTCCGGCACAGACGCCGCCGCCGCCCGATAACGCCGCTCACTTGCAACTCGTCGTGCCCACTAATGCCGAAGTGCTCTTCAACGGAGAGGCGACCACGCAAACCGGGTCGGTTCGCGAGTTCGTGTCGCCGATGCTGACGCCCGGCAAGGTGTTCGCCTACACCATCGCCGTCCGCTACCCGGGGGCCGACGGTAAACCGATCGACGATCGTCGCGTCATCCAGGTCCGCGCCAACGACTGGTTCCGCATCGACTTCACCCGCCCCGCCCCGCCGGAGCGTGCGCCCGCGCCGCCGGAGGGCTAACCGAATGAGCCGCTTGCGGCGTAGCGGGCGGATGCGCGAAGCCGCAAGCGGCCTTTGCTTACCGCCGCTTACGCATTCCCGTTGCCGCTCGAATTGTTGGAGGGTCGTTTGCCCACCAACAGCGCGGTCAGCATCCGAAACAGCGCCCTGGGGGAAGAGAATACCTTATCGGTCGTCGGCACGTTCGGCGCGGGCGTGTTCGTCTTTTCCCCGGAAGGCGGCGTGCTGAGGACCGTGGGCGCGCCGACCGCGGCCACGCTCGGCACGGACGAGGTCTTGACCCCGGCCGAGCTGGACGAGATCGATCCCTGATCGGTGGATGGACCCTGCGGCGCGGCGGGCGAATCGCCGACCGAGCTGATCTTGACGACGGTTGGGCCAGAGGAGGGCGTGATGATTAACGACCAGTTGATGAGCGAACCGCTGTAGGCGGCATAGTTGCGGATCATCAATCTCCAGGTGCCGCCGGTGTTCGTGCCTCGGAGCAGACTCAACGGCGAATCGGGGCGGTAGCTGCCGTAAAACGGCGCCTTGCCGGCGCTGACGGCGGTGGCGGCCTGGTCGGAAAACACCGTGTTTGAGAAGCTCGCCCCCGTGCCGCCGTGGCGATTACTCAAAGCGACCGCCTTGCCGTTGGGCGCGATGAGATAGATGTACAGGTCGTTGTCGCGCGGATAGCTCAGCGCCAGCCGGACCTGCAAATTGCCGATGCTCGTGCCGGCCGGCAAGGTGAACGTCGAGGAGGCGAGCGCCCACGGCTTGATGGGCGTGGACGCGCTGTGGGTGTACGTCGCCACTCCGCGCAGCGTGATGATCCCCACATACGGCGTCAGGTGATTGCCCTGAAGGTCATGGGCGATGGAGTTGATCGTCAGACGGTAGTTGCCCACCTTGGACTGATTGGCGAACAGCAGCATTATTTCGCGATCGCCCGAGTTGGCGACCACGCGGACGACGACGGGGATGGCCCCGCCGCTGGGATTGGTCAGCTTGACGGCGGCGGCGGTGAACGAACTGACGTCGATGGGTTCGTTGAACGTCAGCCGCAGGCTGTTCATCGTGGCGGTGGTCGGTCCCGACGCGGCGACGCTGGTGATGATGGGCGTGACGCGCGTGGACAGGTTCCAGCCGACGGCGGCGGCGACATCGAGCCGGCCGCCGGTGGTGACCTTGCCCTGCAAGCTGGGCAGCTTGTCGGTGGTGTTGAGCACCTGATCGATGACCTGGAGGTAGCTCCAGCTGGGGTGCAATCCCCAGACCAGCGCCATCGCCCCGGTGACCTCCGGTGTGGCCATGGAGGTGCCGCTCAGGTAGCCGTAGCGGCCGCCGGGCAAGGTGCTGAGGATGTTGACGCCGGGAGCGGCCAGATCGACGCTGTTGACGCCATAGTTGGAGAACGACGCCAGGTGGTCGTGGGTGTCGCTGGCCGCCACCGCCACCACGTTGTTGAGGCTCCGGCCCAGACCGGAGGGATAGTCGGGCCTCAGATCGTCGTTGGAGCCTTCGTTGCCGGCCGCCGCCACGAAAATCTGCCCGTGCAGGCGGGCGCTGCTGACGGCGTCGTAAAGGGCCGCACTGTACGGCGCGCCTTCCCAACTGTTGTTGCTGATCTTCGCTCCGTGCCGCACGGCGTAGCTCAGCCCATTGATGAAATTGCTGACGCTGCCGTCGCCGTTGGCGCCGATGAACTTCACCGGCATGATCTGCACGTTCCAATCGACGCCGGACACTCCCGTGGCGTTGTTGCCGGTCGCCCCCAAAATGCCCGATACGTGCGTGCCGTGGCCGTTGTCGTCCAGGGGGTTGTTGGTATTGCTGACGAAGTTCCAGCCGAACAGATCGTCGCGGTGGGCGGTGTCGCCGTCCTTGGTGCTGCCGCTCATCCAGCCGCCTTGACTGATGGAGCGGAGCAAATCGCCGGCGTCGATGCGGTGGTCGCCGTTGTTGTCCCAGACCAGGCCGCGGTTAAGCGGATTATTGAGATCGCGGAAGGTGATGACGCCCGGCGTGGCGGTTTTGATTTGCGACTTGGACACGAGCTTGTTGTAACCGCTGGTCGCGCTGGTCTTGGTGTACCAGGCATTGGGGATCTCGGCCTGGTTGATCCAAATATTTTGATACAGGTCGGGGGAGTTGTAGTCGATACCCGTATCCATGACCGCGACGACGACTTTGGGACTGCCCGTGGTGACGTTCCAGGCCTGCTCGGCGTGGATGTCGGCGCCGGGCGTGCCGCCGCTCTGGCCGGCGTTGCGCAGGGACCACTGCTGGCTCAGCAGCGGATCGTTGGGCACCACCGACACGGTCAGGTTGTAATCCGGCTCGGCGTCGAGCACGCCTTTCTCGGCCTTGTAGGCCGCCAGCGCCTGCGCCACCGTCATGCCTTTGGACAGATTCACTTCATACAGGTTCGACACCAGCGGCAGCGAGCCGCCCAGCGTGGTGCCGGCGACGGCGGCCGGCCCGCCCGGCTTTCCCGGAGCCGACTGAAAACGCACCAGGATGTCCGTCGAACTGTAGTGGCTGGGATCGACCGCCAGCCCGTTCAGATCGAGAATGGTCGTGGGGGCGGCATTGAGGAGGGTACGGTCCTCAAGCGCCTCCACGCCCAGAGGCGCGGAAACCGCACGGCGTGGACGCTTCACCTGATCCCGTCGATTCCGTGGTTGAAACATGGGGGACATCCTCGTTGGGTGGTGGCGGAAATCCGGGGAAATCCACGAACGCGCTCCAGGCGCTCCGTCCTCGGCGAGGCGGCGCGGTCGTATCGGCGAACGCGGACACGAAATCGTGCGATGGAAAGCCGCGCGAGAAGAGAGCGGGGGCGACGCCTTTCGGCGTCGTCGGGCGCGGCGGCGACACCCTAGCGAACAGGCCCGTTACGGGGGCGAGGTAGCGTGATTGGGTTCACAGCGATGTCCCTCGGGCGCAACGCGGACGAAGCTCACACGATCGACGCACCGCAGCCTGTGCGAGGTTTGGCAACCATGCCTCGTCAATCTGACGACCACACTGTCTGTCCGGTTGGCGTGAAGCCAATGGTGAGCAGCATTCCTATCGGCAAGACTTGCGCGCATAATTCAGTCGGCGCACGATTTTTCCGCGCAATCTGGGGGGCATTTGCCGATCAACTTCTCTGGTAAAAGAGATCCTGGCGGGGGTGCGGATCGTATGCAATGTGCGCAAAGGAGGACGTACGCTTATCCATCCGCGCTCGCTTCGCGCATTCGCCCAAAGATCGCGGCTTAGGGCGTTTCGGCCCAGCGCAGCCACAGCGTCGCCTGGGCGTCGCTGGGCATCCGCCAATCGCCGCGCGGCGACAAGCTGATCGTGCCGACCTTCGGCCCATCCGGCACGCACGAGCGTTTGAACTGATTGGCGAAGAAGCGGCGAATAAACACCTTGAGCCATCCGCGAAGTTCGCGGACGCCGTAAGGACGCAGGAAACGGGCGCGCTCGGCGAGATACAGAATCTTCTCCGGCGGCGCTCCGTAGCGCAGGAAGTGAAACAGAAAGAAGTCGAGCACCTCGTAGGGTCCGATGGCGCTTTCGGTCGCTTGCGCCGGCTGGCCGTCCGCGCCGGCCGGCAGCAGTTCCGGCGAGATGAGCGTATCGACGATGTCCAGCAGCGTCCGTCGCGCGTCGCCCTCGAACTCGTTGCGCGCCGCCCAGTCCACCAGGAACTTCACCAGCGTCTTGGGAATGCTGCTGTTGGGGTTGTACATGCTCATGTGATCGCCGTTGTAGGTGGACCAGCCCAGGGCCGCCTCGGACACGTCGCCGGTGCCGACGACGAAACCGCTGTTCATTAGCAGGCTGGTGCGCATGCGCGCCTGCACGTTCTCGAAAACGAGGTCGTGGCACTCCTCCGGCGGCAGGCGGCGCAGACGCTCGGTCAGCTCCTCAACGCCCAACCCCGCCAGGTCGATGCCGAACGGCCGATGCCCCAGGACGCGCATCTCCTCCAGGCACAACGGGCGAATATCGACCTCGCGCGCACAGACGCCGAGTTGACGCATGAGGGCGCGGGCGTTGTCGCGCGTGCGGTTGCTGGTGCCGAAGCCCGGCATCGTCAAGCCGAGGATGCGCTGCCGCGGCGCGCTCAGCGCGTCCATCGTTTTACAGGCCACCAACAGCGCCAGCGTCGAATCGAGTCCGCCGGAGACGCCGATCGCCACCGGCGGCGTGCCGATGTGTTCGAGTCGCTTGGCCAGCCCGGCAACCTGGATGTGAAAAATCTCCTCGCAGCGCTCGCGCAGTTGCTCCTGCCCCTGCGGCACGAACGGATGCGCCTCGACCGGCCGCCGCAAATCGCCCGGCACCGGCTGATCGCCGAGCGCGAAGGTGGAGCGCGCGAAGGAGCGCTCGGAACCGGGATACAGGTGCGCGTCGAGGAAACTGTTGGTGCGCCGGCGGTCGGCGCGGAGGCGGTCGAGATCCACGTCGGCGACGAGCAGGGCGTCCTCGCGCAAGAAGCGCCGCGACTCCGCCAGCAGCGAACCGTTTTCGGCAATGAGACAGTGGCCGCCGAAGACGACATCGGTCGTCGATTCGCCGACGCCGCATGAGGAGTAGACGTAGGCGGCGACGCAGCGACCCGACTGGCCGAGGACAAGTTGGCGGCGATACGCAGCCTTGCCGATGGTTTCGTTGCTGGCCGACAGGTTGACGAGCACGGTGGCGCCGGCCAGCGCTTGCCCCGAGCTGGGCGGGTTGGGCACCCACAGATCCTCGCAGATTTCGACGCCGACGATCGGACCCTCCTCGTCGTCGGCCGCGAACAGCCGATCCGTGCCGAAGGGGACCGTTCGCCCCGCGACGACGACCTCGCGCCGGTTCGCCTTGATCGCCGGGGCGAACCAGCGGGCCTCGTAGAACTCCTTGTAATTGGGCAAGAACGACTTCGGCACCATGCCCAACACCCGGCCGCGATGCAGCACGGCGGCGCAGTTGAAAACAAGATCCTCGACGACAAACGGCAGACCGACGACCGCCAATCCGGAGAAGACGCGGGCGCTCTCCGCGGCGAGCCGCGCCAGCGCCTCGGCGGCGCCGCGTTGCAGGACGGGTTGATGGAACAGATCGGCGCAGGTGTAGCCGGTGATCGCCAATTCGGGGAAGACGAGGACGTTGACGGATTCGCTCTCGGCCCGCCGCATCAGGGCGAGAAGGTGCTGGACGTTGAAGGAACAATCGGCGACGCGCACCAGCGGCGTCGCGGCGGCGACGCGCAGAAAACCGAAGGGGTTCATGAAACGCTCTCGCCTCCACGGACTGCGGAATCGGGACCGGCAATATTATTCTACGGTCCCAGAGCGCGGCGTGGCGGCCGCAGGAGAGCGGGGTAGAATAAGGGCATGAGCAAGAAACACCACAAATCAAATGGGAAAGCTGTCCGCTGTTACCGCTCGCCGAACATCCCGATGTCGGTCATTCGCCGCTATGCGCGCCGGATCGCGGAGCGTTTCCATCCGGACAAGATCATCCTGTTCGGCTCTTATGCCTACGGTCAACCGCACGAGGACAGCGATGTGGATATTCTCGTCATCATGCCGGCACGGAACCAGCACGATCAGGCGGTGAAGATTCGTTGGGAACTGCCCGCCCCCTTCCCAATGGACCTTCTCGTTCGCACCCCGAAGAACCTGAAATGGCGGCTTGAAGAAGGCGATTCGTTCCATACGGAGATTACGACGAAGGGCAAAGTCCTCCATGAAGAAGACCACCGGCGAATGGGTGCGCAAGGGCGAGGCCGATTACATCGCCGCCCGAAAGTGCCGTCGAACGGCGCGTTCCCTGCATGACGTGGTATGTTTCCACTGCCAGCAGTGCGCCGAGAAGTATCTCAAGGGAGTGCTGGAGGAGCTTGCTTTGGCGATACCCAAGACGCACGACCTCGACAATCTTCTAACGCTGTTGCTGCCTCATCACTCCTCGCTGCGGTCGCTGCGTCGTGGGCTGGTCTTCCTCACGGACTTCGCGGTGGATACTCGCTATCCCGGCAACAACGCCTCCAAGCGTCAGGCGGCGTCCGCTCTGCGCTGGACAGACCGCGTGCGCGCCACCGTCCGCGCGCTCCTCGGTATTCGTCCGCGCGGGAAACGGAGGAAGAAATCACCGTAAGCGCCTCGCGCCGAATGCGCGCCTTATTTTTTCCCGCGGATCTTTCGCAGTGCCTGGTTGGCGGCCTGCTTCAGTTCGCGCGGCGCCTTCGCCTCCTTGCCGGTCAGCGCCGACAAGGCCTCGATGGCGTCGTTGTCGTCGGCCTTCGCCAAAGATCCCAGAGCGGTGGCGGCATCGGTGCGCAGGTCGTTGGGAACGGCTTTTTTCTTGTTCTTGCCCGTCTTCTCCTTGAGCAGCTCCGTCAGGGCCGGGACGGCGCTGTGGCCGGCGGAGCCGAGTGCGCCCAGCGACTGAATGGCCTGCCGGCGCGCCATCGCATCCTTGTCGTCGTCGCGGAGGATGCCGACCAGCGTTTCGACGCCGGACGGACCCAACTTGGCCAGGGCGTTGGCGGCGGCGACCTGCACCGTCTTCTTGGGATCGTCCAGCGCCTTCGCCAGGGCGGGAACGGCGGACTTGGCGTCCAGGCCGATCTCGCCGAGCGCCTGGGCGGAGAAGCGTCGAACGAAGGCGTCGCGGTCCTTCAAGGCGTTGATGAGCGCCGGCACGGCCGACTTCGATTCGGCGCCGCCTTCGCCCAGCGCCTTGGCCGCCGCGCGGCGGGCGTCGTTGTCGCCGTTTTGCAGCTGCTTGACCAGGTCGCCGACGTCGGCGCCGCGAGCCGACGCCACACACAAGACGATGCCGAGCAATCCCAGGAAGCGTTTCATGGCTGATTGTCTCCCCTGCCTTCGATGACGGGACACGTCCCACAAGAAGAGTATGCACGAGCCGGCCGCAACAGGCAAACGGGCGTCTCGAACTGAGACGCACGCACCGGCCGCAGGGTTCCGTGTCTGCGGGAACCGAATATTCAACACCGCCGGGAGGGGAAGCGACCGGTGACTTCGTGGGGCAGGCTTGCAGTCTGCCAGCCCGACGACAGGCTGGAAGCCTGCCCCACGATGAGGAACCTACGACAGATGCAGGAAGTGAAACAGCACCAACAGCACGATCAGCAGCAGCAGCACGGCCGACACCCCGAGCAGCAGCAGCCGAGAACGCGAATTCCACGGTTCGGCGGCCGGCTCGGACGGCGTGGAGTCGAACGATTCCTCCTCTTCCGCCTGCGGCCGTTTGCGTGCCGGGCGCGGCGGGACGATGGCCTTGAATTCGGGGAAGAAGGACAGGGGGTGATACTCCTTGCCGTCGCCGCGGCGTGCCTCGACCTTGAGCGACAGCCGGCCGTGACGCAGGCGCACGGCGATCTGCTCGGTGGTGGCGCGCGCCCGGCACAGCTTGCCGGCCGGGTTGTGGTAGCGCAGCACCCAAACGCCGTCGGTGGCGGTGTCCGCTTCCGAGGCGGCCGGCGGCGTGACCGGCGGCGTGTCCGGATCGAGGCGCGTCGGCTCGGCTGACGACGCCAGGCACTGCTGCACCCAGGGATCTTGCAAGGCCTGGTTGGGGTCGGCGAAGGTCGGCACCGGGGCGGCCAACCGCGAACGCTCCAGATCGACGATCAACTCGCTGGCCGTCTGATAGCGGTCGCGCGGATCGCGGGCCAGCGTGCGCGACAGGATGTGATCGAGCACCGTCGGCACGGTCGGGTTGAGCTTGCTGGCCGGCGTGAAGACGCCCTGGTTCTTCTTCTCGACGACCTCCAAATGATTGTCGCCGGGAAAGGGCACCGAGCCGGTGACGAGGTGATAGAGGGTGGCGCCCAGGGCGTAGATGTCGCTGCGGCCGTCGGCGTAGCGTGCGTTAATGGCCTGCTCGTAGGGCATGTAATAGGTGGTCCCAAAGCCCTGGCGGGCGGCGGTAAGGTGGCTGGCTTCGTCGGTGCGCCGCGCCAGGCCCAGATCGACCAGTTTGGAGACGCCGGAGCGCGTGATGAGGAGGTTGTCCGGCTTGATGTCGCGGTGGACGATGTTGCGCGAATGGGCGTGTTCGAGGGCGCGGGCGGCGTCCAGGGCGATGTGGACGGCGTCGCCCAGGGCCAGCCGGTTTTGCTTGTCCAAAAGCGCCTGCGCCGTCTGGCCGTCCACGAATTCGAGAACGAGATAGTGCTTGCCGGTGGCCTGGTCCTGACCGACGGCGAGGGTGCGGACGATGTTGGGATGATTGAGCAGAGCGCCGCTCTTGGCCTCGCGGTAGAAGCGATCGACGTAAGCCTGATTGCTGGCGAGGTGGTCGCCGAGCACCTTGATGGCGACTTGCTGGTCCTTGTTTTCGTGATAGGCGAGGTAGACGGCCCCCATGCCGCCCTCGCCGAGCCGGCGCAGGAGGTGATAGCCGCCCAGGGTGCGCACCTCGGTGAGGAGGTCGCCGGGCATTCCGGGCAGCGGCTGCATCGGATCGAGGTTGGTCTTTTCCATTGCTTTGGCCGGCGCGCGGTCTCCCTGCGCCCGGGCATCGTCGGGCGGACCCAGGGGCGGTGAGGGCGAGTGTTGCAGGGGAGGAACCTTCCGCACCATGGATTATTGTAATCTATTCCGGCCCGAATCCAACCGCAATGAGGAATACGCCGAAGTTACACGGAGGGTTCGCGCGGTGAGCGGCTTCGCCTCACGGCTGTTTGCTCGGCCGGGGCGGTTGAACGCGCCCGGCGAGTTCCTTCACTTCGCTCCACAATCGCTGCCAGGACTGACGCTCCGGTTCGGGCAGCTTGGCCAACTCCGCCGGTTCGCGCACCGCCGCCAAATCGGTATCCCGTTGCCATTGAGACAAATAGACGTCAATCATCGCCTTCGCCGGACGACTGTTTTCCTTAAGTTGCCGCCGATAGAGCCGCAGATTGTCCTCAAGCCAATCGCGGGCTTGCTGGCGGAGTCGGCTTCGCCCGGATTCATCCAGTTTGGCGGCCTTCGCGTCCTTGCCGTGCGCCGCCCGGACGACGGCGCAGGCTGCGGAAAAACGACGATCGAGGGACGCGGCTTCCGTGGGACTCGTGGCGACATACTGGCGGAGGACGGCGACGGCCTCATCCGCCTTGCTGTTCTCGAACAGGAGAAAGCCCAGGATCCGGTAGTGGATGTTGTGGGTGTCGCGGGGATCGATGCGGATGGCTTCGCGGAGGGCGGCAATGGCTTCGTCCCTTTTGTTTTGGCGATGCAAGGCGCGACTCAGATTGTAGTACGAGGTGGTCGTGTTGGGATTGACCCGGATGGCCTCGCGGAAGGCGGCGACGGCTTCCTCCAACTTGTTTTGGTCCAGGAAGACGAGGCCCAGATTGTTGTAGGCTGGGTTGCTTTGGGGATTGATTTCAAGGGCTTTGCGGAGGACGGCGATGGCTTCGTCCCATTGTCTTCGGACGCGCAGGGAGTCGCCGAGATTGGCGTAGGCGCCGGCGAATCGGCCATTGATCTCGATAGCCCGGCGAAAGACGGAGATGGCCTCGTCCCGCCTGGCTTGATGGACCAGCGCATTGCCGAGATTGACGAGGACGGCATAGGAGCGCGGATACGAGGCCAGGGCGGCCAGATAGTAGCCCTCCGCTTCGCGCGGCTTATCGCGGAGCAGCAGCGCGTTGCCTAACTCGTAATTGAGCCAAAAATCATCGCGGTGGAGCGGCTGGGCGGCCTTGAGAAGTTTTTCCTCGTCCGCCTTGGGCAGCATCTGGCCCAGCGCGACCAGCGTTTGCGGCCTCAAGGTGTCGAGGGGCGCCTGACCAGCCAGCTTCCTCAGGGCCTGGGAATCCTTCCAGATGGAAGGATCGCGGAAGCGATCGCGCCACGGACCCGGATCGGTTCGCCGCGCAATCTCCACCAGCCATTGCCAGCGTGCTCCGGTCGGTTGGCGGCGTCGGCTGTGAATGGCCCAGTCGTCCAGCGCCGCCACCAGATACGAGTGGATGGCCGAGGCGCGGAGGCGGACCGCCACGGTTTCGGCCTCTTCCCCCTCGCGCAGCAATCCAGCCTTCTCGAAGATCGCCGCGTACCGTTCGTCGGCGCCGGCGTCGTCGAAACGATCGCCGAGCAAGGTGGCCGCTTCCGAGCGAATGCGATGGAGTTCGACCGCCAGATCCAACTCCTGCTCGGCCTGGCGCAGCCGTTGTTTCAAATCTTCCGGGGTATCTTCTCCGAGCCGGCTTTTGACTTGCGTCAAGAGGGCGCGCGCCTCGTCCCAGCGGAACTTGTTCATCGAGCCGGGCATCTCTTCCAGGCCGGCGTCGATGGCCTGTTGCTGGTGTTGTCGCTCGACCCCTTGGGCTTCTTCTTGTCGTTGAATCCGCCCCTGTTGATGTTGCAACCAGAGTCCGCCCCCGGCGCCGAGCACCACCAGCAGCAGAAGGCTGGCCGTCAGCGCCAGTTGCCAGCGCCGTCGCTTGCGCTCCTCGGCGGCCCTGGCTGCCGCCACGGCCCGCTCGCGCTCCGCCTGCTGCAACCGCTGTTGCACCGACTGAAGATGCGCGGTGATCTGCTCGGCGACGACGCCGGCGTCGCCCGCCCGCTCCTCCGGCTCGGCCGCCAGATACCGCTTGGCCAGCGCGATCAGTTCGGCCTCGGCGCCGCACGCCTCCAATCGGGCCACGGCGTCCGACAAATCGCCTGCCCGCGCCTGCCGCCACAGGTCGTCTCGGTTCGTGGAGCGATACGGCGGCCCGCCCGTCAAAATCTGGCACAAGATCGCACCCAGACCGAAGACATCGCTGCGTGCATCCAGGCGGTCCACTTCGCCGCGCGCCTGCTCCGGCGGCATGTAGGCGAAGGTGCCCATCACCTCCCCCTCTTGCGTCCGCCCCACCGAGTCGGCGCTCCTATAATCGACTGTCGCGGCGTCGGACGGCGGAAGGACGGCGGCCCCGGTCGCGGCCGGGTCCGTCTTGGGCCGGCCGTCGTGCAATCGTTTGGCCAATCCCCAGTCCATGACCTGCACTTCGCCGAAGGCTCCGACCATGACGTTGAGCGGCTTCAAGTCGCGGTGGAGGACGCCCTGCGCATGGGCGTAGGCGAGCGTCTGAGCGATCTGCTCGAAGATGTGCAGAAAGCGCGGCAACTCGCTTTGCGGCGAGGGACGCTCCTGAAGCAATTCGGCCAGGGTACGGCCGGCGATCAGCTTCATGCTGAAGAAGGGCCGGCCGTCGCTTAGTCGGCCGACCTCATGCACCGGCGGGATGCCCGGATGCTGCAACTGTCCGGTGATGCGTGCCTCTTCCAGAAAGCGCCGGGCGAGAGCGGTCGCCGCAGCGTCAAAGTCGAGCAGCAGTTTGAGGGCGAGCGGCCGATCCACTTCCGTATCGTGAACGCGCAGCACCAACCCCATGCCTCCGCGGGCGATGACGCCGCGAGCTTGATAGCGGGGCGGCAAGCGCCAGGGTTGCGGCCCTCCTCGCGGCGCGGCTGGGGGCACGGCGCCGCCTTTCTCGTTCACGGTGGCCACCGCGTCCGCCTCGGACGCGGGAAGCTCCGGCGACAGCGGCGGATCGTCCCTTTTCGCGGAGTGCTCGGGCGCGTTCACGAGTCTTCCTCCGTAAAGGAGAAGACGGCGGAAGTTTGTTGCCTCATAATGTTTGACGCCGCGGAGCGCGGCAAGGGAAAAGCCAAGGGCTGTCGCCGATTCCTTATTTGGCGGCGGATGGCGAGCGATGCCGGGCTTACTTACTTTTCTTCTGGTTTCGAGTGAGCTTGAACTGGTCAAAGCGGACCTTGAACGGCTCGGTCGAAGTCGAGTAGGCGGCCAGGCCTACCTTGAACTTGCTGGGCATTTTCGCATCCTCTGAACTGTTGTAGCGCCCCCACGTCTTGCCATCCGGGCTGAGAACATTACGAATCCAATTACCCTCCCGCTCGATCCGTAGGTAAATGTGGTCCTCGTTCGGTACCCAATCCGAAGGATTCCAATCAAGCTCCACATTCATACCAAGCTGCTGACCGCGCATGCGATTGGAGAATCCGGATCTTTGTTTTTCCCCTCGTCGGTACGCTCCGTACTCCAGCCGTATGGAGTTCTTCTCGGCGGGTATCAGTATTAGACCAGCCGCCACTCTTGGAGCCTCCCCCTTCACGCTGGATTTGGCGGAAGGGCGAAACGAGGCACTGACGCGCACTTGCACCACGAAATCACCTTCCACATCACGGAGAAGACGCGGGGCGTTAAAGCGATCACGCTTGGGATTGAGTTCGTGATCGCCTCCAGGCAACTCCATAGTCACCGTGTCGTCTTTGATGGTGATCTTGCAATCGTGGTCGGGATCGACGGGCCGCCCCCAGCCGTCCTTGGTCGCGGGCACGGGCGCGGCGAGGACGGCATAGGCTATCAACAAAAGAAACAAAGCGCAACTGAGTCGGACCATCGGTTTCTCCTCGCGGTTAGGCGATCTGGCGAACGGCCGGCGTGAGTCGACTAGGGGCCGGGTCAGGTGCAGCGCCTGGCGTTGTGGCTGAGCCAGTCCTCGAAACGTGTCGGGCCGAGGCGCGGGTGTTCGCCTGGGGTGAGGCTTCGATCGTTCACCTCGATGCCGTAGTAGAGTGCCTTGGGATCGGTGATTACCGTCCGTACGTCTCCGGTTGCGTTCAGGAACCGCCGCACGAGGTCGTCTTGACGGATCGGTTCGGGACCGGCCAGCTCGACCGTGCCGTTCAACGGCTCAGCGAGGGCTGTGTCAGCCACGACGGCGGCGACATCATCCGACGCAATGGGCTGCATCAGAACCGGTGGAAGCCGAACCGCCTGCCCTTCGGTCGCCGCTTGGGCGATGCCGCCCACGAACTCGAAGAACTGCGTGGCGCGCACGATCGTGTAAGGAATCGGGGACGCCTTGATCAGTTCTTCCTGGGCCATCTTCGCGCGGAAGTAACCACTCGCGAGCAGCCGCTCGGTGCCGACGACCGACAACGCCACATGATGGCCGATGCCCGCGGCGGCTTCCGCGGCCAGTAGGTTGCGACCGGATGTCTCGAAAAACGCCAGGACGGCGTTGTCCTCCCAAGAGGGCGCATTCGCGACATCGACGACCACCTGAGCGCCGGCAAGCGCTTGCGCCAGTCCCTCGCCCGTGACGGTGTTAACGCCCGATGATGGGGATGCCGCCACCACCTCGTGGCCGTGCTGACGTAGGTTCGCCACGACCTTTTTTCCGATGAGTCCGCTTCCACCGATGACGACGATTTTCATAGCTATCCTCTCCGGGAACGGAACAGTGCGGAGAAACGGAGGTTTTCGCCGACGATCGCCTCAACGTAACGCACGGCCATCGCCGGTCAACGGAAAAAGCAAAGATTGTCACAAAACATAATGACCCGCTGAGACAGAGCATCCAGCGGGAGGGAACGTCTCGCCCACTGGTTGGCAGGCGAGACGCCCGCGTTCCTGGCGGCTCAACGCTCATCCGATCGCTCTGGTCCTATCTTGTTTTCCGGCCAGGCTTGACGCGGCGGTCACTTTTTTCTACTATTAGCCGAATTCATACTAGCTTCTCTTGATATTAGAGAAAGAGATGATAGGATTTGCCCCATGCAATTTGAGGCGCTCCAGGTGTTTTGCGACATCGCCCGTTGTCGTAGTTTCTCGCAGGCGGCCGCGGCGCAGCAGCCGCCGCTCACCCAGTCGGCCGTCAGTCAGATCGTCCACCAGCTCGAGAAGCGGCTGGGGGTGCAGCTCATCAACCGCTCGACGCGGCCGCTGCAACTGACGGAGATGGGACAGGCTTACTACCAGGGTTGCAAGCAACTCGTCGAGCACTACCTGGAACTGGAAGCCTCCATCAAGCGGGGCCAGCCGCAGCTGACGGCCACGGTGCAGGTGGCGACGATTTACTCGGTCGGCCTGGGCGCCATGGGGCAGTACGTCCAGCGCTTCGCCGACGAGCAGCCGTTCGCCCGCGTTCACGTCGAGTACCTGCACTCCAACCGCGTCGTCGAGAAAGTCCTCGACGGCAGCGTGGATCTGGGGTTGGTGTCGTTCCCGCGCAAGTCGCGGAAGGTCGTCGTGTTGCCCTGGCGCGAGGAGCGCATGGTGCTGGCCTGCCCGCCGGCGCATCCGCTGGCCGGGCAGACGGCGGTGCGGCCGGCCCAGCTGACCGGCGAGAAGTACATCGCCTTCGACAAGGAACTCGGCATTCGCCGGCAAGTCGATCGCTTCCTGCGCCAGCACGGCGCGGCCGTCGAGGTGGCGCTGGAGTTCGACAACATCGAGAACATCAAGAAAGGCATCGAGATCGCGGGCGGCGTGGCCCTGCTGCCCGAGCCGACGCTGCGACAGGAAGTGGAAGCCGGCCTGCTGGTCGCCCGACCGCTGGCCGGCTGCCGGTTCGTCCGGCCTTTGGCGATCATCTATCGGCGGCAGAATCGCCCCAGCCCGGCCGCCCAACGCTTCATCGACCTGCTCTTGGACAACGGCACGTCCAACGGCCGGCATCCGAGCAACGGAACGACGCACGACCGGACCGCTTCGAGAAAGTAGACGTAACATGACCCCGCTCTCCCTTCCCATCAAGCAGGGCCTGTACGATCCGCGGCACGAGCACGACGCCTGCGGTGTCGGCTTCATCGTCCATCTGAAAAATCGCCAATCGCACCAGATCGTCCGCGACGCACTGCGCATCCTCAACAACCTGGAGCATCGCGGCGCCAGCGGTTCGGAGAAGAACACCGGCGACGGGGCCGGCATTCTTTTGCAGATGCCGCACACCTTTCTTCACAAGGAATGCGCCAAGGTCGGCATCGACCTGCCCGCGCCGGGAGAGTACGGCGTCGGCATGATCTTCTTGCCTAGCGATCCGCGCGGCCGGGAAATCTGCGAAAAGGCGCTGGAGCGCGTGGTGCGCGAAGAGGGGCAAACGGTGCTGGGTTGGCGGACTGTGCCGGTCAATGCGTCGCCGCTGGGCAAGACGGCGCGCGAGGCCATGCCGGTCATTCGGCAGATATTCATCGGGCGTAGGACAGGATTCCAATCCTGTCGGGGAAACGAGACAGGATCGGAATCCTGTCCTACAACGGACGATCTCGCCTTCGAGCGCAAGCTGTACGTCATCCGCCGCCGCATCGAGAACCTGCTGAAGCCGTCGCCGTTCGGACCCGACTCCAGCGAGGAGTTTTACACGCGCTGGGAGGCCGACGTGCAGCGCGAAGTCGAGGCGCTGCACGCCACGCACCGCGCCATGTTCTACGTGCCCAGCCTGTCGCACAAGACCATCATCTACAAGGGCATGCTCAACGCCGGCCAACTGCCGCAGTTCTACCCGGACCTCAACGATCCGACACTGGAATCGGCGCTGGGGATGGTGCATTCGCGTTTCAGCACCAACACCTTCCCGACCTGGGCGCGGTCGCATCCCTACCGTTACATCGCCCACAACGGCGAAATCAACACGCTGCGCGGCAACGTCAACTGGATGACCGCCCGCGAACGGATGTTCTCCTCGCCCCTCTTCGGCGACGACATCAAGAAGATCCTGCCGGTCATCGACCAGAGCGGCAGCGATTCGGCGATGTTCGACAACGCTCTGGAGTTTCTCGTTTTGGCCGGGCGTTCGCTGCCGCACGCGATCATGATGATGATCCCGGAGCCGTGGAGCGGCGACGAGGGGATGAGCGCGGCCAAGAAGGCGTTTTACGAATATCACGCCTGCCTGATGGAGCCGTGGGACGGCCCGGCGTCGATCGCCTTCACCGACGGCGTGCGCATCGGCGCCGTGCTCGACCGCAACGGTCTGCGGCCGTCGCGCTATTACGTCACCAAGGACGACCGCGTCATCATGGCCTCCGAGGTCGGCGTGCTGGACGTGCCGCCGGACCAGGTGTTGCACAAGGGTCGTTTGCAGCCGGGCCGCATGTTCCTCGTGGACATGGAGCAGGGCCGCATCATCGCCGACGACGAGCTGAAAAAGCAGATCGCCACCGAGCACCACTACGACGAATGGCTGCGCGACAATCTGGTGTCGCTGGAACAACTGCCGCCCGGCCCGTCCGTGCATGAGCCGAACCACGATACGGTCCGTCTGCGGCAGCGCGTGTTCGGCTACACCTCGGAGGATCTGAAGATCCTCATGGCGCCGATGGCCCAGGACGGCACCGAGGCGATCGGCTCGATGGGCAACGACGCGGCCCTGGCGGTGCTGTCGGACCGGCCGCAACTGCTTTACAACTACTTCAAGCAGCTGTTCGCACAGGTGACGAATCCGCCGGTGGACGGCATCCGCGAAGAAATCATCATGGCGATGGAGACGACCATCGGCGCCGAGTACAACCTGCTCGATCCCACGCCGCGCTCCGCTCGCCAGATCAAACTGAAGTCGCCGATCCTCACGAACGACGAGCTGGACAAGCTCCGCCAACTCGACGGCAAGGGTCCGGGTGGTTTCAAGTCGGTCACGCTTCCGATCCTGTATCCGGTCCACGAGGGCGAAGTGGGACTGGAAAAAGCGCTGGAGGGACTGTTCCGCCACGCCAGCGCCGCGGTCGCTTCGGGGCACGATTTCATCATCCTCAGCGATCGCGGCCACGACCGCAATCAGGCGCCCATGCCGGCGCTGTTGGCCGTCGCGGGGCTGCATCACCACCTGATCCGCGAAGGCACGCGCACCAAGGTCGGACTCGAGCTGGAGAGTGGCGAGCCGCGCGAGGTCCACCACTTCGCGCTGTTGATCGGCTACGGCGCCGGGGCCATCAACCCGTACCTGGCGTTCGAGACGCTCGACGACATGGTCCGGCAAGGCGACTTGAACAACATCGACCACGAGAAAGCGGTCAAGAACTACGTCAAGTCGATCGGTAAGGGCGTCATGAAGGTCATGTCCAAGATGGGCATTTCGACGGCGCAGAGCTACTGCGGCGCTCAGATCTTCGAGGCGATCGGACTGAATCAGGAAGTCATCGACAAGTATTTCACCTGGACGGCGTCGCGCGTCTCCGGCGTCGGTTTGGACGTGATCGCCGCCGAGGTGCGCGCGCGTCACGATCGCGCCTTTCCCGAACGCCCGCTCAACGGCCACACCCTCGACGTGGGCGGCCAGTATCAATGGCGCAAGGACGGCGAGTATCACCTGTTCAACCCGGAGACGGTCCACAAGCTGCAATACGCCGTCCGCAAGAACGATTACAAGGTCTTCAAGGAGTACAGCGAGCTGGTCAACAATCAGGCCAAGCGGCTGTGTACGCTGCGCGGTCTGTTCGAGCTGAAGTTCGCCGACCAGCCCCTTCCCATCGAGGAGGTTGAGCCGGTCGAGTCGATCATGACGCGCTTCAAGTCGGGCGCGATGTCGTACGGCTCGATCAGCAAGGAGGCGCACGAGACGCTGGCGATCGCCATGAACCGCATCGGCGGCAAGAGCAACACCGGCGAGGGCGGCGAGGATCCGGCCCGCTACGTCCTCGACGCCAACGGCGACTCGCGCAACAGCGCCATCAAGCAGGTGGCGTCGGGGCGCTTCGGCGTGACGAGCGAGTATCTGGTCAACGCCCGCGAATTGCAGATCAAGATGGCGCAGGGGGCGAAGCCCGGCGAGGGCGGCCAACTACCCGGCAGCAAGGTCTATCCGTGGATCGCCAAGGTGCGCCACTCGACGCCGGGCGTGGGATTGATCTCGCCGCCGCCGCACCACGACATTTATTCCATCGAGGATTTGAAGGAACTGATCCACGATTTGAAGAACGGCAATCACCACGCGCGCATCAGCGTCAAGCTGGTGGCAGAGGTCGGCGTCGGTACGGTGGCGGCCGGCGTCGCCAAGGCGCACGCCGACGTGGTGCTGATCTCCGGCCACGACGGCGGCACCGGCGCTTCGCCGCAAACGAGCATCAAGCACGCCGGCGCGCCGTGGGAATTGGGACTGGCCGAAACGCATCAAACGCTGCTGCTCAACGATCTGCGCAGCCGAATCGTCGTCGAGGTGGACGGCCAATTGAAAACCGGCCGCGATGTCGTCATCGGCGCTCTGCTCGGCGCCGAGGAGTTCGGCTTCGCCACGGCGCCGCTGGTGTCGCTGGGCTGCATCATGATGCGCGTGTGTCATCTGAATACCTGCCCGGTCGGCGTGGCGACGCAGGATCCGCGTCTGCGCGCGAAGTTCGCCGGCAAGCCGGAGCAAGTCGTCAACTTCATGCGCTTTATCGCCGCGGAAGTGCGCGAGCTGATGGCCCAGCTCGGTTTCCGCACCCTCAACGAAATGATCGGCCACACGGAGCGCCTCGGCGTCTCCAAGGCGATCGACCATTACAAGACGACCGGCCTGGATCTGTCGCCGATCTTCTATCAACCTCCGGTCGAGCCGACGGTCGGCCGCTACTGCTCGATCGCGCAGGACCACGGGCTGGATGTGGCGCTGGACAACTCGACGCTGCTGCCCTTGTGCAAGCCGGCCCTGGACGAGCGCAAGCCGGTTTCGGCGACGTTGCCGATCCGTAATGTCAACCGTGTGACCGGCACCATTCTCGGCAGCGAGGTGACGCGCCGTTTCGGAGCGGTCGGTCTGCCGGAGGACACGATTCGCCTGCATTTCCAGGGTTCGGCCGGTCAGAGCTTCGGCGCTTTCGTGCCGCCGGGCATCACGCTGATGCTGGAAGGCGACGCCAACGACTACCTCGGCAAGGGCCTGTCCGGCGGCAAGATCATCGTCTATCCGCCGAAAGGTTCGACGTTCGATCCGTCGACGAACGTCATCATCGGCAACGTGGCCTTCTATGGGGCGACGGCCGGTGAGGCCTACATCGGCGGCATGGCCGGCGAGCGCTTCTGTGTCCGCAACAGCGGCGTCAACGCGGTGGTGTTGTCGGTCGGCGATCACGGCTGCGAGTACATGACGGGCGGCCGTGTCGTCGTCCTCGGTCCGACCGGCCGCAACTTCGCGGCAGGCATGTCCGGCGGCATCGCTTACGTTCTGGACGAAAACGGCACGTTTCCGCGCCACTGCAACGTGGAGATGGTCAAACTGTTCCGCCTGGACGACGCCGACGAGATCGACCTGGTTCACGATCTGGTCCGTAAGCACGCCGAGTACACTGGGAGCGCGCGTTCGCGTCAGGTGCTGGCCGATTGGACGAACATGGTGCCGCGTTTCGTGAAGGTGTACCCCAACGATTACCGGCGCGTCATTGAGACGCAGAAGCGTTTCAAGGCATCGGGGCTGTCGGACGACGAGGCGGTGATGGCGGCGTTCGAGGAGAACGCGCACGATTTGATGCGGGTGGGCGGGAAGTGATCCGGAGGCGTTTCGCTCATGTCGCCGCTGGTCCCATTGCATCCCGACAGTTCCCTGAGTCCGGCCAAGTTGGAGCAGTATGCGAAGGCATCAACCGAGGTATTGGTCGATTCCTTGCGGCCCGGTCAAGCGGGCTCCTTGAAGGTGAGGCCGGACGGTACGATGGTCGATGGACACCATCGCATCAAGCTCCTTCGCGATCGCGGTGTGGACGTGGATTCCCTGCCCCGCGAAATCGTCGCCAAGGCGTAGGGGGTAAGTCATGCGAACGGAATTGTACTGGATCGAAGGACCGTGGACCGGCCGATTGGCGATCATGCCGCGCCCGCGTGGGGGAGACTGGCTCGAAGACGAAATCTCCTCCTGGACGCGGCTAGGGATTAACACAATTATTTCCGCCCTGACAAAGGAGGAAAGTGAGGAGTTGGACCTGATCCGAGAAAAGGAATTATGCGAGAAAGGGGGGATCGAGTTCGTGGCTTTCCCGATCGCGGATCGCGGCGTTCCTCTTTCGGCAAAGGGCACACTGGAACTGGTCGGTCGGTTGGAGCAGGAGCTTGCGCGGGGGAGAAAAGTCGCCATTCATTGCCGGCAAGGAATCGGCCGGGCGTCGCTGCTGGCAGCTTGTGTCCTCGCGGCGGGCGGAGTCGATGTCGCCTCGGCGTTTGAACGGATCGCGGCGACGCGCGGTTGTGCGGTCCCGGATACGAGCGAACAACGGGCCTGGGTCGCGCGATTCGCCCGGGAGATGCGGAGCGGCCTTCCGGCGAGAGACGCCGTCGCGGAAGCGGAGCGCGTTCACGTTGCGTCGGATCCCGTGTCAAAGTTGACCGCGAAGCTGCGCGAACTCGGCGTCGATCCCGAGTCTCTGTGAGTGGAGGGGCATGCGATGTTCGGAGACGGCCCACTGACGTTTAGGGAGGCCATGAGGCGCGAACCCTTCCCGCTGGCCACGATCCACGATGCCATCCTCTTCGAGTTTCTGCCGGGTCGGGAGGATGCGGTGCTCTATGGCGCGCAAGCGGTCAATGCGTATGTCGAGGAAGCGCGCTTGACCCAGGATGTGGACATCGCCTCGCCGCGCGCGGAGGAGTTGGCCGAGGAATTGCGCGCGTTCCTCAACAAGCGATTTCATATCGCCGTGCACGTTCGCAACATTCGCGACGGACTCGGCTATCGCATCTATCAGGTACAGAAACCGAAAAACCGGCATTTGGTTGACGTACGCCCCGTGGAGTCCCTGCCGCCCAGTCAACGAGTGAATGCGGTTTTGGTGGTCACGCCGCCGCAACTGATTTGCGATAAAGTCATCAGCATGGTTCAGCGAACAAAGGTCGCCAAGGGACTCACGGATCGGGCGGATCTGTTTCGCCTGTTGCTAACTTTCCCCGAGCTTAAAAAAGCGGAGGGTTCCGTCGCCGAACATCTCCGCGCCGCAGGCGCTTCACTGGAAGTGTTGGCCGCCTGGAAAGACCTGGTTGCACAGGAAATTTTGCCCGAGGACGACGCCGACGAGTTTGGAGGTTGAATTGAGCCACTCCCCGATTCGAGGTTGTGAGAATGGGTAAGCCAACGGGATTTCTGGAGTTTCCACGCGAGCTGCCGCTGGTGCGGCATCCGGCGGAGCGCATTCACGATTGGTCCGAGTTCCACGAGCACGCCGACGAGAAAAAACTGCGCACCCAGGGCGCTCGCTGCATGGATTGCGGCGTGCCGTTCTGCCATACCGGCTCGCTGCTGGAAGGCATGGCCGCCGGCTGCCCCATCAACAATCTCATTCCGGAGTGGAACGATCTCGTTTATCGCGGACTATGGCGCGAGGCGCTGGAACGGCTGCACAAAACGAACAACTTCCCGGAGTTCACCGGACGCGTCTGCCCGGCTCCGTGCGAGGGATCGTGCGTGCTGGGCATCAACGAGCCGCCGGTGACAATCAAGTCGATCGAATGCGCCATCGTCGATAAGGGCTTCGAGGAAGGCTGGATCGTGCCGGAGCCGCCGCCGGTGCGCACCGGCAAGAAGGTGGCGGTCGTCGGCTCCGGACCGGCGGGACTCGCCGCCGCGGCGCAGCTGAACAGGGCCGGCCATTGGGTCACGGTCTTCGAGCGCGCCGACCGCGTCGGCGGGCTGCTGATGTACGGCATCCCCAACATGAAGCTCGACAAACGCCAGGTCGTGCAGCGCCGCATCGACTTGATGAAGGCCGAAGGCGTCGTCTTCGTCACCAATTGCGAGGTCGGCAAAGACTACCCCGCCGAGAAGCTGCGCCACCAGTTCGACGCCATCGTACTGTGCGGCGGAGCGACGAAGCCGCGCGATCTGCCCATCGAGGGCCGGCAGCTTGGCGGCATCCACTTCGCGATGGAGTTCCTGCACGCCAACACCAAGAGCCTGCTGGACAGTCAATTCGGCGACGGGAAATACATCTCGGCCAAGGGCAAGGACGTTATCGTCATCGGCGGCGGCGACACGGGCACGGATTGCGTCGGCACGTCGATGCGGCACGGCTGCAAAAGTCTGGTGCAGTTCGAGATCCTGCCCATGCCGCCCTTGAGCCGCGCCGAGGACAATCCCTGGCCGCAGTGGCCCAAAGTCTACAAACTCGACTACGGCCAGGAAGAGGCGGAGGCGATCTTCGGCCGCGACCCTCGCGAGTACCTCATTCAGACGACGAAGTTCGTCGGCGACGCCGACGGTTGCGTCAAGGAACTGCACACGATCCGCGTCGAGTGGGTACGGGACAACGGCCGTATCCTTCCGCGCGAGGTGCCGGGATCGGCGCGCGTCTTCCCCGCTCAGCTGGTGCTTTTGGCGATGGGCTTCCTCGGTCCCGAAAATCAGCTGCTCGATCAGCTCGGCGTGGAGAAGGACAACCGCTCCAACGCCAGGGCGGAACATGGCAAGTTCGCCACCAGCGTGCCGGGCGTGTTCGCGGCGGGCGACATGCGGCGCGGTCAGAGTTTGGTGGTGTGGGCCATCAACGAGGGCCGCGGCGCCGCCCGCGAGTGCGACCGCTACCTCATGGGCGATACGCAATTGCCGTGAGTGTTTGGGCGGATGCCGAACGGCCGAGCGTCGCGCGCCAATCCGCGCCGAGTTGCTCCAGCGTTTTGCCCGTCCACTTCAAGAAGGCTTCTTTTTTGTATTCGCCCTCGCGCATCATCTTGTTGAGCTTGCGGACGATGTCCTTGTCGTATTTCTCGGTCAGATAGGCCAAAAACGCCGCCGTCACTCGATAACTGCCGTCGTAACGGGCGCGCCGTGGACTGATGCGTCCCAGCTTGCCCGGCTCGTACTTGAAGAAGCGAATGTAATCGGCGATGCCCTCCACCAGCCAGCCGGGATTGCCCGGCAAGCGATAGCTCTGCACGACATGGACCGTCTCGTGGACCAAGGCGCCGAAGTCGTCGGGATGCTGTTTGAAGTAAGCGATCGAGCCGGTGATCCGGCCGCCGCTGGCGTAGGCGACGCCGTCCATCTTTTTCAGTCTGATTCGCACGCGGCGCGGCGGCTGGAAGCGATCGTCTTTCAACTCGTCGTTAATCATCGCGTACTGCTGTTCGCAGATGCGCGCGGCTTTCTCGGCCCATTCCTTCATCTCCGGGGCATCGCGCACGTCCACCGTGAACTCGACGGGCCATTTGAAGACGGCCGTCGAAGGATCGGAGTCGAGAACGATTTCACGAACGACCAGCGGGTGTTTGAGATCCCGCGTCGGCTTGATGCGGATGGCTTGAATCGCGCGTCCCGCGGGCTTGGCCTCGGCCACACCGTCGCGGAACTTCGCCGCTTCCGCAAAGGTCTTGCCGTCGGCGGAAACTTGCAGGGTTGCCGCGTCGAGTTTGTCGTCGCCGTTGGGCCGGGCCGCGGTCACGCGCAGCGAGTGAACGGCCGCCCGCTTGGTGAGAACGAGCGTGAAATGGTCCTTGTCCGAGGCATTCGTCTCCGAGGCGAAATAGGTGGCGACATCCCCGTCAAAGGCGAACGGACGAATGTGTTCGCCGTCGCTCGACAACGTCGTCTCGATGGTTGCGGCGACCGGCGCCTTCGCCGCCGGCGCGGCCAACAGCGGCAACGAGAGGAACAGCGGCGCGAGGACAGAGGCGAGCGGGAGCGAATGTCGCATAGCATCCTCCGCGGTTTGGTGGGGCAACTCCGTTCGTTCTAGCGAGTGGAACCGAGGACAACAACATCGAATGGGCGACAGACAATTGCCCTGAGCTGCTGTTCCGCGAACCGGTTTTACGCCTCGCGCCACTCGGCGGGGCCGACCAAATTGAGCAGCGGTCGGCCGGAAAGGTGGCGCTCGACGTTCTGCAAAAACAGATCGACCATGCGCGCGGGAAATTCTCGGCTGTGGTCCGCGCCGGAGATGTGCGGCGTCAGAATCACGTTGGGCATGCGCCACAGCGGATGCTGCGGCGGCAGCGGATAAGCGAAGTGCGTGTCCAGCGCCGCCCCCGCGATCCAACTCTCGCGCAGCGCCGCCAGCAACGCCTGCTCCTGCACGATTGGGCCGCGCGCGGGATTGAGGAGAAACGCCGTCTCCGGCAGCGCTTGCAGTTCGCGAGCGCCGATCAGGCCCGTGGTGCGCTGCGTGTGCGGCAGGGCGAGGATGAGAAAGTCCAGGCCGGCGAGGAACTCCAACTCCTGACCCGGCGCGAAGGTGCGATCCGGTAACACGCCGTCGGGATCGCCGGTGCCGGGCAGAACGTAGATGTCGCGGCGCGAACCGACGGCCGAGCGCGTGAAGACGTGGACGGTTAGGCCGAACGCCTTCGCCAATCGCGCCGTCTCGCGGCCGATGCCGCCGTATCCCCACAGGCCGACGACCCGGCCGCGAATCTCCTGCTGAAAACGCTCCGCTCGCTCCCACGCCGCCCGGTCCTGATTGTGCATCATGCCGCGCAGGTCGCGCGTCAAATTGACCATCATCGCCAGGTTCCACTCGGCGATGGCCGTGTCGAACAGGCCGCGCGCGTTGCAGACGCGCACCGGCCGATCCGCCAATCCGAGATGGCGCAGATGCTCGTAACCGACCGTCGCCAGGTGCATCAGCTCCAGGTCGTTCAAGTCGTCGAAGTTTTTCGGCGGCACCTTGCACAAAAGGATATGTTGACCGCGCAGCAGTTCCGGGGCAACCGGCTCATCGGATCGGTGCGGCGACAGTGTCCGCACGCTGACGCCGGGCATCTCGCGCAGACGGTGCCAGGCGGTTTCTTCCAGGGGCAGATCGAGGAGGATGTTCTTCATCGCGGCGGTCATTTGTCCGAGGGATTGCGGTCGAGGATGCGGAGCTGAAATATCTGGATTTCGTCCATTTGCACGAGTGAATCGACGCCGAGACAGGTGACGGCGAGCGCGCCGCGGACGTGAAAGCGCTCCTCGGCCGCCGCGACGCGGCCGCGCTCGGGCCGATACGCGATCGCCCCGCGCGCCGTCTGGATCTGAAACTCGGACTTGCCGACGGCGAACGGCAGTCCGCTGTTCCGGCGCGGCGGCTTGTACGTGAGATCGAGCAGGTAGTCGAAGCGCTCGAGTCCAGCCTGTTTGCCGCTGAACTGATAGTGAATCTTGCCGGTCCAGTTGCCCAGCGGTCCCCAGGTGTGCGTCATGGGCCGCTCCCATTTGTCGCCGCGCCGCGCGGACCGTGGCGGCTGAAAGAAGGAGAGCTGCGCCATCTCTTTCCAGCCGTCGCGGTCGAGGAAGGACCACAGCAGAAAGCTCGGCCCGCCCAGCGGATTCGTACCGGCGAGCACGTTGAGCGCCTCTGGCCCACCCTCGAACTTCGTCACCTCGCGGCGAGCGTTCAGCGTCATGGCGAAGCTGGCGCCCTTCGTTTTCTGAAGCAACTCGTTAAGCTGCCCTTGTAAGGCCGGGTCGGCATTGCTGAGGCGAACGCCCTCAACTTTCTGCTCGACGATCGCGCCGCCGTCCTCGGTCTTCTTCTTCACGCGGAAGCGCGACACGAGAACATATTGCACAGTCTGTCCGAGATCGAGTTCCAGAATGCGGTAGCGCGACAATCGGCCGATGACGAGTTCCTGAAAGAACTCGTCGCCGACTCGCAGATCCAGCTCGGCTTTGTCCGCGGCGTCGATGGGCTTCGCGCTGGACGGCGGTTCGGGCCGAGGTTTGGCGGGTTCGCTGGGCGCGGTGGGAAGCGCGGGCGGATTGTCGAGCATCGGCAGAACAAGTTTCGCCGTGATTTTGGGCGGCGGATCGAGGCGCGGCGCGGCCGCTGTTGGCGGCGGTTCCTCTCGCGGCGCCGGCGGCGCCAATTCCGCCACGGCGGTGGCCGGTTGCTCGCGCGGCGGCAGGAAATGTACGAGCAGGACACCCGCGAGAACCACGACGAGGAGCGTCGCGATGGCGGCGAGCGTCAGACGCGGCCAGAGAGCACGCAAGCCCGTCGCGACGCGATCGCCGGGGATGTCGCTCATGTCGAATGCTCCGTGGCCGGGGAGGATACCGCGTTCCGTCATGGTCGCCCCATCCTCCGCGGAAAGCAAGGGCTTTCCGTGTCTGACATTTATCCGAAACCGCAAGCGGCTGCCTATTCTTCTTGATCCGACCCGCCGGACGTGC
This sequence comes from Gemmataceae bacterium, assembly GCA_036557825.1. GTDB lineage: Bacteria > Planctomycetota > Planctomycetia > Gemmatales > Gemmataceae > JAJPHU01. The sequence continues at coordinate 72,697 of DATBGU010000179.1, forward strand.
GATAGTCGAGACACTTCTGCTTCGCCGCACAACGCACTCCATCGAGGTAAGATCGTGTCCGCGCTGCTCCACTCCCGACCTCTGTTGCTCGCTTCCCTCGTCCTCTTCATCGTCTCCTCCTCGGCGCCCGCCGAGGACAAGGGCCGGATCGACCTGACCAACCTGGAATCGTGGCGCAAGCCGGTCGGCGATTGGCTGCTGGCCGACAGCGCCGGACTCGATCCGGACAATCCGCGTCTTCTGACGGCGAAGTCCGGCAAGGCCATCCTGGTCAACGGCCGCAAGGGCCGCGAGCGCGACCTACTCAGCAAACAGGAGTTCGGCGATCTGGAGGTCCACGTCGAGTTTCTCATCTCGCGCGGGTCGAACTCCGGCGTCAAGCTCCAGGGGCTGTATGAAATTCAAATCTGCGACAGCTGGGCCGTGAAGGAGCCGAAAGGCAGCGATTGCGGCGGCATCTATCCGCGCGCCGAGTTGACACCGAAGTATCGCTACCTCGACAAGGGTTTCCCGCCGCGCCGCAACGCCTGCAAGAAGCCGGGCGAATGGCAGACGCTGGACATTCTCTTTACGGCGCCGCGCTTCGACGCCGCCGGCAAGAAGACGGCCAGCGCCCGCTTCGTCAAGGTCGTCCTCAACGGCGAACTCATCCACGACAACGTCGAGACGCCGACGCCGACCGGACACGCCTGGACCAAAAAAGAATCGGCCACCGGCCCGCTGCTGCTCCAGGGCGATCACGGTCCCGTCGCCTTCCGCAACATCCGCGTGCGGCCGTACGCTCCGCCGAAGAAAGATTGATCGGCGGCGCGAGACGGCCGGCGGCACGAAAACTGCTCCCTTGGAAGTCCGCGGCGCGAGCGGTTCGGACTGAGGGAGACCATCGTGACGGACTCGACCAATCCACCCGGCAAATCCGGTCAATCGATCATCGAATCGGACATCCCCGCGCGGTTGGATCGTCTGCCGTGGAGCCGCTTTCACTGGCTGCTGGTCATCGCCTTGGGCGTCACCTGGATCCTGGACGGCCTGGAGGTGACGGTCGTCGGCTCCATTGGGCCGATGCTGAAGCATCCCGACACGCTGCGACTGACGGACCGCGAAGTCGGCCTCGCCGGCACCGTGTATCTGGCCGGCGCCCTGATCGGCGCGTTGGTGTTCGGCCATCTGACCGACCGCCTCGGCCGCAAGCGTCTCTTCACCGTTACCCTGGGCGTTTACATGGTGGGCGCGACGCTAACGGCCCTGTCCTGGGACTTCTGGACCTTCGCGCTGTTTCGCTTCGTGACCGGCCTGGCGATCGGCGGCGAGTATTCGGCGATCAATTCGGCCATCGACGAACTGATCCCCGCGCGCGTGCGGGGAAGGGTGGACCTGATCGTCAACGGCAGCTTCTGGATCGGGGCGGCGGCCGGAGCGCTGGCCAGCCTTGTGCTGCTGGATCATCTACCGGAGTGGCTGGGATGGCGGCTGGCCTTCGGTCTGGGAGCGCTCGTCGGGCTGGCGATGGTCCTCGCCCGCCGCTACGTTCCCGAAAGCCCGCGCTGGCTGCTGATCCACGGAAGGAGCGAAGAAGCTCAGCACATCATGGACCACATCGAGGAGATGGCCGTCGGCAAAGACGGCGTCTCGTCGCTGCCGCCGGTCCATCAGCGCGTCCGTTTCCGTCCGGTGTCGATCGGTTTCGGCACGATCGCGCATACGCTGCTGGTCCGCTACCGCAGCCGGGCGCTTTTGGGACTCGTCCTCATCGCGTCGCAGGCGTTCTTTTACAACGGCATCACCTTCACCTATCCGCTGGTGCTGGACCGCTTCTTCCACGTTCCGGCCCAGAAGGTTCCCGGCTACGCCCTGTGGTTCGCCGCCGGTAACTTCCTGGGGCCGCTTCTGCTCGGTCACTTCTTCGATACCTTCGGTCGCCGGATCATGATCGGAGCCACTTACGGATTGTCGGGACTGCTGATCGTGGGGATCGAGGCGATGTTCGTGGCCGGCTGGCTCACGGCCGATTCACAAACCTGGCTGTGGGTGGGGACTTGTTTCTTCGCCTCGGCGGCCGCCAGCGCGGGCTATTTGACGGTCAGCGAAGTGTTCCCGCTGGAGATGCGCGCCCTGGTCATCTCGTTGTTTTACGTCCTCGGCACCGCCGTCGGCGGATTGCTGGCCCCCGCTCTCTTCGGCGCCCTGATCGAGACGGAACGGGCCGGCTTCATCGCCGTCGGCTACCTGATTGGTGCCGGCCTCATGATGGCGGCGGCCGCCACGGAGTTTTTCCTCGGCGTGGACAGCGAGCGGAAATCGCTCGAAGACGTGGCGTCGCCCCTCTCGACGGAAGGCGTCGGTGAAGACACGCTCTCGGAGTCGGCCGCGTAACAGGTCTCAGCGTGTGCGCACGGTTTGAAGGCCGGCGATGGTGACGAGAATCAGCACGAAGTACCACACGCCGGAGAGCAGCCAGCCGCCGGCCAACGCGAGCAGAAATTGCGGCCGGTCGATCCAGTGCGACGGATTGCGGAGCAGAACGACAAGACCGGCGACGAGGAGGGCGAGGAAGATCAGATAGAGTTCGGCGAAGCGCGCTCGTCCCTGGTAGCCCCAGGACAGGGCGACGGCGCGAAGGAACAGCACGAAGAACACGCCGCTCAGCAGGCCGGCGACGTCGCCGGCCAACTTGGTCCATCCGCGCGTGTCAAGGGTGGGCATGCCTTTTTTGTACTCCTCGATCTCGCGGCGGAGGGCGGCGGTGGTCTGCTCGACCCTACCTTTTTTCGCGGTATTCGGCGCTTTCTCGGCGAAGAGCGGCGAACACACGTTGAGCGCCGGGCCGGCAACAATGCATACGATGGCGGCAAACATGAACCATTTGGCGTGGTAACTCTCGGGTGCGTTCATGAGACAGATCCATTTCCCGCGAACGATCGTCGCAAGACTGACAAGTCCCAGCAAACCCAGCACAAGGATAGCGGTAAAGACCAATACCGAAAGGTTCTCCGGCGTCTTTCGCAAACCCGGCAAGGCGGCGGCCGACGAGAAAACGTACCACAGCAACCCCACCGTCGCCGCGATCACTCCGATGCTCATCAGGTTTCCCAGCACGACCAGACCAAGGCCGCGGCGCAGCTCCGGCAGTCCGATCGATGGATCGGGATGCTCGCTGTTCGCGTCGGGCATGTAAGCCAGAGTCTGCAACGTCATCGCGTTCTCCCACGGATGGAATACGATCGCGGATGGGGTTTATCCGTAGTCTAGCTCATTTTGTCGAGGTCATGCACCGGCGGCGAGGAAGATAGCCGTGTGGACGGAACGAAGATATAACTGTTTGTAAGATTCTCGCTATTCGGTCCGTATCTTGCGCGGGAAGATCCGTTCCAACCGCGAGGAGCCTACCGTGTCACCCGGCATATGTCCTTACGACGAAGAGGACTTGCTCTCGGTGGCGCTAGGTCAACCGTTAAGCGACGAGATGCAAGTACACGTCGCCGGATGTTCTGTTTGTCGGCAACTCCTGTCTCAGCTGCGGGAGGAGTCGGCCGCGCTGCGCCAGGCGTCGGAAGGACCGGCCTCCGCGATGGGCTATTTGCCCGCAAGCCCGGAGGGGAACGCGGATCGCGGTCCCGGCACGATCGGAAAGTATTTCATCGTCGGTCCGCTGGGGCAGGGCGCGCAAGCGACGGCGTACCGGGCCTTGCACCCTGAACTGCACAAGGAAGTGGTCGTCAAGTACGCGAAGAACGAAACGAGCGGCGAATCAACTCACGCTCGAACGCTCCTCCTGCAAGAAGGGCGAGCTTTGGCTCGGCTGAATCACCCCCACATCGCCCGGATTTGCGACCTCGATTTCCATGAGGGCCGGCCCTTTCTCGTCATGGAGTACCACGCGGGCGTCAACCTGGAGCAGTTTGTCGCCCATCGGAAACTCTCCCCTCGTCAGACGGCGGCCCTCCTCGTTCCGCTCGCTCAAGCTCTGGGCGCCGCGCATCGGCTGGGGATCGTGCATCAGGACGTCAAGCCCGCCAACATTTTGATTGACGAGTCCAGCAAGCCGTTTCTGCTCGATTTCGGCCTGGCTCGCCTGACGGATGCCTGGAGCGCCGGCAGCGAGCAGCCCAACGGAGGCACCCTCGCGTACATGGCGCCCGAAAAGGCGCGCGGCCATCAGGACAGGGTCGGCCCGTCGAGCGACATTTTTTCGCTGGGCGCGGTGCTCTACTTTTTGTTGACGGCGAACCCGCCGTTCGCGGCGGCCGATCCGCACGAGGCCAGGAAACAGGCCGGTCGATGCGATTTCGACCGGGCCGCGTTGCGTCGCAAAGGGGTTCCGCGACCGCTCGCCGCGATCTGCCTGCGGGCGATGGACCCGGAGCCGGAGCGCCGCTATGTCTCCGCCGACGAGATGGCTGCCGACCTGGAACGCTTTCAGAGGCGGCCGACCCGGCTCGCTGCCGCGGCGGCCCTCGGCGTTGCCCTCTCGATCCTGATCGCCGCCGTCGCGCTGGCATATTTTTGGCCGAAGTCGTCGGCGACGCCGCCGTCACGGCAACACTTGATCGCCAAGTTGAAAGGTCCGCAAAAAGAGAAGACGGATTTCGTGGCGCTACAAACGGCGAGCGATCTTGCCCGGCGTGTCCCGCTGCGACGCGGCGGGATGCTGGAACTGGCCTACAAGGTGCCGCATGGATATTCGTCGGCGGTTTTTCTTGTGAACGCGGCCGGCGAGGTGAGCGAATGGGAGCCCAAGCATACCGGCACCTTCGAGGGTCTGGATCGCCTTCGCGCGCCGGCGGGGGGCAGTTGGGTGATCGAGGGGTCGCCTGGCCCCGTACTGTTTCTGGTGTGCGCGAACCGCCGGACGCGGCCACGACTGGAGAGCGTGCGGCGTCTCGTTGAAGAGGATGGAGGTATGCCGCTGCCGTTCTCCGCGCCTCAGGAGAAGTTCTTCTTTCTTTTGAACCGCGATGAGGCGCTGGAAGTGCCCCGTCTCGTGGTCGAGACCCCACTCTCCAAGCTGCGCGATCGCCTGGAACGGCTGCGCGTTGCGGCGTCGCGGGAGTTCGAGTACTTTTGGGGGGTGGCCGTGCCGGTGCGCTGAGACGCTGTTTCCAAGCCTGCTCGCCCTTCTTGAAACCACCGCCATACGATCCGCCCGAAAGGGACATCCTGAATTCGACCCCATATACAGTCTTCTCGCCTGGAGAGCCATCATGAGATGCTGGTTTAGCTCGGCACTGCTGGTCGTCACCGTCCTCGCCTTCGGATGCGGCCATCGCGAGAAGCAGCAGCCACGGACCGCTGTCGAGTCGCCCAACTCGCAAACCTCTCCGACCGCCCCCGCGTCCGAGGCCGATAAGGGGAAAGACGCCGACGCCGACGGCCGTGCCCCCTCGCCCGGCAAGGAATCGGGCCGAAAGCGCGCGCTGCTGATCGGCTGCACGAAGTACGACAAGCTGCCGGAGCGCGCTCACCTCAAGGGTCCGGCCAACGACATCGAATTGATGCGCAAGGTGTTGACCGAGCGCTTCGGCTTTGCCGAGAAGGACATTGTCACCTTGACGGAGCAACCCAAAGCCGCCGGTCGGCCCACGCGCGCCAACATCAAAAGTCAATTCGAGCGGCTGGCCAAGGAGGCGCGGCCCGGCGATCAAGTGATGATTTTGCTCAGCGGCCACGGCAACCAGCAGCCCGATCACGAACCCCTCGACGAGCCGGACGGACTCGACGAAACCTTCCTGCCGTGCGATTGTGGTCCCTGGGACGCCGACAAAAAAATGGTGCGCAACGCCATCCTCGACGACGAGCTGGAAGCCTGGGCCAAGGCGATCACCGACGGCGGCGCGGCGCTCTTCCTTATCTTCGATTGCTGCCATTCCGGGACCATGTTGCGCGGCGGTAACCACGTCCTCCGCGAAATCCCGCCCGGAGAGTTGGTGCCGAGGGAGGCGTTGCAAAAAGCCAGCGAGGAGGCGGCCGCCCGCCGCGCGTCCACTCGCGGCGCCGAAGCCAAGGCACCGGCGGCCAAGCCGGCGAACAAGACGCCGCGACTGGTGGCCCTGTATGCGAGCCAACCCCATGAACCGACCATCGAGCTGCCGATGCCCCCGGATAACATCCGTAACTCCCGTTACGGTCTTCTCACCTATACCGTGTGTCAGCTGGTCACGCAGTCTCAGTCCCCCCTGACCTACCGCGAACTGGCCCAGCGCATCCAGGGGCAGTACGTTGAGTGGGGTCTGGTGTCGCCGACGCCGCTCCTGGAAGGACTGGATCAGGACCGCGAGATCCTCGGCACGCGCGCCTGGCCGGGCCGTTCGCGATTTTTCCTCGATGACAGCGACGACGGCTGGAAAATTCGCGCCGGCCAACTGCACGGGCTGACCGAAAACAGCATTCTGGCCGTCTACCCCCCGGCGGGCAAGGCCGGCGCCGACAAGATCGCCGGCCACGTTCGCGTCTCCAAGAGCCAGCCCACGGAGTGCGAGGTCGAGCCGTGCGCCTACAACAAGCAGCCCGCTCCCAAGGACTTGCCCGAGGGCGGGCGCTGCGAATTGGTCTACGTGGACTACGGCTCCCTGCGGCTGCGCGTCGGCATCGAACGGTCCGACAACGCCGAGGGCGACATCCACCGGCGCGTGCGGCAGACGTTGAAGGAGATCGCCAAGGCTCCCGATTCGCTCGTGGAGCCGGCGGATGACGGCCAAAAGGCCGACGTGTTGGTCCGGGTCAAAGGCGAAAAAATCTACCTCGTCGCCGCCGCCGTGGCGCAACGGATCGGGGAGCCGCCGCCGGGCGCTGCGTACTTCGGGCCGTACTCCGTCCAACAGGCCGAGAAAATACAGGACGACCTGACGAAAATCGCCCGCGCCCGCAACCTGCTCAAACTGGTTTCGGGCGCCGCCGACACCGCAGCCGCGGACCTGAAGGTCGAGATGGTGAAGCTGAAAGACCAAAACGACAAAAAGGGAGAACCGCTCAAGTGGGGCGCCAAGGGGCTCGTCTTGCAGCCGGGCGACTGGGTGAGCTGGCGCGTCACCAACCGCGGCAGGACGACTCTGGATGTGACGCTGCTGTTTATCGACAGCGGCTACGGCATCGCTCCGTTGTTCCCGCGCCGCGGGGCGGCGGGCAGCGGCGAAAACCGCTTCCTGCCGAGACAAAGTCATTTGCTCCCGCCGGTTCGCGTCAACCCCAAGACGGTTGGCCTGGAACATGTGGTGGTGATCGCCGTCAAAGGGGAAGGCCAACCGATTGACTTCACCTGCCTGGCCCAGCCGACGCTACAGAAGGCCGAGGAAACCGCCACGCGCGGCGGCAAGCAAGCGCTCGATTCTCCCTTGGGCGGACTGTTGAAGAAAGCCATGTACGCTCAGGGCGCGTCGCGCGGCCTGGACATGGTCGAAGCCGACACGCAGGTGCTGCGCCTGCTGTCATGGTCGGTGCCGCCGCCAACGGCCGAGAAAAAGTGACGACGAACCATATCGGAGCGCGGGCGTCCCGCCCGCATCGTGAGGCCGAGACGGCCGCGCTCCGATAGGCGCGCGAAGAGTTGTTGGTCCCCGCGTGTTCGGGTAGATTGGCAGCATGGCCAATAACCACCCGTTGCCGGAGACACGATCTTCGCTCATCCAGCGCGTCAGCCAACTGGACCCGGAGAGTTGGGGTGAGTTCGTGACGCTGTACACGCCTCTCTTGCTCGCCTACATCGGTTCCTGCGATCAGCGCAACCAGCTCGACCTGGATGCCCACGACCGAGAGGACATCAAGCAAGAGGTTCTGATCAAGTTGTACCACAAGCTATCTTCTTTCCAGACGCAGAGGCGGTTCCGCACCTGGTTGTGGTCGGTGGTTTGCAACGTGGTGATCGACTGGGTCCGCCAGCAGCGCGGCCGACGCAAACGGGAGAAGACCGGCGCCGAGCCGGTGGTTTCCGGCCGGCCGCAAGTCGTTTCCATGACATCGCAGATGGAGAAAACGCTTGCCGGCGACGAGAGCGACGCGCCGGACGAGCAACTGATCCAGGCCCACGACCGGCTCCTGCTCCGCCACGTTCTGGAAAAAGTGAAGGCCGAGATGATCTCCGCCCACAAGTGGGACTGCTTCGAGATGCACTATCTCCAGGGCGAGCCGAGCAGCAAGGTGGCCGAGAAACTGGGCCTTTCGGTCAGCTCGGTGAACACGAATACTTCCCGCGTTCGCGCCCGCATCCGGGAATGGTGTGAGCATTACGATGTCGCCTTGTAAAAAGATACCTGGGTACCCCTACACGGCGCCCATGTCCGTTCTCCAGGAGTTGCCATGTCGTTGTTTTCCCATCCCTCGGGGTGGTGCCGTCACCTGGTCGTCTGTCTGCTGGCCTTTGGGACCGGCGTGTTCGCGGCGAGCGTGACGGCTGCGGAGCCGCCGCGCCCGCCGCTGAACAAGGAGCAACAGGAGAAGTTCAAGGAGATCAATCGCCTTGGGGTCGAGGCTGAGAAGCTTGCCCGTGAGGGGAAGCTAGAAGAGGCCGTTGCAGCCACCGAAAAGGGGCTGACTCTCGCGCGTGAACTGTTTGGCAAGGAGCATTTGAACGTGGTCATTCCGCTACAGTTTCTGGCTCAGCTCCACGAGCGGCGGGAGGACTGGGAGGCGGCGCGCCGCGCACGAAAAGAGGCGCTGGCCGTGCAGCAACGCCTGTACGGCAAGGAAGACTGGCGCGTGACCGATGCGCGTCTGGCTCTGGAAGACATGGAGCAGCGCAGCCGTCTGACTGCGAAACAGCGCGTCCAACGCCGGCAGGCGGCGCAACTGCGTCAACGAGCCTTTGGTATGTTCAGGAGCGGCAAATATCGAGAGGCCCTGCCTCTGACGCAGCAGGCGCTGACACTCTCCAAGCAGGTACTAGGTGAGCAGCACCCCGATTACGCCAAGAGTCTCACCAACTTGGGTGGACTGTACAACGAAATGGGCGACTACGCCAAGGCCGAGCCGCTTTTCCAGCAGGCACTGGCGGTGCGCAAGCAAGTGCTGGGCGAAAAGCACCCCGATTACGCCCAAAGCCTCAACAATCTGGCCTTGCTGTATCAGCGAAAGGGCGACTACGCCAAGGCCGAGCCTCTGCACCGCCAGTCCCTGGCGCTGCGCAAGGACTTGCTGGGCGAAAAGCATCCCGCCTATGCCACCGGCCTCAACAACTTGGGCACGCTATACTATGACATGGGCGACTACGCCAAGGCCGAGCCACTTCTCCAACAGGCGCTCGCGTTGCGCAAGCAAGTGCTGGGCGAGAAGCACCCCGCCTACGCTACCAGCCTCAACAACTTGGCCGCGCTGTACTGGCGGATGCGCGACTGCGCCAAGGCCGAACCGCTCTTTCAGCAGGTGCTGGCGCTGCGCAAGCAAGTGCTGGGCGAGAAACATCCCGAATACATCTCCAGCCTTAACAACCTGGCGACGCTGTATCATCGCATGGACGCTTACGCCAAGGCTGAGCCGCTTTACCAGCGGGCGCTGGCGCTTTACAAGGAGGTGCTGGGCGAGAAGCACCCCGCCTCCGCCGCAAGTCTCAGCAACCTGGCCCAGCTGTACGAGGACATGGGCGACTATTCCAAGGCCGAGCCGCTTTTCCAGCAGGCACTGGCACTGCGCAAGGAACTGCTGGGTGAGCAGCATCCCGACTACGCCAAGAGCCTCAATAACCTGGCCCTGTTGCACCTGGCCAACAAGGATGCCCAACGAGGCGTACCGCTCGCCCACCAGGCCGCCGCGTCTGCGCGGTCCCTGCTCGAACGCACCGCCGCCGTACAGTCCGAACGGCAGCAGCTTGCCATGACGACGACGAGCCGCTGGCATTTGGACAGCTACCTCACCCTGGCCGCGGCGGCCAAGACCTCGCCTGAGGAAGTCTACCCCGCCGTCCTCGCCTGGAAGGGGGCTGTCTCCGCACGACAACAACACCTCCACCTCCAACGCCAACGCGACCAACGACCTGAGATCCTCAAGCTCCATGCCGAACTCCAGCAGGCCACCGCCCGACTGGCCCAGCTGTCGCAAGCCAGTCCGGACCCGAAACGACCCGACGTACTCCGTCGCGACCTCGAAAAAGTCAGCGACGACATCGAGCGACTGCAACGCGACCTCGCCCGCCTCAGCGAACCGTTCCGCCAGCACCTACGCCAACAGCGCATGACCCCCGCCGAACTCCGCAAGGCGCTGCCCAAAGGCGCCGCCCTCGTGGACCTGCTCGAATACGAGCGCTACCAACCGCCGGCCGATGGCAAGGGCCCCTCGGTCAGGGAGCGGCGACTGACCGCTTTCGTGTTGCTGCCGAACGAGCCGGTGGTCCAACTCGACCTCGGCCCAGCCGATCCCATCCGCCAAACCGTGACCGACTGGCGCAAACACTTTGGTCTGGGCGAAGCGGGCACGGCCGCCAGCGACCGGCTCCGACGGCTGGCTTGGAAGCCGTTGGAGAAACAGCTGAACGGTGCGTCCATCGTACTGATCTCTCCCGATGGCGTTCTGGCCAAGTTGCCCTGGGCCGCCCTGCCGGGCAGCAAGCCCAACACCTACCTGCTCGAAGAACGCGCCATCGCCATCCTGCCCATTCCTCAGCAGCTGCCGCAACTGCTCCAGCGGCCACCGGCGCCGGCGGACGATAAAGCCTCGCTGCTGTTAGTGGGCGATGTGGACTATGGGGCCGACCCCGGCCATCCCGGCACTGCGGTCGCGGCGCGTTCCGCTCCGCGTAACGGCCGCGCCGGCCCACGCGGCACCTGGTCGCCGCTGAGCGAGACTCGTCAGGAAATCCTGGCGGTGCGCGACTCCTTCGAGCAGCGCTACGCCGACAGTAAGGTCAAGTCGCTGCGCAAGGGTGAGGCCACCGAAGAGGCCGTGCGCCAACAGGCGCCGCGTTACCGCTATTTGCACTTCGCCACCCACGGCTTTTTCGCTCCCGAACCGCTCCGCTCCGGCCTGGCCGTCGCCTCGCGGGGCAAGGACAAGGAGGCGGACTCGCCCTCTGGGCGTCAGGAGGTGTCGGGCTTTCATCCGGGTCTGTTGTCGGGTCTGGTGCTGGCGGGCGCCAACCGCGCGGCGACGTCGGAGGGTGACGACGGCATTCTCACGGCGCTGGAGGTGGGGGCGTTGGACCTGAGCGATGCGGAGTTGGCCGTGCTGTCGGCGTGCGAGACGGGTTTGGGCGCCGAGGCGGGCGGCGAGGGACTGCTGGGCTTGCAGCGCGCCTTCCAGGTCGCGGGGGCGCGCAGCGTCGTTGCCGGACTGTGGACCGTGGACGACCGGGCGACCCGTTCGCTCATGGTGGACTTTTACGACAACCTGTGGAGCAAGAAGATGTCGCGTCTGGAGGCGTTGCGGCAGGCCCAGTTGAACATGCTGCGCGAGGGCATCAAGCGTGGCCTGGACCTTCCGCCCGACCAACCGCCGGACAAACAGCGCCGCCTGCCGCCGTTTTACTGGGCCGCCTTCGTGCTCTCCGGCGATTGGCGCTAAAAGGTTCTAACTTTTACCAACTAGCCCGGAGCGCCAGCGACGGGGTATTCGCCCGTCGCTGACGAACCTTTTGCATTTGTGGCGTAAGTCCTTGTTTTTTCACGATCCGGACACCGTTGATCAAGAGTTTGGCCCACACCCAGGTGCGAACCCGATGCAGACGTCTCACCCAGGCCGGCAGCGGACCCAACCCCGCCGCGAAC
>DATBGU010000180.1:0-5213 GCA_036557825.1 Gemmataceae bacterium
AGTGCGAAAAACTGCTCGAACAGGTCTGCATGCCCGTCCAGGGTTAATACAGTAAGCAGTAAGAGCTTTCTCCTACCAGCCCGCCGCGCCGGCAAGGCCGTCTCTTGCCGGCGCGGCGGGCTGGCGAATTCTTGTGACGCATCATGAATCATCCCCTCGCCGCACCGCCCTCGCTGTCGCCGGAGCAAGCCCGCGCCTGGTGGTACGGCCTCATCAACTACGAGCAGCGCACGCCCCTCGCCACCGACCTGAAACTCGATCACATGCGCGCCCTGCTGGCGCGTCTGGGCGATCCGCAGCGCCGCCTGCGCATCCTCCACGTGGCCGGCAGCAAGGGCAAAGGCTCCACAGCGGCGATGTTGGCCGCGATCCTGCGCCGGGCCGGCTATCGCACCGGCCTGTTCACCTCGCCGCACCTGTGCGGCGTCGAGGAGCGCTTCCAGGTGGACGGGCAATCCATCTCGACGGCCGAGCTGACGATGCTGCTGGACGATGTGCGCCGCTGCATCGAGCAGGAGGTTCGCGGTGGCGTGCCGTACACTTTCTTCGAGGTGGCGACGGCGGTAGGTTTTCTGCACTTCGTGCGGCGGCGCGTCGAGGCGGCGGTGCTGGAGGTCGGTCTCGGCGGCCGGCTCGATTCGACCAACGTCTGCCGACCGATTGTCTCTGTCATCACCAGCATCAGCTACGATCACACCAACCTGCTCGGCGATCGTCTGGCGAGCATCGCGGCGGAGAAGGCCGGCATCATCAAGCCCGGCCGTCCCGTCGTCAGCGGCGCGACGGTGCCCGAAGCGCGAACGGTCATCGAGCGCACCTGCCGCGAACGCCGCGCTCCCCTGCGTCAACTCGGCGTGGACTTTCGTTACCATTACATTCCGGGCCACGTCACGGCGACCCAGACGCGGCGCTCCCGGCTGCGCGTCGTCACGGACCGCCGGCACTGGCCGGAACTGGAGTTGAACTTACTCGGCGATCATCAGGCGGCCAACGCGGCGGTCGCCCTCGCCTGCGTCGAGCAGTTGCAGAGCGAGGGCTGGCACCTGCCCGACGCCGCCGTCGCCGCCGGGCTGGCCGAGGTCGCCTGGCCGGCGCGTTTGGAAGTGGTCGGCCGCCGGCCGCTGATCGTCCTCGACTGCGCTCACAACGTCGCCTCGGCGTTGGCATTGGTGCGGACGCTGCAAGCGTCGTTTCCGCCGGCACGTCGCCTGCTCGTCTTCGCCGGCAGCAGCGATAAGGATCTGGCCGGCATGTTCCGCGTCCTGTCGCCGCACTTCGCTCACGTCTTCCTGACGCGCTACACCGTCAACGCGCGCAGCGTGCCGCCCGAACAGATGGCCGAACTGCTGCGCGCCAGCGGCGATGTCGCGATCACTCTCTGCCCCGATCCGGCGGACGCCTATCGCGCCGCCCGCGCCGCCGCGGGCGACGACGATCTAATTTGCATCACCGGCTCCGTCTTCCTGGCCGGCGAGCTGCGTCCGTTGCTGCAAGGTCCGTAGACAGAGGTTCGCGTCGTTTGAATTCGTTGCACGACATCCCACCCACGGCTTTGCCACGCATTCGCCGCCTGCAACGCATTCGGGCGAGTTGATGCGTATTCGGCCTAGCAGAGTGGGTCAGACGGATCATCCGTCTGACCCACTCTCCGGTCTAGCCCCTTCGCTGTCTTGCCTGGCATGCCGCATAACGGAAGTTTAATCCGCCTAAAAATGCGCGCAACCAATTGAAAAATATTGACTTGCGACATATAATGCCTTGCGGACCATCGGTTTTGCCCAAAATGCAACGCAAACTCTTCCCATAGGCTCTTTCTGATGTTACCCTGTACGGCGCAATCGGCATTATCCTTGCATAAGTTCTTCTGGGGGAGCGCCCGTGGCCCGGAAAAAGCTGCCCACCGAGATTCTCCATTCGGAAGAGGAACTCGGTTCCATTCTCTTTGTTCTTTTTATCCCAAGCAAAACAAAGGACGGTGACGATCTTCCGGCTGGGGAAGATCAGCAGCAGTGGGCGGAGGCCGTAGGAGATGTCTTGACGGAGGTTTATGGCGGAGCCACAGAAATGCCGATTGCAAAGGGGAAGTGGCTCAACGACGATGGAAAAATCATCACGGAAGAGGTTATTCTTATTCATTCATATGTTCGTCCGAGTCATATGGAAGAGGAAGGGAGGCTTCAGCGGGTCGCAAAAATCCTGCACCGCATGGGAAAGCGAACCAAGCAGGGGGAAGTCGGTGTCGTGATTGATGGTGTTTTTCACCGTATCCGCCGATTCCCGCTTGCTGATGAGGAGTAACTCCGATGAGCGACTTGAACCACTACGCGATCAGTGCGATTCTGGACTCAGAAATCGTCGGGCCAGTAGAAGTGAGCCACGGACAGATTGCGTCGCTCGGAGATGCCCAGAGATACTTTGACGTGCTTGCCGCAAACGAAAGTCCGACAGGGGTGGGGCGGCGCCAGGGTGGCGATATAAACATCGATCGGTTGAAGCAGGCGTTCTTTACCGCACGCGAGATGTTCAAGGACAGGGGTTCCACCGACCTCTACATTGCCGACCCGAAACGCAACGAAGCATTCTTGGCATTGTGTCGCCGATTCGGTATCGAGGCCAGCGACTACCGAATCAACAAGACACTCTTCAACGCTCGTAAGAACAAACTGCTGCCTGACTTGAGATCAAAGAGAACGAGTATAGACTATGGCGAGTTCGCGTTCGCGAGTGAATTCGCCGCAACCCAGTTGAGGTACAAGACGGGCGCATCAATCGATGACATTTTGTGCGACCCCAACCTCGCGTCTCAGTTTGACGCAATAGCCCGCGAGGTTGTCCCAGGATTCTCTTCGTTTGAATACCGTTGGGCCATCCTGAGCATTCGCAAGGCCGGTCGCCATAAGAAATTGCCAGCATCCTTCAGGTTGCCACGGTTCACCACTGGTTTTCGCCTACTTCGCGACTCCATTGAGCGGATTCCCGATGAAAGCGGGATCTATCTGCTTTACGAGAAGCAGAAGTTACTCTACACACGGTCTGCCGTGGATTTGCGTCATGGAATCGAACTGCACCGTAATAAAAACATCCTCAAGGCTATCAACGAGAGGCTGTGGAGGCCAGACCCCGCGAACTTCATCGTTGACTTCGCTGCGGTAAATCGTCCGATGTCCTTCCTACAGGCCATTGAGCGAAAGCTGGTTGAAGAGCGGCATCCAGTCTTTAATATTCCCCGCTCAGCTGCGTGACGGTACAGAGGAGGCCATGCCTGAACAAGTCACTTCTTTCCGCGTCCCGCCCCCGTTAAAGTGGCACGGCGGCAAGTGGTATCTTGCCCCGAAGATCGTTGCTCTGATGCCACCTCACATCCATTACGTTGAGGCATATGCAGGCGGCTTGTCTGTACTCCTTGCCAAAGACCCCGATGGCGTCAGCGAAGTTGTCAACGATATCAACGGGCATTTGTCAAACTTCTGGCGAGTCCTCCAGAACGAACAGACGTTTGCTCGCCTCCAGCGAATACTGGAGGCAGTTCCCTTTTCGGAGTTGGAATGGCATGATTCCGATTTAGGTATCCCCATTTCCGACCAGGTTGAGGCAGCGGCTAGGTTCTTCGTTCGGTGTCGCCAATCGCTCGCCGGGCGCATGGACACATTCGCCCCGCTCTCCCGTACTCGGACGCGACGAAGAATGAATGAGCAGGCGAGTGCATGGCTGAATGCCGTCGAAGGACTACCTGCCGTACACAACCGTCTCAAACGGGTGGCGGTTCTCAACCGTGATGCCCTGGACGTGGTCCGGCAGCAAGACGGGCCGGGCACGTTGTACTATCTTGATCCGCCATACCTGGGCGAGACACGATCAGCTGACGACGTTTACAGCCACGAGATGAGTCCCGCTCAACATGCCGAATTGCTCGATACGATTCGGCAAAGCAAGGGGCGTGTCATGCTGTCGGGTTATCCGTCGGCTCTGTATGACACTCGCTTGGCCAGTTGGACACGGCACGAATTCATCCTGCCCAACCAGGCGGCGGGTGGAAAGCAAAAGCGACGCATGACCGAAGTAGTCTGGTGTAACTTTTAGTGGGCCTTCCTCGCGTTGAGTAGAGTCCGCAGAATTACGTGGTCCGGGACTTCTGCGCCCACTTCGCTGCGGATAGTTTGGCAGAATGCCTTCGCCTCATCCGGGTGACATACCAGATCATCTTCCGTCCATGATGTGTGCATCCTGCCGTGGCGTTCCACAACTAGGTCACGGAACATCTT
Organism: Gemmataceae bacterium; assembly: GCA_036557825.1. Classification (GTDB taxonomy): domain Bacteria; phylum Planctomycetota; class Planctomycetia; order Gemmatales; family Gemmataceae; genus JAJPHU01. The sequence goes on from DATBGU010000180.1 coordinate 4,263, forward strand.
CGCGTCCATTGAGCAACCGCACTCTGCCAGTTCAGTTTCAAGTCTTCGCGCCATTCGTTTCCCCTTGCGTCCGAGTTCATTAAGGGAGATCCCCATCGCGTCGGCAAACCTTCGTAACACGCTCATGCGCGGATCGGTCGTTTTCATAATCTGCCACGCGCTCTGTCGAGCCGTTACTTCCGGATAGCCCATTCGCCTGCCGTGGTGCAAGCGAAGCGGCGCACGGCTCACGCTCCGGCGGGATGAGCTTGCAAAAGAGCCAGCGCCGCGTCGTGCAGTTTGCCGTTGCTGATGAGCACGTCGGGACTGTGGATGCTCGGCGTGCCGCTCCAATCGCTGAAGCGACCGCCGGCCTCTTCGATCAGCGGCTTGATGGCGGCCACGTCCCAGGCGTGGACGCCATGCTCGACCATCAACTCGCCCGATCCCTGCGCCACCAGCACGAAACCGTAGAAATCGCCGTAGCCGCGCGTGCGGTCGGTGCGGCGGACCAGTTCGTGAAACTGCTCCTCACGATCGGCCTTGATGAACCACGAAAGGCCCGAATAAAAGACCAGCGCCTGCGACAGGTCGGCCACGTCGGAGACGCGGATGCGGCGGTCGTTGCGATACGCTCCGTCGCCGCGCAGCGCCCGGTAGGTGTGGCCCAGCGCCGGCACCTCGACGATGCCGACGATTTGCTCGTCGCGATATTCCAAACCGACGAGCGTGGCCCACAAGGGGATGCCACGGACGAAACTGCGCGTGCCGTCGATGGGGTCGATGATCCAGCGGAAACCGGACGAGCCGGGCGTGTCGCCGAACTCCTCGCCGAGAAAGCCGTCGTTGGGAAAGGCGCCCAGCAGCGTCCGACGCAGCGATTGCTCGGTTTCGCGGTCGGCCACGGTCACGGGGCTGCTGTCGGACTTCCATTCGACGGTGAACTCGCCGTCGAAATAGCGATGGGCGATC
>DATBGU010000181.1:0-7633 GCA_036557825.1 Gemmataceae bacterium
ACAAGCATCGACGAACGGTTGGCGCTTGCCTGCCACCCCTACAATAGAGGCAACTCAACCTTCAGCCAAACTTCAGGACGACCTTCGATGCCCCGTCATTCGCGTCACGCTCGCCACGAGGACAACGAGGAATTGCCGGCCGTGCCGCTCAGCCGCGCCAGTCTCCGCGAGACGGTGCAGCTGGCGCGCTATCTTCTCCCCTACGGTTTCAAATTCGTCGCCGCTCTCGTCGCGCTGCTGCTGTCCAGCCTGTGCGGCCTGGCCTTCCCCTATCTCGTCGGCCGGCTCGTCAACAGCGCCATCAACCACCAGAATGCCGGCGCTCCGCTGCCCTGGCACGAGAACGTCAACGGCATCGCCCTGGCGCTGGTCGTTCTGCTGGCGGTGCAGGCGGCCCTGTCGTACGTGCAATCGCTGTGGTTCGTCGAGGTATCCGAGCGCAGCCTGGCCGACCTGCGCCGCGACACCTACGCCCGCCTCATCCGCCTGCCGATGGCGTTTCACGTCCGCCGGCGCGTCGGCGAGTTGGCCAGCCGGCTCGCCGCCGACCTGACGCAGATCCTCGACACCATCGTCAGCGCCGTGCCGCAGCTCCTCCATCAGCTGATCGTCTTCGCCGGCGGTATCGCCCTGATCGCGCTGACATCGCCGCGATTGACGCTCGTCATGTTGGCCGCGTTTCCGGCTTTGATCGCGCTGGCCGTCTTCTTCGGCCGCGCCCTGCGCCGCAACGCGCGCGAGGCGACGGACCGCCTCGCCGACAGCAATGTCATCATCGAGGAAACGCTGCAAGGCGTCGCCAGCGTCAAGGCGTTCACCAACGAAATGCACGAGGAGCAGCGTTATCGCACCAGTCTCGTCGCTTATCTCGCCGTGGTAGTGCGCGGCGCACGCTATCGAGGCGCGTTCTCTTCTTTCGTCATCTTCGCCCTGTTCGGCGCGGCGGTACTCGTCCTCTGGTACGGCTCGCGGCTGGTCGCGGGTGGTACATTATCGGCCGGCGAGCTGATGAGTTTTATGATCTACACGCTATTCGTCGCCGGCGCGATGGGTTCCTTCGCCCATCTGTACAGCCAGCTTCAGCGCACCTTCGGCGCGACCCATCGCGTCCGCGAACTGCTGCAAGAAGAGCCGGAATCGTCGGAACCTGCGCCCGAGCCGTCCGTCAAGCGGGTACGCGGCGAGATCGTCTACGACCATGTCGCCTTCCGCTATCCGTCGCGGCCGGAAGTGCCGGTTCTGCGCGACATCGCCTTTACTATCGAGCCGGGCCAGCGTATCGCGCTGGTCGGACCCAGCGGCGCGGGCAAATCCACGATTGCGTCTCTGCTCATGCGTTTCTACGAACCGGAATCGGGGCGAATCCTCATCGACGGCCGCGACGCGCGCGATTACGGTCTGCGCGAGCTGCGCGGCCAGATGGCCATCGTGCCGCAGGACGTGCTACTCTTCGGCGGCACCATCGCCGACAACATCGCCTACGGCCGGCCCGGCGCGGGCGAGGCGGAGATCGTCGAGGCCGCGCGTCAAGCCAACGCCGACGAGTTTATTCGTTCCTTCCCCGACGGCTATCAAACGCGCGTCGGCGAGCGCGGCGTGCAGCTGTCCGGCGGCCAGCGCCAACGCGTCGCCATCGCCCGCGCCATTCTGCGCGATCCCGCCATCCTCATCCTCGACGAGGCCACCAGCTCGCTCGATTCCGCCAGCGAAAGCCTGGTGTTGCAAGCGCTCGACCGTCTGATGGAGGGCCGGACCTCGCTCATCATCGCGCATCGCCTCTCGACCGTACGGCGGGCGGACCGTATCGTGGTCATCAAGGAAGGCTGCACCGTGGAGTCCGGCACGCACGACGAGTTGGTCCAGCGCGACGGCGGTGTCTATCGCACGCTGTCGCAGTTGCAGCTCGATTTGACCGGAAGTCCCGCGCCCGAAATAAAGGAGAATGACGCATGGCCGCAACCCCACCCGTCGCCGGATCCAGTGCTCCCCCTCCGCAGGCCGTGATGATGGGGATGCTGACCGGCTACTGGATCTCGCAGGCGCTGAACGTCGCCGCTCAACTCGGCATCGCCGACTTGCTCAAGGACGGCCCGCGGACCATCACACAGTTGGCGCAGGCCACCGGCAGCCATGCCCGCTCACTGTATCGTCTGCTGCGCGCCCTGGCCAGCAAGGGTGTCTTCGTCGAGGATGAGCAAGGCCGCTTCGCTCTGACGCCGCTGGGCGAATGCCTGCGCAGCGACGCGCCCGGCTCGCAGCGCTCGCTGGCGATCATGAACGGCGAGGAGCACTACCGCTGCTGGGGCGAACTGCTCTACTCCGTCCAGACCGGGCAGACGGCCTTCGAGAAGCTCTACGGCCAGCCGATCTTTCCTTATCTCGCCGCTCATCCGCGTCAGGCGCGCATTTTCGATGAGGGCATGGTGGGCGTCCACGGCGCCGAGACGGAGGCCATGCTCGACGCCTACGATTTCGGCGGCGTCGGCACGCTCGTCGATGTCGGCGGCGGCAACGGCAGTCTGCTGCTGGCGACGCTGCAACGCCATCCGTCGCTGCGCGGCGTGCTGTACGATCGGCCCGACGTGATCGAACGGGCGCGGGCCAACGTGAAGGCGGCCGGATTGGAGGACCGCTGCACACTGACGGGCGGCGACTTCTTCGAGTCGGTCCCCGCCGGCGGCGACGCTTACTTGATGCGACACATCATCCACGACTGGAACGACGAGCAGAGCCGCACGATCCTGCGCAACTGCCGCAAGGTCGTGCCGGCTTCGGGTAAGCTGTTGCTGATCGAGAGCGCCATCCCGCCGGGCAACGAGCCGCACTTCGCCAAGTTCCTCGATCTGACGATGCTGGTCATCCCCGGCGGCATGGAGCGCACCGAGGCGGAGTATCGTGAATTGCTGGCCGGCGCCGGCTTCCACCTGGCGCGCATCGTGCCGACGGCTTCCGTGATCGATGTCATCGAGTGCGTGCCGGCATGAGCCGCGAGGAATGTTTCGCCGAATGGTCGGTTGTTAGGCGAGGTCATGACCATCCGACTTTATAGCCCAAAGACTCAAGGAGGCGCAGAAAAGACCCAAACAGCGGCCATGACTCCACGATAATTACTAATTGGACAGCAAACACGGCTGCTCGCAGGAATCGCCCTCGTCGCCATCCGAGCAGCGCCGCCAGATGTTCCGATACACTCCGGCTCTGGACCCACGCCCAGCCCACGCATCCAATCAGCACGAACGGCATAATGAAGATAACCGCCAGGGACACGGCGAAGTAGAGGCCAGGCCAACCCAAGATGGCGACGGTTGGAGGGATTAGCGTAACCAAACACCCTGCCGCGTGTGTCGCAGCTTTGCTCGTGGTCGAGGATCGGCTCAGCACGGCGAGGGACAGCAACCCGGCTGCGATGAGGATCGCCCCCGCAAGAAATCCGACGGCTCCGGCGATGACATCGAGTTGGCTGGATGAAGCCAAGAACAGGAAACTGACCACCATCCCGCCCGCCCCAGCGAGCATGGCCAGGACGGCGAGGAAGACAATCGGCGGCACGAGCGGCGATGTCGCCTGGCGTGTATCCGCTGATGCCATCGGTTGGCCTCCTCATGTGCTGCCTAACGTCTCCGCTAGGCCGCGCCCTTGCGCTCGTTGCGGATCGTCACGACAGGTTCGGGGTTGCGGGGGGGAGCCGGCAACCCCTGCTCAGCCAACAAGTCCAGATGCTCGCGCATGGCCCACTTTGCCTGGTACAGGCAGTCCTCGACCGAGTGACCGACTCCCGAGAAACCTTCCAACTCCTCCGAATAGAAGCCGAAAAAGTCCGGTTCACTCGTAGCCTCGATGATAAGCGAGTAGGGCAGATCGATCATGGTTGTTGCTCCTCTGCTTGCTGCCCTGGGGCAGTTTGATTGCGATGGTAACGCTGGAGACAAAGCTGGACAAGGCCGGCGCGGGAAAATGACGGCTGACCTGCACCTCGCCGTTTCAGCGGGTATAATCGCATCCCAACTACGGAAAGAGTGCCGGCGATGCCCCATATCAGGAGAATCACCATGTCCGCCTCGTCCGTCCTCACCAGTGTTCCCACGATCATCGAACGGCTGCACAAAACGTATCCGAATGCTCGCTATGAACTGAACTGGGACAATCCGCTGCAACTGCTGGTCGCCACCATCCTCGCCGCCCAATGCACCGACGAGCGCGTCAACCAGGTGACGCCCGCCCTGTTCGCTCGCTATCCCGACGCCAAGTCTTACGCCGAGGCGGACCTGACCGAGTTGGAAGGCTACGTCCGCAACACCGGTTTCTATCGTCAGAAGGCCAAGACGATTCAGGGCGTCTGTCAGGAGCTGGTGGCGCGCTTCGGCGGCGAGGTGCCGCGCACGATGGAGGAGATGGTGACGCTGCCGGGCGTGGCGCGCAAGACGGCGAATGTGGTGCTCAACAACGCTTTTCAGATCCCCAGCGGCGTCATCGTCGATACGCACGTGGCCCGCGTCAGTCAGCGCCTCGGACTGAGCGAACGGCCCAAGCCGGAGCGCATCGAGCAGGATTTGATGCGGATCGTCCCGCAAGACGAGTGGATTCACTTCGGTCCCGCCCTGGTGCTGTTGGGCCGCTACACTTGCACGGCGAACGGGCCGAAATGCGGTCAGTGCATCCTCAACGATCTGTGCCCCAAACGCGGCGTCGAGGATGGCGGCGAAGCGCCGGCGGCGCCCGCACCATCCACCCCGGCCGCCGGCCTGCCCGACGATTGGCGAAGCGTCCTCGCCGACGAGCTGAAGAAGGGCTACTTCCAGCGGCTGCAAGAGTTCGTCGCCGCCGAGCGCGCGGCGCACTCGGTGTTTCCGCCGGAAGCGGATGTGTTCAACGCCTTCAAGTTGACGTCCTACGAGAAAGTGAAGGTTCTGCTACTGGGGCAAGATCCCTATCACGACGACGGCCAGGCGCATGGTCTGTGCTTCTCGGTGCGGCCGGGAGTCAAGCCGCCGCCCTCGCTGGTCAACGTCTTCAAGGAACTCCAAAGCGACCTCGGCTGCAAGGTTCCCAATAACGGCCACCTCGTCCCGTGGGCGCGACAAGGCGTCCTGCTTCTCAACGCCGTCCTCACCGTCCGCGCTCACGAACCCAATTCGCACAAGGAACGCGGCTGGGAGACGTTCACCGACGCGGTCATCTCCGCACTCAACCAGCGCCAAGAGCCGGTGATCTTCGTCCTGTGGGGTGCCTACGCCCAGAAGAAAAGCAGTCTGATCGACGCCGGCCGGCATCGCATCCTGACGGCGGCGCATCCCTCGCCGCTGTCGGCCAAGAAGTTCTTCGGCAGCAAACCGTTCTCCGCCGTCAACAAGGCGCTCGCGGAACTGGGGGCCACACCCATCGACTGGCAGCTGCCGGACATAACCGGCGATGTCGTTCCCGATCAGCCCCTCATCGTCGAAACGAACGGCGCCGCAGCCGCCGAAGAGAAGCAGGCGGCGCCCCCGAAGCCGGCGCCGACGCCTGCCCCATCGCCGACTCCTCCCGTCGTGGACCCCAACGCCCATATCGCCGCGCTCATGGGCACTGTGATGAATTACGCCGAATCGTTGCGGCACACGACCTTGCTCCCGGCCGGCTGGCAGACCGCGCTGGCGGAACAATTCTCGCTGCCCTACTTTCGCAAATTGGAGAAATTCATCGCCGAGCAGCGGCAAGATTTCGCGGTTTACCCGGAGGAAGGCGATGTGTTCAACGCCTTTCGCTTGACGCCGATCGAACAAGTGTGGGTGGTCTTGCTGGGCGATGAACCTCCGGCGCGGCGAGGCGAGGCTGACGGGTTGGCGTTCTCGGTGCGGCCCGGAGCGCGGCCGACGCCTGCTGCCGTGCGGATGTTCGAGGAACTGCATCGCGATCTCGGTTGCTGGCCGCCCAGCACCGGCCACCTCGCTCCGTGGGCGCGCCAGGGTGTGCTTCTGCTCAACAACGTGCTGACCGCGCGCGACGGCGAACCCGGCGCGCACGAACGCCGAGGCTGGGAGACGTTCACCGATGCCGTCCTTCGCGCCCTGAGCGAGCGCTCACAGCATATCGTCTTTGTCCTCTGGGGCGAGGCGGGGCGGAAGAAGGAGCGCCTGATTGACCCCACTCGGCACACCATCCGAAGCGGCCCTCAGCCTCTTGAACGCGGCTTTTCGGGCAGCCGGCCGTTCTCGGCGATCAACACGGCGCTCGAGTTGCGCGGTCAGTCGGCGATCTGGTGGCAACTCTTCGCCGGATAAATGAGAAATCGGGACATCCGCCGTGAAAAATCCGTTCTACCATGCTTGTTTTGCGACTTGCGGCGTGTTACATACATAATCCACTCAATTAAGGAGACCAATGAGGCGGTCAACTCACATCTGGGTGACACAACCACCTCTTTCCATCCCAATTCAGAAGGACGCAGCAACATGGCCAAACAACCGCCCCCGAAAACGCGACACGCTCCCGCCGTCAAAACCATCGTCGAGCCGTCCGAAGAGGAGACGCCCCGCACGACCAACGGCGCGTCGCGGATCGCCGGCGTCAAAAATCGCCAGGCCACCGCCATCCGCGAGACGGAAGTCTTGCAATCCGTGTCCGGCCTGAACATGGACGGCGTGTCCGTCACCATCGCCTCGACGCAGGTGGAAGTGCAGAAGTCGCTGGCCGCCCTGTCGGCCAAGCTCGTCGAGCAAATCCAGGTTCTCGGCAACGTCGAGGAAGCGATCAAACTGAAGAGGGAGGAACTTCAGCAGCTCTACAACATCGAGGCGGGCGCCGTGTCGCTGGACGACCTGGACGCCAAGATCGAGGCCCAGCGCGAGTCATGGAAGGACGAGCAGGCTCGAAAGCAGCGCGAGTTTGCCGAGCAGCAATCGGAGCGCAACAAGCAGTGGGCGCGCGTCGATGAAGAGTATCAATACCGCGTGGCCCAAGAGCACAAGAAGGCGGAGGACGACTTCGGCTATCGCATGGCCCAGCAGGAGAAGGGCAACCGCGACAAACAGGAATTGCTCGAAAAGAACTGGGGCCAGCGCGAGGAAGAGTTGAAGAAACGGGAGAAGGAACTGGAAGACCTGCGCGCCCAGGTGGCCGCCATCCCCGAACAGGTGCGTAAGGCCGAGAACGCGGCGGTGGCCGTGGCCACCAATTCGGTCAAGAAGGAATACGAGACGAAGATTGTCCTCGCCACCAAGGACGCTGACACCGCCGAGAAGTTGGCCGCCCAAGAAGTCAACTCGCTGCGGGTGGCGCTGGAGAAGGCCCACGGCCAGCTGGGCGAGCTGAAGACGCAGCTCGATCAGGCGCGGAACGACGTCAAGGAAATCTCCTCCAGGGCCCTCGAAAGCGCCAGCGGCCGCTCGGCCATGGAAGCGCTACAAAAGGTGCTGGAGAAGGATCCCGCCACGTACAAGACCGGCAAGTAACGGAGATTGTCTCTCCCCTCTCCCCCGCTTCGGGGGAGAGGGGTTGGGGGTGAGGGGGAGCGATTGCTTCTTGCTCTCCCGGAGTGCCTGTCATGCGCTGGCTGCCTGTCCTGTTGCGCTGCATCGGCGCGGCCGTCTGCGCCAAGGGCGTGCGTGCCCTGGCGGGGGCCGTGCCGTTCGGCGATGTCCTCTACGACATCGCG
>DATBGU010000182.1:0-30859 GCA_036557825.1 Gemmataceae bacterium
GCAAACGCGGCTCCCGTTCGTCCTGTTGCCGCAGGCGGCCGTCCTCCATGTGGACCACGCGGTCCACGTGCTCGATGATGCGCGCGTCGTGGGCGACGACCAGCACGGTGGCGCCGCGATCGTGGGCGGCGCTGCGCAGCAACTCGATCACCTGCTCGCCGTGCGCCCAATCCAGCGCGCTGGTCGGCTCGTCGGCGAAGCAGAAATTCGGATCCTTGACGAGGGCGCGGCCGATGGCCACACGCTGCTTCTCGCCGCCGGACAGTTCGGTCGGCCGCAAATGGGCCTTCTTGGTCAGGCCGAGCAAGTCGAGCATCTCGTCGGTTCGGCGGCGCGCTTCGCGGGGCGGCGCGCCCTCTCCCCAGCGCACCACCATCTCGATTTGCTGCCGGGCTGTCAGGGCGTTGAACAGGTTATAGCCCTGAAAAATAAACCCACAGTGGCGGAGGCGGAAGCGTTCGCGTTCCCGATCAGACAACTCCCACATGTCTTGCCCCAGGGCCAGCACACGCCCGCTGTCGGGCCGCAACAGTCCCGACAGGGTGGCCAGCAAGGTCGATTTGCCGCTGCCGGACGGACCCATCAACAACGTGATCTGTCCGCTGAAGAGTTCCAGCGACACATCGTGGAGGACGGTCGTCTTCGTCTCGCCCTGGCCGAAACTGCGCGACAGATGCACGCCTTGCAGGGCCGGCGTTGACAGCGACTCGTCAATCATCGCGGTCGGTCCTCCAGGCCGTTAACGCAGCAACGTTGCCGGTTCGATCAGCCGCAGCGAGCGGAGAGCGAACAACCCCGACACCAAGGCCATCGCCAGCGTCACGGCGGCCGCGCTCAGTTGCAGCCACCACGGCAAACTGATCTCGACGGCCATCCAGTGGCTGGCCGCCCATTTCAGACCGTATACCACCGGCACGGCCAGCACTATCCCAATGATACCAATCCAGAACGACTGCGACACGACCATAAATGCCATGCGCCAGCGCGGAATGCCCAGCGCTTGCAGCACGGCGTACTCGCGCAGCGACGCCACCGTGGCCGCGTACAGCGTCTGACTGACGACGACGGCGCCGACCAGAAGGCCCAAAAGCGCCGCGTAGCCCAGCGCCGCCCCGGCCTTGGTCTTGGTCAACCAGTGCATCTGCGTCCGCCGCGAGAAATCACCGGCCGTGAACACCGATACATCGTTGTACTCACGCAGGCGATCAACCACCTTCGGTGCGTCCGTCGGATTGCGGCAACGCCCCAGCACATAGGTCGTCGTCTGTCCTTGCATTACTGGCAGCCGCTTCTTCGCCGTCGCGATCGAACAGAACACGTAAGGCCCGGCCAGGCTCGGAAGGCCGCGGGTCAGGCCGACGATGCGCACCGGATGGCCGTATATCTCCGCCACCGAACCGACGCCCTTGACGCCCAGGCGCTGAATGTCGGATTCGTCGATGATGACGGTCCCTTCCTCGGCGAGCAGGCCACACTGCTCCGGGGTCAGCTTGTCGATCTTGCCCAGCGCGTCGGGACTGAGGCGCGAACCGATAATCATGCATAGCTCATTGCCGCCGCCCGGTTTGGACCAGAAGGCGAAACCTTGCAAGTACGTCTCACAGCGCTCGATCTCCGGCATCACGCCCATGCGCGCCCGCGCGCTTTCGGAGATGGGCCGGCCCAGATCGACCGACAACACCTGCGGCGCGCCCATCCACACGTCCGCATGGGTGTGGTCGATGGGGATCGACGTGATGGAGAACAATCCCAAGAGCAAGCCGCACTGCAACGCGATGAGCAGGGCGCTGAAGCCCACCGCCAGCACGCCGGGCAGGTAGCGCTGCCGTTCGTACCACAGGGTTGCCAGGGAATACGATTCCATGATCCCTCACCAGGCAGTAATCAGTCGGCAGTAAGCAGTAGGCGGCCTATGCGGACTGCTTACTATCTGTCGCCGACTGCTTACTGCTTACTGCCGACTGATTACTGCCTACTAAGGACGGCAGGTCGGCCAGACTGCCATCGATGAACGTATGGTGCCACAACTGCGTGGCCAGCACGCCAACCAGGCCCATTTCGATCGACAGCCGTTGCGTCGTCCACCGCCGCAGCCGGTGATACGTTTTCCGCCAGTGCTCGACGGCCTCCGGCTGAAAATAGCCGGTGCGGCGCAGCGATTCGGCGCTGAGCAGCTGGCCGACGAACGGCGGCGTCCGTTCCTGATGGAAGCTGTCGAAGGGGGCGCGGAACATCGCCTTGCGGCGGCGAACGATCGAGCGCGGCAGCCAGCGCTCCGCGACGCGGCGCAGCAACACCTTATCGCGCAGGCCGCGCAGCTTCCAGCGCGGCGGCACACGCGAAAGAAAATCGAACACCGCCTCATCGAGGAAGGGATAGCGCGTCTCAACCGAGGAATTCATCGCCACGCGATCGCCCTTGGCGTGGAGCAGCAGACCGGCCAGCTGGATACGCGCGCCGACGGCCAACTCGCGGTTGAGCGGGTGCCAGCGGCGCATCCGGTCGAGATTGAACCCGATCTCCTCGTAAGCGAGTCGTTCGGCCGCGACCTGCATCATCCACGGACTGAAGAAGCGCAGCTTGGACATGCTCATCAGGCCGTAGATGTCCATCCATCCGTTGTGACCGCCGATCGCGGCTTGCGCGCGCTTCACGTAGTCCCATGAAAAACTTGGCGCGCCCGTCAAGCGAACGAAGGCGCGGCGCGCGATCAAACTGAGCGGCAGACCGGGGACAAGGTCGAGCCAGCCGAGCAGCCGATTGAACTTGTGCCAGGGGTAGCCGGCCAGCCATTCGTCGGCGCCTTCGCCGGTCAGGGCGACCTTGTAGCCGCGCGCGTGAACCTCCCGCGCCAGCATCAGCAGGGCGGCGCAAGAGGTGTCGATCACCGGCCCCTCGGCGGCGCGAATGAGGTTCGGATAATTGTCCAGCACTTCATCCGGGCCGCAATCGACGACGACCGGATCAACGCCGATGTGGCGCGCGACCAGAGACGCCTCGCGTGTTTCGTCCAGGTCGGGCCGGGTGATGCGGATGGTGAAGGTGGGGATCGGCGAGCCGCGCACCTTGCTGGCCAGGGCCACGACGATGCTCGAATCGACGCCGCCCGACAAGTACGACACCACCGGCACATCGGCGCGCAGCCGCCGCGTCACCGCGCCGAGCAGCACTTGCTCGAACCCATCGCAGAGTTCCCTGGCGTCGCGGCCGTGATCTTCCTGTCCGCGGTCGGGGTAGTCGATTTCCCAATAGACGCGCTCGCTTACCTTGGCGGGTTCGCCCGCGCTTCCGAACTGGATGCGAAGGAAATGGCCGGGCGGCAGCAGCTGGACGCCCTCGAAGCAGGTGATCGGGCCGGGTAGGGCGTAGAAGGTGAATAGGTGATTGATACCGTGCGGGTCCGCTTTCGCCTCCATCATGCCCGAGGCGAGCAGTGCCTTGATCTCGGAGGCGAACAGCAGCCAGTCCCCGTCCGCCGTGCGCTGTCTCGTCCAATAAAGGGGACAGATCCCGAAGCGGTCGCGGGCCAGCACGATCCGCCGTCGCCGGCTGTCCCACAGGGCGAAGGCGAACTGGCCGCGTAGGTGCGGAAAGAAGTCCTCCTGGTTGTCCTCCCAGCGGTGCGGAATCAGTTCCGTGTCGCAGTGCGTGGCGAAGCGATGGCCGCGCCCTTCCAACTCGGCGCGCTGTTCGGGATAATCGAACAACTCGCCGTTGAAAACAACGGAAACGGAGCCGTCCTCGTTGTGGATGGGTTGGCGGCCGTCGGCGAGTCCGACGATGCTGAGACGGCACGAGGCGAACGCCAAGCCGGGCCGTTCGAGGAAGCCGTCCTCATCCGGTCCGCGATGGTAAATCGCTTGGGCCATGGCGCGGATCGCCCCCGCCGGGGCCGGCCGCCCCTCACCCGACAAGTCGATGATCCCCGCGATACCACACATTCCGTTTTCCTTTTCGTCCGTGTCGGCCTCATGCCGTTTGGGTAGGTCCGGCGAGCCGAGCCGGACCCGAAGTGCCGCTCGGCTCGCGGCACCTACTTGAACTCATGCCGTGGCGTAAAGCCGGCGGATTTTTCGGGCGAGTAGGGCATCCACCAGACTCGGCAGAAAGCGGTTGACGCGCAGTATCCAGCGCGCGTCCCAACCGAGGACCGTTTCGGTCCGATTCTTCTTCAATGCACGCAGAATGCCGGCGGCCACGGTTTCAGGCGGCATGCCCTTGTTGAAGTCGATCGTGTAGCGGCCGGTGTTGCGCAACAGGTTCTGCCAGAGGTCGCTGCGAGTCAGTCCCGGCACGATCAGCAGAACGTCGATGGCGAAGCGCACCATCTCGCCGCGCAAGGCTTCGGTCAGACCGCACAGGGCGAACTTGCTGGCCGAGTATTCGCTCCACGCCGGCATGCCGCGCCGCCCGCACATCGAGGCGACGTTGACCACGGCCGGATTGCGTCCGCGCCGCAGTATCGGGATCGCCAGGCGAATTAATTCGGCCGGCGCGAAGAAATTGACCTCCATGATTTGCCGCAAGATTTCTTCGGAGCACTCCGCGAAGTGCCCCCAACTGCCGACGCCGGCATTATTGATGAGCACGTCCAATCCGTCGAAGCGTTCGACGACGGCGGACAGGACGTGCTGCCGATCGCGTTCGTTCGTCACGTCGCCGGTCAGCGCCAGCACTTCCGTTCCGCGCGCGGACAGCGTGGCGGACAACTCTTGCAGTTTGTCGGCCGAGCGCGCGACCAGCGCCAGTCGCGCCCCCTCCTTCGCCGCTTGCTCGGCGAGGCAGCGGCCGATGCCGCGCGACGCCCCCGTCAGGAGGACACGCGCTCCGCGCAAATCTCGACGCATACAATTGTCTCCCACCCACATTGCCAAAGCTACCAAAACTTCGCAACTTCTCCAAATTTAACAGATGCGAAGAAAGCGGCTTCACTCTTTTGGCGACAAAATCGCGGTGGGGCGGGTGAAGAGGGTGCCATGCCAGTCACCATCCTCAAAGTTGATTTCCCTGGCACAGGCGGAAGGCCCAATCCTCAACACAAGTTCCTGCCGGTGGGGCTACCATCCATTGTAGGGGTTTTATGCCCCGCGAACATAGCCGGATCGCTCGAAATGGAACGGAGATAGGTCGGATTGAGAGGAAGGAATCGAGCGTGACGGCGATTGGCCGCTTGCGGCTTAGCGACAGGCAGCGCGAAGCCGCAAGCGGCTCGGCACTCTCACGCGCCTTTGACCTCTTGCTCGGTCAAACCGTGCTGGATGCGGTGATAGGATCCGTCGAACAGCTGCGTCGATTTGAACCGCTCGTGCCGCCCATCGCCGGCAACCGCCTTGACCTTGGCGCGGATGGCGTTCCGTTGCTCTTCGTCGAGCGGCTTGAAATCGCGCGCGATGCCGAGATCCTGCTTGAGCACCTCCATCGAGTCGATGCCGCAGACCAGGCTGGCGATGTCCTGGCTGAGCGCGTAGCGCCGCGCCTCTGCGGCCGTGCAGACGTTGGCGACGACGAATCGGCCCTTGTGACTGTCGCCGCCGCCGAGGCTCTTCATGCCGATGACGCCGACGCCGAGCTTGTTGGCCTCCGGCACGACCTGGCGCTGGAAGCTGCGATAGTGGAAATCGCAGACGTTGATGGGCATCTGCACGGTGTCCCATTTGTGCCGCTTGAGCATGGCGAGATGGATGCGCGGATCCTTGTGGCCGGTGAACCCGACATAGCGCACCTTGCCGGCCTTCTGCGCCTTGAGCATCTCGGCCAATCCGCCGCGCTCGACGATCCAATCGGGATCGTTGTCGTAGTTGATCTCGTGGAACTGCATCAAGTCGATGCGGTCGGTGCGCAGGCGGCGCAGGCTATCGTCGATGTGCTGCCGAACCGTTTTGGCATCACGGCCGCAATTCTTGGTCATGAGGAAGCACTGCTTGCGTTTACCGTCCATGCTCAGCGCCTTGCCCATGATCTCCTCGCTGCCGCCGTCGTGATAGTCCCAGGCGTTGTCGAAGAAGGTCAGTCCTTCGTCGAGGGCGGTGTGCATGATCTTGATGGCTTCCTTCTCGTCCTTGACGGAGCCGATGTGCCAGCCGCCCAGGCAGACGATCGAGACGCGTTCGCCGGTTTTGCCGAGCGGCCGCGTCGGCAATCCCTTCGCGGCAGCATCCTCGGCACCCGTGGTGGCGGCGGCGAGCGTCGCGGCCGCGCCGGCGGCCAGCGAGACTTGCAGAAACTCGCGGCGATTGTTGGCTGCGTCAGACATGGCGTGTCTCCTGATGGATGTCGAATCGTTCAGGGTTTTGTTTCGCTCATGGGCCGGATGTTGCGCGGCCGGGACTTCGTCTCCCTCGGTATTGTATGAGGCGTCCACCCTCGCTCGCCAACTCGTGTGCTTCCGATATTGCTCCCGTGCATGGATGCGTTATATGCTTGAGGGACAGGACCACCCAAACGAAGCGACGCTTCTCGAACACCTTCCGCAGCTGGGGCACTATATGGCCGCCACGACGCACCCCTCGATCAAGTTATTGGTCGTCGATGACGACGAGGACATGCGGCACGACTTGCTCCACCTGTTCCGTAAGCAGGGACATGAAGTGACGGCGGCGTCCAGCGGAGAGGACGCCTTGGCGAAGGCGGCGCAAGCGCGTTTCGATGTGGCCCTGCTCGACCTGCATCTGCCCGGCATCAGCGGTATCGACGTGCTGGTCCCTTTGAAGGAGCTTCAGCCCGAAATGGAAGTCCTGATGCTGACCGCGCACAGCAGCATCGAGACGGCGGTGCAGGCCATGAAGCGCGGCGCCTACGACTACCTCACCAAGCCGTTCCGCGCCGCCGATCTGGAAGTCCACATTCAGAAGGCCTTCGAGAAGGTGCAGCTGCAACGCCGCGAGCAGCAATGGCTCCGGCATCTCTCCTACGAATCGCCGCGCTATCGGCTGGTCGGCTCCAGCACGGTCATGCGCAAGGTCGTCGGTCTGATCGAGAAGGTGGCCGGCACCGACGCCACCGTGCTGGTGCGCGGCGCCAGCGGCACCGGCAAGGAACTGGTCGCCCGCGCCCTGCACACCAACAGTCCCCGTAAGACCCGCCCGCTGGTGACGATCAATTGCGCCGCGCTTCAGGAGAACCTGCTGGAGAGCGAGCTGTTCGGCCATGAGAAGGGCGCCTTCACCGGCGCCGTCGCGGCCAAGCCCGGCCTCGTCGAAGTTGCCGAGGGCGGCACCCTGTTCATCGACGAGATCGGCGAGATGGCGCCGGGTTTACAGGCCAAGCTGCTGCGCGTTCTGGAGGACGGGCATTATCGGCGCGTCGGCGGCACTCAGGAGATGCGCGCCGACGTTCGCGTGGTGGCGGCGACCAATCGCGACCTGGCCGAGGAGATCAAAGCCGGACGTTTCCGCGAAGATCTGTATTACCGGCTGAACGTGGTGTCCATCCACTTACCGCCGCTGCGCGAACGGCGCGAGGACGTACCGGAACTGATCGAGCACTTCTTGACGACTCGGCAGGTCGGTCCGATGCGCTGCCGGATGCACCCGGACGCGATGAGGGCTTTGATGGCTTACCGCTGGCCGGGCAATGTGCGCGAGTTGGCCAACGTGCTGGAGCGCGCCCAGATTTTGTGCGAGAACCACGTCATCACGCCGGAGGACTTGCCGGAAACCATCGTGGCCGCCTCCCCGCTGGATGCGGGAGCGTCGGGCGAGCCGCGCCATCTCAATGAAGTGGAGCGCCGCCACGTCCAAGCCATCCTGCAAGAAGAGAAGGGGAATAAGGTCCACGCCGCGCGCGTTCTCGGCATCAGCCGGCGCTCGCTGTATCGACTGATCGAGAAATATCACCTCGAATAAGCCTGATTCCTTCAACACGGGTCAGAAAGCGGAGGGTTGATATGAGTATCGTCCCAACGACACCGGCAGGCCGTCCATCCGTGGATGTTTCCTTGCTGTTGGTGCGTCTGGCGGCGGGGAGCATCTTCGCCATGCACGGTTCCCAGAAGCTCTTCGGAGCCTTCGAGGGGCCGGGCCTGGAGAAGACTGTCGAAATGATGGGGTCGCTCGGTCAACCTGCGGCCATCGGCTACCTCGTCGCCATCGGGGAGTTCTTCGGCGGACTGGGGCTGATCGTCGGCTTTTTGTCGCGCTTCTCCGCCGCCGCGCTCATCGTCATCATGATCGGGGCCATCTACAAGGTTCACGGCCCGAAGGGCTTCTTTCAGGCCAACGGCGGATACGAATACAACGTGGCCCTCATCGGCCTGCTGGCGCCTGTCTTGATCGCCGGGCCGGGTCGGATTGCCCTTGGGCAACTCTTGCCCCTGCCCAGGTTTGTGCGGATGGTCTTGGAGTAGCTCAACGGCGTCTCGTCGCCGCGCCGACAGTCACAGCGGCGTCTTGGGGAACGGCGGGTTTTCGTTGTAGCTGTGCATCATACGATCGACGAGCCAGTCCGGCACCCAGCGCGCGAACTTCATGAACAGCGACGTTTGCCAGGGAACATTTCACTCTATCGACTTTTTTTCACACAAGCCCATCGTCGATTTCGGCGGTGGACTTTCTGGGAAGGCATGCGCGATTACTTCCGTGAGGTCGGTCCGCCCATCGATTACGTCCTCTTTTCAATTACGATCGCCAAGTACAAGCCCTGCTGTCCCAGCACATCGACATCGCCTGGAACACGAACCTGGTCTGGATCAAGGTCCATCACTTCACCGGCGGCGCGTGCCGGGTGCTGGCCATGCGCGACGTCGATGCGCGGTTCACGACCGTCCTGGTCGCGCGGACGGACAGCGGCGTCGCTGGCCGACGTGCGCGGCAAGCGTTTGGCTCTCGGTTCAGCCGACTCCGCGCAGGCCGCCATTCTGCCGCGTCATTTTCTTCAGCAGACCGGCATCGACCCGGAGCGCGATTGCAAGCTGCTGCGTTTCGATCTCGATGTCGGCAAGCACGGCGACACCGGCACGAGCGAACTGGAAGTCCTGCGTGCCCTGCGCGAAGGGCAAGCCGACGTTGGGACGCTGGGCGACGCGACCTGGGAGCGCCAGGTCGCCAACGGGCGAGTCGATGTCGAACAGATTCGGCCGATCTGGACCTCGCCCGGTTATTGTCATTGCAATTTCACGGTGCTGGGCGATTTCTCCGAGGAACTGGGCCGGCAGTGGACCGAATCGTTGCTGGCCATGCAGTACGACAATCCGCGTTGGCGCGGGTTGATGGACATGGAGGGGCCGAAGCGCTGGGTCCGCGCCGACGTGGCCATCCTGGAAGGCTACCGCGTTTTGTTTGACGCCGTGGAGCGACAGGGGCTTTCCGCCGCCTGGCAGAAGTGAGACGTTCGACTCTTATCGTCCTTTCGCGATCGTCTTCGCGTAGGCCTCGCCCCAAGCATCCATCGCCACCAGGACGGGCTGCAAGCTCGCGCCCAGAGGGGTCAGCGAGTACTCCACCTTCGGCGGCACTTCGCGGTAGACCTTTCGCCGAATGAGGCGGGCCGCCTCCAATTCCCGCAGCTGCTTGGCGAGCGTTCGGTGCGAGATGCCGGACAAAGCGCGGTGCAGCTCGCCGAACCGCTTGGTCCCTTCGAGCAGGTAATGGATGACCAGCACCTTCCAGCGCCCGTGAATCACCGCCAGGGTGGTTTCGACCGAGTAGCTGACCGTTTTTCTGTTCACGTCTACTCTTGGTATCTTTCTCGTTACTAAGTTACGGAACTGTGCCTTCTTGACGCCTTTATGGTAGGCAGTAAATCGAAAGGCGCCAACTCCATACCTTGTCCTCGCCCGCGGGAGGAAAGCCATGAATGCCGCTCAATCGTCCGCGGGGGACACCCGCCTATCGGTCGATCGTGCCGCCGTGCTGCTTGTCGATCATCAGGTTGGTCTGCTCTCACTCGTCCAAGATTACGGCCCGGACGAGTTCAAGAATAACGTCCTCGCCTTGGCCGCGGCCGCCAAGTTCTTCAAGCTCCCGACGATCCTCACGACCAGCTTCGAGAACGGCCCCAATGGGGTCATCCTTCCCGAGTTGAAGGCCATGTTCCCGGACGCTCCGTTCATCCCCCGCCCCGGCCAAATCAACGCATGGGATAACGAGGACTTCGTGAAGGCTGTCAAGCAGACCGGGAAGAAGCAACTTGTCATTGCCGGAGTGGTGACGGACGTGTGCGTGGCCTTCCCGACGCTCTCGGCGCTGCGAGAGGGGTATCAGGTGTTCGTCGTCGTTGACGCTTCGGGGACGTTCAGCAAGTCGGTGCGGGATGCCGCCTTGATGCGGATGCAGCAGGCCGGGGCTGTGATGACCAACTGGTTCGCCGTCGCCTGCGAGCTTCAGCGGGACTGGCGGCGGGACATGGAGGGGCTGGCGACCCTTTTGGGCAACCACATCCCCGCTTACAAGAACCTGATGACGGCCTACAGCGTCGTCGCCAAGAAGTAACCAAGCGGAGGGCGTCCCGTGACTACCAGCCACGCCGACCTCATTCTGCACGGAGGTAGGCTAACCACACTCGACCCGGCCAACCCGACTGCCACGGCGGTCGCCGTCAAGGGCGGCAAGTTCGTGGCCGTCGGCGGCGACGGAGACATGGCCCCCCACCGAGGGCCGGGCACGACCGCCATCGACCTGCAAGGCCACACGGTGATCCCTGGCCTGAACGACTCGCACCTGCACATCATCCGGGGCGGACTGAACTTCAACATGGAACTCCGCTGGGAAGGCGTGCCGTCCCTGGCCGACGCCCTGCGGATGCTCAAAGAGCAGGCCCAACGAACGCCGCCGCCGCAGTGGGTGCGCGTCGTCGGCGGCTGGACGGAGTTCCAGTTCGCCGAGCGGCGGATGCCGACTCTCGACGAGATCAACGCCATCTCGCCCGATACACCGGTGTTCGTCCTGCACCTGTACGACCGGGCCATCCTCAATCGCGCGGCGCTGCGTGCCTGCGGCTACACCAAAGACACGCCCAACCCGCCTGGCGGAGAAATCCAGCGGGACAAGCAAGGCAACCCTACCGGAATGCTCATCGCCCGGCCCAACGCCATGATCCTGTACGCCACGCTGGCGAAGGGACCCAAGTTGCCCCCGGACCAGCAGGCCAACTCCACCCGGCACTTCATGCGGGAGATGAACCGGCTGGGCCTTACCAGCGCCATCGACGCCGGGGGCGGCTTCCAGAATTACCCAGGGGATTATCAGGTCGTCGAGGAACTGCACCGGCGGGGCGAGATGACCGTTCGCATCGCCTACAACCTGTTCACTCAGCGTCCCAAGCAGGAACTCGACGACTTCTCGACGTGGGCCCAGATGACCCGGCCCGGCGCGGGCAGCGATTTCTACCGCATGAACGGGGCAGGCGAGATGCTGGTCTTCTCGGCGTCGGACTTCGAGGACTTCCTCGAACCGCGTCCCGACCTGCCCGGTTCGCTGGAACGGGAGTTAATGGCCGTGGTGCGGCTACTGGTCGAGCACCACTGGCCGTTCCGCCTGCACGCCACCTACGACGAGTCGATCGGCCGCTTCCTCGACGTGTTCGAGGCGGTCAATCGCGAAATCCCCTTCCACGGCTTGCGCTGGTTCTTCGACCACGCCGAGACAATCACCGAGCGCAACCTGGAGCGGGTCAAGGCGCTGGGCGGCGGCATCGCCGTGCAGCACCGCATGGCCTATCAGGGCGAGTATTTCATCGACCGCTACGGGGCCGACGCTGCTGGGCACACGCCGCCGATCACCAAGATGCTCGCTATGGGAATCCCGGTCGGGGCGGGCACGGACGCCACCCGAGTCGCCAGTTACAACCCGTGGGTGTCGCTGTACTGGATGGTGGCCGGCAAAACCGTCGGCGGCACCGCGCTGTATCCCGAAACGAATCGGCTCGACCGCCTGGAGGCGCTGCGCCGGTACACGCGAGGAAGCGCCTGGTTCTCCGGCGAGGAGGACAAGAAAGGGGCGATTGTCCCCGGTCATTTGGCGGACTTGGCGGTGCTGTCGGCGGATTACTTCGCCGTGCCGGAAGAAGAAATCAAGGGGATCGAATCGGTGCTGACCCTGGTGGGCGGCCGGGTCGTGTATGGGGCGGAGAAGTTCGCCAATATTGCTCCCCCGCCGCTGCCGGTCCTGCCCGAGTGGTCACCCGTCAAGAACTACAGCGGCTACCGTTTCCACGGCGAGCCAGCCAAAGTCGGCATGGTTCACGCCTGCGCTCCCCCCTCGGAACAACATGCTTTTCTTCACCGGTTGCTGGATCGCTTCTGGAAACCGAAGAAGCAACCGTTGTGGGGGGTGGGCTGTGATTGTTTTGCATTCTGAGTCCCTCACGGCAGACGAATCTGCGGGAGTGCCTCACGACCTGCCGAAAGGAGGAACCATGAAGTGCAACCGTTTTCTGCCGATGGCCGTCCTCATTGCCCTTATGGGCCTGGCTGCATCGGCCCGCCCGGAGGATGAAAAGGAAGTAGTTAAGGAGAAGGCGCTCGACGCCCCGCATAAAGTCCAGATCAAGGTGCGCATGGAGGGGCCGTATACGGCGGACGTGCCGTTGCAGGTCATCTGCTACTTCAAGTACACCCCGGAAGGGGCCAAGAAGATTAAAGGCGCGCCCGTCGAACTGGACAAGCGGCTGGACGGAGTGATCGCTTCCCTCCGCGAGCGTGGCGAGTTCGTGGGCACTCCTTTGGAAACGCTCCTCATCACGCCGCCCAAGGAAGCGATCAAGGCGAAGGCGTTGCTTCTCGTGGGGCTAGGGAACGAGGACGCCCTGTCGCTGAAACGGATGGAGGCGGTCGGCAGGGTGTCGCTGCGGGAAGCGGCCCGACTCGGCGTAAACCGGGTCGCCTTCGCACCGCTCATCCGCGATCAAGGAAACGCGAAGTTCGGGACGGGGGACGTGGCAACGGCAGTCGTGCGCGGGATGCTGTTGGCCTATGACACGGAGAAGCGACTCCAGAAGGAGGGGTTGGGCAAGGACTTCACCCTTGAGCAGTGGAACGTCGAGGCAGGGCCAGCTTTCTTTGAGGACACGGTGAAGGGGGTCCAGAAGGGAATCGAAGAGGCGAGGGCCACAGACGCAAAACGGCCCTCCGGCCCCTACGGCAACAGAAACAAATAGCACGACTCGACAACGCTGTTGCTCCTGGCCGTGGCGCCGCAAGTCGTGCCGCGGCGCCTTCCGAGATCATGCTGTTCGAACTGCCCTGACCTATTGGGGCGATGTCGCGAATCCTTTCCACCAGACAAGCCAAGAGGACCGAGAAATGAACGTGCCGAAGCAAGCGGCCCCCAATCACCCGATCCACGAGCTGATCGCACGGCGTTGGAGTCCCTACGCCTTTGCCGACCGTCCTGTGTCCGAGGACGATCTGCGCTCGCTGTTTGAGGCGGCACGCTGGGCGGCGTCTTCCTACAACGAACAGCCGTGGGCTTACATCGTAGCGACGAAGGCGAATCCGATCGAGTTTGAGCGGCTGCTCTCCTGTCTGGTCGAAGGAAATCAGGTTTGGGCCAAGGCTGCGCCCGTTCTGGCCTTGGGCTGCACGAACTTGTACTTCGCCCTCAATGGCAAGCCCAACGCCGCCGCCATCCACGATCTCGGCCTCGCCAGCGCCACTCTGACCTTGGAGGCGACCGCTCGTGGGCTATTCGTCCACCAGATGATCGGCATTTTGCCCGACAAGGCCCGCGAGCTGTACCGCGTCCCGGAGGGAGTGCAGCCCTTGACAGGCTTGGCGATTGGCTACGCCGCCGACCCGCACATGCTCATGGAGAAGTTACGGGAGCGCGACCTCGCGCCGCGGACGCGAAAGCCGCTGGCCAAGTTCGTTTTCGGAGGAGAATGGGGAGGGGCGTCAAATCTGGTCGGTTTGGAGTAGGTCAACGGCGTCTCGGTGCCGCGCCGGCCATCACAGCGGCGTTGTGGGGAAGGGCGGGTTTTCGTTGTAGCTGTGCATCATGCGATCGACGAGCCAGTCCGGCGCCCAGCGCGCGAACTTCATGAACAGCGACATTTGCCAGGGGAAATTGTACACTTTGCGTTTGCGCTTCAGCGCCCGCACGATGCGCCGCGCCGCCTCGTCGGCGCTCAAGAGCCATGGCATCTTGAAGGCGTTCACCTCCGTCATCGGCGTCTTGACGAAGCCCGGACAGATCGTCGTCACCGCGATGCCCTTGCCGCGCAGTTGAATCCGCAAGCCCTCCATGAAGACGTTCACCGCCGCCTTGCTCGCCGTGTAGCCGGACTCTCCGGGCAGTCCCTTGTAGGCGGCGATGCTGGACACGGCGGCGAGATGGCCGCGGCGGCGCTCAAGCATCCCCGGCAGCACAGCCTCCAGCGAATACACCACGCCCAGCACGTTGACGCGGAACATCTTCTCCACGTCGGCGACGTTGAACGGTTCGACGGTCGTCGGCGCGCCGACGCCGGCGTTGGCGAGGAGCAGATCGACCGGACCCAGACGCTCGGCGACCTCGCGGATGGCCGCGATCGCCTGCTCGCGCTCGGCGACGTCGGCGGCGGCGAAGGCGACGGCGCCGCCGGATTTTTCGATCTGGGCGGCGAGGTCGGCGAGTTGCTCGCGCCGCCGGGCCACCAGGCCGAGCTTGCAGCCCTCGGCGGCGAGCGCGCGGGCCAACGCCCAGCCGATGCCGCTGGATGCTCCCGTGACGACGGCGACCTGACCCGCGAACGACATGAACACCTCCGCAATCGTGCTACCATCCCCACGGTTGACCCCACCGGCGCGACAGGCGCAGCCGGCGCCGCGAGAGCGCGCCCCTCACTTTCGCGTCCGGCTCGTTTCGCCGCAAGGCCGATGTGCCGCGCCGGCGTGTTACAATGACAGGGTGGCGGATTCTCGGCGAGGATGCACCCATGAAGCGTATCAGTGCCGTCCTGGGCGTGCTGGTCTTTCCCCTTGTCGCCTTGTGGCCTTGTCACCTTGTCCGCGCGGCAGCGCCTCCGGCCCCTGCGCCTCCGAAGACGTACGACGTACAAATCTCGTATCGCATCAACGCCTTCCGCAATCAACGTCTGATGCAGTATTACGAGATGATGCGCTTTCTCAAGAAGGCCGGTTTCCAGCGCGACCCGGAAGAGGAAGTGCCCGAAACCGAACCCGAAGACGCCACGCGCACCCGGATGCGCGGCACTATCCCCGCCCGGCAAGCGCGTGAGTTGCTGAACGAACGGCACATCCGCTCCATCCTGCTTTGGCCGCACGGCGTCAAGCCGCCCGAAGACAAGTCGCAAGCCGTCCGCATCGAGATCGAGTTGGCGAGCAGTTTCTCCACGGAGGGTCAGCGGCTGCTCAGCGAGCAGACGTTTGAAGTGCTGGCCGGCATTCAGTTTCGCGGGGCGGTCGGCTACGACCATCGCGGCTACACCCGGCTGATCGGCTCGCTGCCGTACAACCGCGTCGAGACGCTGCTGACCGACCTGCGCCAGCAGCCCGCCGGCGAGAAAATGCCGGCACCCTTCAAGAACACCTGGGCGGTGCGTCTGGCGGAGGTGCGGCCTGGGATGCCGCTGCCGGCGCCTCGACCGCGTCCGCCACAGGTGCCCAAGGGACAGGAGAAGCTCTCGCCCTTTCTGCGCGAGTTGCTGGCGAACGAGGCGGCTGCGGCGAAACCGGTGCGTCTGCAAGTGATTCTAGCCGGCACGCCCGCCCCGGACGACAGGAGTTATCGGACCCTGCTCGCCCGCGCCGCCCCCGGTCTGGTCGTCGAGGGTCGGCTTGGGCCACTCGTCACCGTCGTTGCCAATGCCAACCAGGCGCCCGCGCTGGCCGCGCTGCCGGATGTTACCGGCGTTCGTCTGCCGCCCTTGCCGCAGCCGGCGCGTCCATCGGCGACCGCCGACAACGCCCGTTGGCGGCCGTTGCTGGAATCCAGCGGCGCGGCGCGCCTGCAAGCGATGGGACACAAGGGCCGCGGCACACGATTGGCCATCGTGGATAGCGATTTTCGCGGTTGGGAGGCGCTGAGAGGCAAGGGACTGCCGCCCGATACGCGCCTCTTCGATTTCACGGCCGAACGCAACGCCGATATGCAGCCCGATCCGTTTCCCGCCGGAGAAGGGTACGGCTCCGGCACGCGCCACGCGCTGACCATCGCTCGGCTCGCTCCGCAAGTCGATCTGACGCTGATCCGCATCGATCCTGCCGCGCCGTACATGCTCGAAGCGGCGGCGCGAGCCATCAACGGCGATACCGTTCCCTCGATCACCTTGACGAGCCGCTTGACGGAGATCGAGCGTGAACAGGACGCGCTCGACAAACGCCAGGATGCCCTGCTGGAAGAACGCCGGCTCGTCTTGCAAGACTTCGGCCAGGAGGGCGCGGCCGCCAAGCGCCGTAAAGAGTACGACGAGAAGCAGAAAGCGTTCGACGCGGACAAGGCTCGCTATCAGGCGACGCTGCGCCGCTATTTGCAATATCAGAGCGGTCGGGCCGCGCTGCGCGGCATCCGCGTCGTGGCCTCGACGATCTCGTGGCAGGACGGCTATCCGGTCGATGGCAGCAGCACGCTGAGCCGCTATTTCGACGATCGACCCTTCCGCGCCGCCCTGTGGTTCCAGGCGGCCGGCGACACACGCGGCCAAAGTTGGAGCGGCATGTTCCGCGACGCCGACGCCAACGGCGTCATGGAGTTCGCCGACCCCGCCAAGCCGCTGCCGTCCGGTCTGTGGTCGCCGGAGTTGAATTTTCTGTCGTGGCAGCCGCCCAAGGGCAAGGCGACCGCCGACATTCCCGCCAGCACGCGCCTCCGCCTGACGCTGCAATGGCTCGAGACGCACGATCCGCTGTACGCCCAGACAGGCGAGGATCCCTACCGTCTGCCGCTGGCCCGCAACGTCCGCCTCCTGCTGCTGCATCAGCCGGACCCGACCGGCACTCGTCAACCGGCCGACGATGTGGAGATTGTGGCCCAATCGGTCGGTTTGCCGCAGCGGCTGAATGCGTCCGCCAACTCGGCCATCTATGAAATCGTGCTGGAAGTGCAGATCAAGAAAGCGGGCCGTTACGCCGTGCGCGTCGAGGGCCGTGCGCCAGAGTCGATCTATCCGCCCAACGAGCCGACGCTGCCGTTCATGCGCAAGCAGGGCGAGATGCGAGTGCGTCTGTTCGTGTATCCCCTGGATGCGACAGGTCGAGCGGTCTTTCACGATTACGTGACCGCGTCCGGCAGCGTCGGGATGCCGGCCGACGCTCACACCGCGATCACCGTCGGCGCCGCCGACGCGCGCAATCGTCGTCAGCCCTACAGCGCCGGCGGCGCGCCGTTCAATTTGGAATTGCTGTCGAAGCCGGACGTGCTGGCGTACGATCTGGAAGAAGGGACAGCCGAGTCCGCCGCTTTCGCCGCGGGTCTGGCGGCACTGGCCCCGCTGATCGGCCGCACGCCCACGGCGTGTCTGCAAAATCTGCACATTCCTCCCGGCGGCGTGATCCGTCTACCGCAGGGATCGCCGAATCGGTGAGATGCGATAACAACGAGGGGTTGGAACCGAAAGCCGCTTGCGGCTTAGCGTGGTGATCGCTAAGCCACAAGCGGCTTTCGGTTATGGCACAGCGGAACTCGAGGGGAATCTTGGCCGTGTCCCCTCGTGCATGTATAGTAAACTGTTGTTGAATTCCCGTACCCCAACCGCCGAGGAGGTTTTGCGACAATGGCCGAGACGAGTGCGACACCGCTGTCCGGAGCGACGATCCTGGTTCAGTGCCTGCTGAATCACGGTGTCGAGGTCGTCTTCGCCTACCCCGGCGGCGCCAGTATGCCCATCCACCAGGCGCTGACGCAAGTTCGCGGGCTGCGCACCATTCTGCCGCGGCACGAGCAGGGCGGCGGCTTCGCGGCCGAGGGCTACGCTCGCAGCACCGGCAAGGTCGGCGTCTGCATCGCCACCAGCGGACCCGGCGCCACCAACTTCGTTACCTGCCTCGCCGACGCCAAGATGGACTCCGTGCCGCTCGTCGCCATCACCGGCCAGGTCGGCACCGCCGTCATCGGCACCGACGCCTTCCAGGAAACGCCCATTGTCGAGGTGTGCCGGGCCGTCACCAAACATCACTACCTGGTGACGCGCACCGAGGATCTGCCGCGCGTTTTCAAGGAGGCCTTCCACATCGCCAGCACTGGCCGGCCGGGTCCGGTCCTCGTCGATGTGCCCAAGGACGTGCAGCAGCGCGAGATCGTCGTCGCCGACTGGGATCCGCCCATGAACCTGCCCGGCTACCGCCCTTATCGCCGGGCCAGCCGCGCCGAACTGCAAAAAATCCTGGAGATGATCCGCGCCAGCAAGAAGCCGATCGTCTACGCCGGCGGCGGCGTCATCAGCAGCGATGCCGCGCCGTTTTTGAAGGCGTTCGCCGAGCGCACCGGCATCCCGGTGGCGCTGACGCTGCTGGGCCTGGGCGGCTTTCCCAGCGAGCATTTCCTGTGCGTGCAGATGCTCGGCATGCACGGCACCATTTACGCCAACTACGCCATCAACGACGCCGACCTGCTGTTGGCGCTGGGCGTGCGCTTCGACGACCGCGTCACCGGCAAGGTCAGCGAGTTCGCCAAGCACGGCAAGATCGTCCACATCGACATCGACCCGTCAGAGATCAACAAAAACAAGGTGGCCCATCTGCCCATCTTCGCCGACGTCCGTCAGGCGCTTGAGGATTTGTTGCAGCTGATGGATGAGGAAGGAACGGGTTCGCCGGCGCGCGGCGGGCGCTTCGCCGAGTGGATTCGGCAGGTCGAGCACTGGCGCGAGACGGAGCCGCTGCGCTACGCCGATCGCGACGACGCCATCCTGCCGCAGTACGCCATCGAGCGGATGTGGCAAATCCTCCGCGAGCGCGACCAACTCGACAACACCATCGTCACGACCGGGGTCGGCCAACATCAGATGTGGGCGGCGCAGTATTTTCACTTCAATTCGCCGCGTCGCTGGCTGACCAGCGGCGGACTCGGCTCGATGGGCTTCGGTTTCCCGGCGGCCGTCGGCGCCCAGGCGGCGCATCCCGACAAGACCGTCATCGACATCGACGGCGACGGCAGCTTCCTGATGAACATTCAGGAGTTGGCGTGCGCCTTCACCGAAAAGCTGCCGGTCAAGGTGCTGCTGTTGAACAATCAGCACCTGGGCATGGTGGTGCAGTGGGAGGACCGCTTCCACGCCGGCAATCGGGGGCACACGTATCTCGGCGCCGGCCATGGCGAGGAGCCGTATCCCGATTTCGTCACCCTGGCGAAGGGCTTCCGCTGCGGAGCCACCCAGATCAGCAAGAAGGAAGACTTCGACGACGCCCTTAAGGAGATGCTCGACAGCGACGGACCCTACGTCCTGGAAGTGATGGTGCCGTATCAGGAGCACGTCCTGCCGATGATCCCCAGCGGGCGAACAGTGCGCGACATCATCAAGGCGTAACCGCCGTCAAAAATCCGAAATCCGAAATCCGAAATCCGAATGAAAAGTGAAACGCGAAATCTAAATACCTAAACAGAGAAGCAGCGCGGGGTTTTTGTGTTTAGGTATTTGGGTTTTCGATTTCTTTCGGATTTCGGATTTCGGATTTTTGGGGGTAGGGGGCATCGGCCATGAAGTTCACTCTGCCGCGCGGTCGCGCTGCCGTGATGTGGCTCGGAGGGATCGTCGCCGCCGCGCTGCTGGTCTTCGTCGCCGTGCGGCCACGAACGGCCCCGGTCTTCGACGGCCGAGTTCTGCGCTGGGGCGGCGATGCCAGCGGCGGCGCACCGTATCTCATCGACCGTGGTCCCGGTGTGCCTCTCTCCGGTTTCGAGGCGGAGTTAGCCGATTACCTGGCTGGACAGCTCGGCGTCTCCCCGCGCTTCGTGCAGAAATACTGGGACTTTCTGCCGCAGGATCTCACACGCGGCGACATCGACGTGATTCTGAACGGTTACGAGTGGACGCCGCAGCGCGAACGCGCGATGGCCTCAACCATCCCTTATTACGTCTACCGCTTGCAATTGCTGGTCGCTTCTGGTTCACCGCTGCGCGGCTGGGAGGACTTACGCCGCGCTCGCTCCGGCAAGCGTCTCAAGGTCGGCGTCCTCATCGATTCCGCAGCCCATCGTTTCCTTGAGAGAGTCTACGGCGATGATGTGGAAATCGTGGCGCTGTCGGAGGAGGGCAGCACCGGCGTCATGGGCATGGTCCGCGAGGGCAAGCACGATGCCACGGTGCAGGATCTGCCGGTGGCGCTGTACTACGTCCGGCAGAAGCATGGCTACGAGGATTTGCGCATGGTCGGCGAACCCATCGAGCCGGGCAAGTACGTGATGTTCGTGCGATCGAATGATACCGAGCTGCGCGAGCGGCTGAACGCGGCGATCCGCACCGCTCTCAAGGACGGTTCACTGCGGCGCATTTACGAGAAGTATGGTCTGTGGAATCAGGATCAAGAAGAACTGGCGAACTTGGCCGAGAGCTGGTCGCCGTCGCCGGGGTCGGGGCAGGATCTGCTGGAGTACGCTTGGCTGCTGACGAAGGCCGCCGGCGTGACGGTGCTGCTCGCCTGCCTGGCGATGCCGCTGGCCATGCTGCTCGGTCTGCTCGTCGCGGTCGGCCGGCTGTACGGGCCGCGCTGGCTGGATTGGGTGCTGACGGCCTACGTCGAGCTGCTGCGCGGGACGCCAGTTCTGATGCAGTTGTTCGTCATCTACTACCTGCTGGCGGCGTACGTGGACATCAACGCGTTCTGGGCGGGAGTGTTTGGGCTGGCGATCAATTACTCCGCTTACGAGGCGGAGAACTACCGAGCGGGCCTGCTGGCCATTCCGCGCGGTCAGACCGAGGCGGCGCTGTCGCTGGGCATGACCATGCCGACGGCCCTGTGGCGCGTCATTGTGCCGCAGGCGGTGCGCCTCGTTGTGCCTCCGGTGACGAACGATTTCATCGCGCTGTTCAAGGACACCTCCGTTTGTAGCGTCATCGCCGTGGTCGAGTTGACGAGCCGCTATCGCACGCTTATGGTGAACGATCCACATTATCGATTGCAATTGGGGCTGATGACGGCGATCTTGTATTTGCTGATGAGCTATCCGCTGTCGCTGCTGGCGCGGCGACTGGAGAAGCGGCGAACGTAGTCCGCGGCTATTTGAGGTGCGATAATCTCATGCGGCAACGCATGGCTCCATTCGGGAGATTGCCCTATGGCTCGTTCTTGCCCAAAGTGCGGCAGCCCGCTCTCGATCCCGCAACCTCGCCCCAAATCGGTGATGTGCCCCAAATGTCGGGCCATCATCGCCATTGCCGCCGGCATTAAGGTTCCTCCCTCTGCCGGACCCTCTTCGCCTGTTCCTTCGCCGGTCGCCGTTTCGCCCTCTGAGGATGTGCGCTCCCTCTCTCCACGGGGAACGGGGCAGGCCCGCCGGCGCCTGGGAGCTATTCTGCTCCTGGCCGGGTTGGTCGTTTTGTTCGTCGCCGGTATCACCACGGCGCTTGTGCTGATGAACAAAGCAGGGACCGAATCCACACCGGAAAAAAATCTCTCCGCCGTCCCGACGCCGGGCGACAGCCCGCGATCAGAGGGCCACGGCGCGACTCCCGATCCAGACAACGTCGCCGAGCCAGTACCGGAGAAGCCCTCGCCCCTCGATGAGCGGGTCGCGACGGCGCAGCCGGCCGTGAGCAAGGGGGTTGCCTTCCTCAAGGCGAAGATGGCGGCGCTGAGACAGCAGAACCTCTACAACAGCGGCTACGCGATTTTCACTTCCCAATCGATGCTCCCCGGTGTCGCTGGACTGATCGGTTTGACTCTTCTGGAATGCGGTGTGCCCCCCGATGATCCCGCCATCGCGCAGGTGGCCGAGATCCTCCATGCCGAGGCGCCGCGAATGGAAAAGAATTACGTTCTTTCCGCGGCCTTGTTCTTCCTGAACCGCTGGGACGAGAGTTTGCCCCAGGGACTGGCGGAAAACGACCACAAATTGGCCCGGACCTTCGCCCTTCGGATCATCGCCGGGCAATGGAGCAGCGGGGTCTGGGATTACAACGCGGTTCTGCTGACGCCGAAACAGGAGGCCGATCTATTGGCCTCCTTGCAGCAAGGCGCTTACAAGCCCAACGTGAAGAACCGGCCGTATTATTCCATCTCGAACACGCAGTTCGTCATGTTGGCCTTGTGGGGCGCCCGCCGGCATGGCGTCCCGGTGCGCGACGTTCTTCTCGCCACGGCCGAGCATTTCAACGTCAACCAGGCCGCCGACGGCCACTGGATTTACAGCACCGTCGAGCCGAGATACCTCTGGACGACCAGCACGTGCGCCGGCCTGATCGCCTTGGCGATCGAAAAAGCTTTGCGGGAGGACAGCGAGTTCGTCACCAAAGTCCTGGAAGTCGATACCGCCAAGAAGCGAGCGGACGCGAACCGAGCGTTCGCCTACGTGGCCCGCTCGATCGGCCGGCGAAAGGGCGATCCCGGCATCCGCTCCCAGTACACAGGAACGCTCTTCCAGGCCGACGCCTGGGGAGACCTGTACTTTCTGTGGTGCGTGGAGCGCGTCGGCATGATTTATGGGAAAGATCGTATCGGCGACAAGGATTGGTACGACTGGGGTTGTCCCCTCGTGCTGAAAGCGCAGCGGGATGACGGCAGTTGGCGCGATCGCCACGATCCGCTGGTCGATTCCTGCTTTGCCCTTTTGTTCCTGAAACGGGCCAACATCGCCAAGGACTTGACCATCATGCTGAGCAAGCCGCTGATGGAGAACGGGCCGAAGGCGCCTCCCGGCAACGCGCCCCCTCACGGGCGGCAACCCTGACACGGCCGGCCAGGCGGCGCGGGGGATTCTCGGTTGGACCGATCTTGGAATCTCAACGCTTTGCCGTCGATTTCTTGCCGTCAAGTTGGAGAAGGCCATGATCGAAGTGCGCGAGTTGGTGAAGAACCACGACCGCCTGCGCGTGCTGGACGGCGTGTCGCTGACGGTGCGCCGCGGCGAGGTGGCGGTCGTCATCGGACCGTCCGGGGGCGGCAAAAGCACCCTGTTGCGTTGCCTCAACGGCCTGGAGACGTTCCAGCAAGGCGACGTGCGCGTCGATGACATCGTGCTGACACCGGACGCCGGCGCGGCGCGGCGGGATGGTGTTCTGCCGCGACTGCGGCGGCGCGTCGGCATGGTGTTCCAGCAGTTTCATTTGTTCCCGCATTTGCGCGTGCTGGACAACGTGATGTCCGGTCCTCTGTGGGTGCTGAAACGACCGCGCGACGAGGCGGAGGCGACGGCGCGCCTTCTGCTCGGGCGCGTGGGGCTGGCCGACCGGGTCGATGCCTGGCCGGAGCAGTTGTCCGGCGGTCAGCAGCAGCGCGTGGCCATCGCGCGGGCGCTGGCCATGAAGCCGGAGGCGATTCTGTTCGACGAGCCGACCAGCGCCCTCGATCCGCGCATGGCCGCCGAGGTGTTGCAAGTCATCGCCGACCTGGCCGCATCGGGGCAGACGATGGTTGTCGTCACGCACGCCATGAGCTTCGCCCGCCGCGTCGCGCATACCGTCCACGTCATGCACGACGGCCGCGTCGCCGAGTCGGGACCGGCGGGGCAAATCTTCGGGCAGCCCGGCCAGGAGGCGACACGCGCGTTTCTGGCGCAGGTGACGGTGGACTGACGGTACCTTGCCCAGTTCGCCCGGCGCTGCGGCGGACGATCATTTCCGATATGGTGTTCGGAATGGATTGATCGCCGGCCGACTCGGAGCGGGAGAAGTTGTGGAACCCACGTCGCAGGCAACGTCCGGGGCATCGCCCTTGCCGCCCGTCAAGGAATACGCCGCGCGCCTCGATGAGCGCCGCTTCCGCACGGCGCAGCTGGCGCGACAAGAGCGACTGGCCGGCAATGCGCGCGTCGTCGTCTTCCTGGCCGGAGTGGTTGTGCTGCTGCTGGCCTTCGGAGCGCATTGGCTCTCACCGTGGTGGCTAATTCTGCCGGTCCTGCTCTACTCGGTCCTGCTTGTCCATCACGAACGAGTGACACGGGACTGGCACCGCTCGCAGCGCGCCGTCGTCTTTTACGAAAACGGCTTGGCGCGGCTGCACGACGACTGGAAGGGACACGGACAGAGCGGCGATCGCTTCCGGGATGAGACGCATCCCTACGCCGGCGATCTCGACCTGTTCGGCGCGGGATCGCTGTTCGAGTTGTTGTGTACGGCCCGCACGCGCAGCGGCGAAAAGACGCTGGCATCGTGGCTACTGCAAGCCGCCGCGCCGGAGGAAGTGCGGGCGCGTCAGGCCGCGGTCGCGGAGTTACGGCCGCTGCTCGACCTCCGCGAGGATCTTGCCCTGCTGGGCGGAAACGTGCCGGCCGGCGTCGATTTCGACGCTTTGGCCGCCTGGGGCGCGGAAGCGCCGCTGCTGACGAGGCAATGGCCGCGCTGGTTGGCGCTCGCTCTTGGTTTGCTGACGACGACCGCGCTGACCGGCTGGCTGCTGTCGCTGCTCGGCCTGCTCGATAAGACCACCATATTTGGCCGATTCTTCAATGATCTGCGGTCAGTGCCGTTCGCGATTCTGATCGCAGTGCAGGCGAGCTTCGCCGGATACTTTTACGGTCGCGTGCAGCGCGTGCTGTCGGCCGTCGATCGCCGCGGCCGGGATCTGGCCCTGCTGTCGAGCGTGCTCGCCCGCCTGGAGCGCGCCGCGTTCACAGCCCCGCGCCTATGCGAGCTGCGCGCCGCCCTCGATACTCCCTCACCCCCAACCCCTCTCCCCCGAAGCGGGAGAGAGGGGAGCAAGGTTTCTCCCCTCTCCCCCCTTGGGGGAAGAGGGGTTGGGGGTGAAGGGGGGAGAAAGGGCCGCGCAGTGCCGCCGTCGGAGCGCATCGCGCAGCTGGGCAACCTGCTCGATCTGCTCAATTCGCGTCGCAATCAGTTGTTCGCGCCGCTGGCCTACCTGCTGATGTGGGGCACGCAGATGGCCCACGCCATCGAGTCGTGGCGCGCCGTCGCCGGGCCGGCCATCGGTCGCTGGCTGGCCGTCGTCGGCCAGTTCGAGGCGCTGTGCGCTCTCGCCGCCTACGGCTACGAGAACGCCGACGATCCCTTCCCGGAGATCGTAACCGACGGCGCGCCGTGCTGCGACGGCGAACAACTCGGCCATCCGTTGCTGCCGGCCTCGCGCTGCGTGCGCAACGATTTGCACCTGACCGGCGGCCTGCGGGCATTGATCGTTAGCGGATCGAACATGTCCGGCAAGAGCACCTTCCTGCGGACGGTGGGCATCAACGTCGTTCTGGCCTTGGCCGGCGCGCCGGTGCGGGCGCGTCGCTTGCGTCTGTCACCGTTGGCCGTCGGCGCGACGCTGCGAATTCAGGATTCGCTCCAGGAGGGCCGTTCGCGCTTCTACGCCGAGATCCTGCGCGTGCGTCAGATCGTGGACCTGACGCGCGGACCGTTGCCGTTGCTGTTTTTGCTGGATGAGATTTTCGCCGGCACCAACTCACACGATCGGCGTCTCGGCGCCGAGGCGGTCGTGAGCGGCCTGGTCGAGGCGGGTGCGATCGGACTGGTGACGACGCACGACCTGTCGCTGACGCACATCGCCGAGCAACTCGGCTCGCGCGCCGCCAACGTCCACTTCGCCGACCATTTCGAGAACGGCGTGATGATCTTCGACTACCAATTGCAGCCCGGCGTCGTTCGCAACAGCAATGCGCTGGCGCTGATGCGTGCGGTGGGACTGAAAGTGTAAGCAGTCGCCAGTAAGCAGTAAGCAGGCAATTCTTCATTGCCTACCGCCTACCGCTTACTGCCTACCGCTTACTGCCTACCGCTTACTGCCTACTGGCGACTGCTTACTGCCTACCGGCGACTGCTTACGTCTCGGCCGCCGGCGCCAGGGGCAAACCGGGCAATTCGGTCGCCTCCTCGGTCTTGCGGTAGCCGAGCGAGCGCAGCACTTCGAGCACCTCGCTCCAGGTCGGGAAGGGACGGCGATTGGCGCGCTTGTACTGGTCCATCGCCTTCATGAAAATGATTTCTTCGTCGCTGTAATCTTTTTCGCAGGTGGTGGGATCGACCTGGCGACGCCGTTCGCCGCGCTCGCGCCGCTCCTTGCCGCCCCGACGTTCGACCGCGACCGGAATGGAACGCTTGCGGCGATCGCCCATCTGGCGACGATCGCCGCTCCGCCGGTCGGTGACAACGAAATCCGAGGAGGAGGCGCTTTCGCTGCTCATGGTGTTGGACCTCGTTGCGCTGCCCGATGGACGCACATCCCTTTCCGAGAGTGCGATTACCGAGCAGGGCGCACTATGGGAAAATAGGGCGTCTGTTCGGAATATAGCTCACAAAGCGGAGAGGCGAGTTGGGGCGATAAGAAAATCGGGGCGATGTGCGGATTCGGAGATCCGATAAGCGTCAATTCCGCTACGACCGAGACGTTTCCGCAGCTTCTTTTCCGCTGGGGAATCTGTTTTCTTCAAGTTTTCCGTCGGCGCTCGTTCAGGTACGCGTTCAGGGCGTCGCGCCAGGGGCGCGGCGATGTGAGGCCCAGGCCGCGCAGGGCCGCGTGATCGAGGACACTGTATGCCGGCCGGCGGGCAGGATCCGAGCGAGCGCTCGTGGGGATGGGGCTGAGGTCGGCTTGCACGTGGGTCAACTCGAAGACGGCGCGGGCCAGTTCGTACCACGAACAACTGCCGGAGTTGGTGACGTGATACAGTCCCGACCGGCCCGCGGTCAGAAGCTCGACGGTCGTCTCGGCGACATCGACGGTGTAGCTGGGCGTGCAGATTTGATCGTCCACGACGCGCAGCGGCTTGCCCTGATTGGCCAGGCGCAGCATCGTCTCGATGAAGTTTCCGCCCTTGCCGCCGCTGCCCCAGACGCCGTACAGTCCGCAAGTGCGAATGACCAGATGGCGCGGACACAGGGCGCGCACGAGATATTCGCCCGCCAGCTTGCTCAGGCCGTAAACGCTGACCGGACCCGGCGCATCGCTTTCGGTCCACGGCTGCCGGCGCGTGTCGTCGAGTCCGAAGACGTAATCCGTGCTGAAGTGGACGAACTGACAATCGCGCTCGCGGCACAGGTGGGCCAATTCGCGGACGCCCCAGGCGTTGACGGCGAACGCTTCCTGCGGCTCGCTCTCGGCCTTATCGACGAAGTTGTAGGCGGCGCAGTTGACGACCACGTCGGGCCGCACGTGGTCGAACATGCCGCGAAGCGACTCCGGCCGGCTCAAATCGGCGACGGGCGAACCGCTTCGGCTGAGGGGCACGACTTCACCGGGCAGACGCGGACAAAGATCGCGGCCGAGTTGTCCGGCCGCTCCCAGGACGGCGTAACGCACGAGGAATCCTCCCGGCGATGAGGTTGGAAAGAATCAACCACGAAACACACGAAAGACACGAAAAAAAGAAAGAAAAGCAATCCAATTCCGAGAGCCGAAGAGGTGTACGTAGTGTCCATTCTTCTATTCTTTTTTTCGTGTTTTTCGTGTGTTTCGTGGTTGATTGCTTTCTGATTGTAACGATTCACGGCGCGGCGCTCAGCGTTTTGAGATAGGCGTACAGATCGGCGATGTCGCGGTCGCTGAGCTTGTCGAGCAGGCCGGCCGGCATTAGCGATGCCGCGGTCAAGCGACGCTCGCGGATCTGCGGGTTGGTCAGGCGGACCGTCGCGGCCGGGCCGGTTTGCAAGAGGACGCTATCGACGGCCTCGTAGACGATCAAGCCCTGATAGACCTTTCCGGCGGCGGTCGTGATCTGCGTGGTGCGGTAGCGCGGTGAAACGTCCTTGCTCGGCTGCACGATGGCGGCGAACAGGTCGGGCCGCGCGAAGCGTCCGGTAACGCCGCGCAGGTCTGGGCCGAGGGCTTGCACTCCCGAATGACACGAAGCGCAGTTCGCCTTGCTGAAAACGAGCCGGCCACGCTCGGCGTCCCCGGCCGACCAGTCCAGCGCCGTCAAGCGCTTGTCCCAGGCCGCGACATCGACGCCGTCCGCGTCGCTCAGACGCGCCGCTCGCTGGGGATACTTTTGAACGTACCATTCCACCCAGGCGGCAAGCGTCGCCCGCTTTTGCCCGCTGCGCCGCGCCAGGTAGGCTGTCAGCCGATCGCGCACCTTGTCCGTCTCTTTTCCCTCCGGCAGCCGGCGCAGGGCCAGCAGGAGGGCGAGGAACTCGTCGCGATCGCGCGTCCGATCCGGCGAGTGGGGCGGCAATTTCTCCAGGGCATCGAGGGAGCGGAGCAGAATGTCGAGGCGCGAGGAACCCAGTCCGATCAGAAAGCGGTCGCGGTCCTCCGCGCGCGGCTCACGGGCCAGGAGCGTCAGGATGGCATCGTCCACGCCATGCTCGCCCCATAAACGCCGCAGCACGGCGACGACGCGCTCTTGCGGGAGACTACCCAGCAGGGCGACGTGATCGGCGCTCCAGGGGAAGTCCTCCTCGCGCTCACTGCGGTTCAGCAAGATTTCGGCGGCGCGGCGACGGTCGAAATCGGGGCAGCGCGCGAAAAGGACGTGATCGGGCCGCCCGAAGTCGGCGTGAGCGATCATCGCCTGGTTGAGGGCGGCATCCTTGTGGGCCAACTCGGCGTGCAGTTCGGCGATGCGCAAGGGCCAGTTGGTGTCGCGGTTCAGATGACGCCGGGCGATCTTGGCATCGAGGGCGAGCAGGGCCGCTGCTGTTCGCTTCGTGAGCGCCGGCGTTCGCGGCGCGCGCAAGCGGGCCAGGACGATGAGGTAATGAATGTCCTCGACCGGATCGGAGTCGGAGGTCAGGCAGGCGGCGATTTTAGCGAGCGTGGAGGGATCGTCGTCCTCGATCATGGCGAGGGTGCGCGACAGCTCGCGGTCAAGGTCCGCATGTTCCGACGGAAACGCGGCGCGCAGGGCGGAGCGAGCTTCCGCTGACATGGCGATGTCATCGCGGCGGCGCGAGTAGCCCTCCCAGACGGTGCCCTTCGCTTTGGCCGCCATCAGCCCTCCCAGCGCCAGCTGCACGATGCGCACTGCGTCCAGCCGCACATCCGCCGCGATGCCCTTGTCCGCCAGCAAATGCGTGACCTCGAATCCGGGACGGCCCAGGCCCCAGGTGATTTCGGCGAGCGGATCGCCCTTCGGACGCTCGACGGGCTGCCGATCTATGAGCGTGGCCGTCGCCCGACGCAGACCGCGATCCGCCTCTGTGCTGTTGGCGCGAATCACCTCCGCCAATTGCTCGGGCGTGAAGCGATCGCGATGGCGGCGGATTAGCTCCAGGGCGCGGCGCCGTGCGTGCGGATCGGAGCCGGTCGCCTGTTTGATCCACGCCGCCTGGGCGTCGGGATGCCAGTCGAGTGAGCGGACGGCCGGCTGCAAGCGAGCCACCTCGGCGGCCTTCACATCGCGCAATCCCCTCGGATAGCGGATGCGGTAAACGGCCCCGCGTGTGCCGCGCCCGCCGATGGAGACGTATAGATCGCCGGTGACGGGATGCACGGCCGCGGCGGTCGGTGCGAAGCCGTTGTCACCCGTCGCTTGCAAGAACACCTCCGGGCGAGCGGTATAGGAGGAGCCGCGGCGCTCCAGCGGCAGAAAGTAGATGCGGCCGAACGTCCAGTCGCAGAGAAACAGGCCGTCGCGGTACTTCGTGGGGAACTGCGTGTGCCGGTAGCAGGCGACGCCGGTCGGCGAGCCGCGGCCCAGCGTCGCCACCGGCGCGACGACATCGAGAAAGTACGGAGGCAGCCGCCAGGTCTGCGCGTGCTGCGGGTTCTGCCAGCCGTAATGACCGCCGGCGACGACGTGATAGCAGCGCGTCGGCTCGTACCACGGCAGGGATACGCAACGCTCGTTGTCCGAATCGAACGTGAACAGGTCGCCGGCACTGTTGAAGTCGAAAGCGTAGGCGTTGCGGAAACCGTCGGCGACGATCTCGCAGTCCTTGAAATCCGGCGACAAGCGCAGCACGCAGCCGGCGACCGGCGCGTGGATCGGCGAGGTCGAATGCATGGCGTTCTTGGGACCAATGCCGGTGTTGTTGCCGCACAGCACGTACATCCAGCCGTCCGGGCCGCGGCGCATGGCGTGAGCGGTATGCTCGCCGCCGGTCTTGAACGGATGGAGCAATTCGGGGGGATGTAACCGGCCATCGCCGCTGGCGTCGCGGTAGCGGCGCAGGCCGCCGTCGCCCATGCAAAAGAGCGTATTGCCCTCCCAAAAGAGTCCCATTGCTCCGTCCTTCGGCGCTCCGACGAAGTCCAACGCTCGGTCGGCGCGGCCGTCGCCGTTGTCATCGAGCAGCAGGCGAATATAGCCACGCCCGGAGACGACGACGCGCCCTTTCGGATCGAGCGTCAGGCAATAGATATCGTTGGCCAGCGTGCTGTCGGCGAACTCCGTGACCTCGAAGCCGTCCGGTACGCGCAGGCCGTGCGGCATCTCGGCGAGCGTGGTTGTGCCGAACGAGACGACGAGAGCGAAGGACGAGAGAAACCAGCGGTGCATGATGAGGCTACCGGGTTGGAACATGCGGTGGGGCAGATGTGATTATGGGCGGATACAACATCCACGTCAACAAACGGTGAAAACGGAGGCGCCGCCCGGAAGACGCTCCTCATGCGTCCGGCGGCGTGGTATGCTGCACGCGATTGCCTGGCTGGTGGGCCTCCTTCGCCGACCCACCCTACGAGCGAGAGGACCAACGCATGTTCGGATGGTTCCGCCCCAGCTGTCCCTGTGATCCATCCGCCAAGCGCTGGGTCGAAGATCGCTTGGGCTGGCTAACCAAACAGTTCGGGCTGCACATCCTGCTCGAACGGCCGATCCTTCTGCCGACCTCCGAATACTTCCCCGATGCGTGGGACGGCTCGACGAAGGCCGCTCGCCGGATGTTTCGCCGCGTCTGCGGCTACATGAACGTCGATCCCGAAAGCGTCGAG